>CAYGAS010000031.1:0-15279 GCA_964347935.1 uncultured Nitrospiraceae bacterium | reverse complement strand
GTCACGGTAGCTGTGCACCCAGCCGCACACGGTGACCTGTTGGTCGATCATCGACTCGTCGACGTGTCCACAGAAATGGCTGCGCATAAGCGGTAGGTCGGCGCGACTCAAGCGGTGCCGGTGCGCCGTTGAAGCAATGCTTCTTTGCGGTTTTTCGGTATCACGACACCCGCGGACATGATCAACTTCAGACCATCATCGATCGACATGTCCAGTACGGTAACGTCCTCCGACGGCATGACCAGAAAGAATCCGGAGGTGGGGTTCGGCGTCGTGGGCACGAAGATATGCGCCATGCGTCGACCGGTCTTCGTCTCGATCTCCTCGACGCCTTGCTCACCGGTGAGAAATGCGAGCGTCCAGATTTCCCTGCGCGGATATTCGATCAAGACCACGCTGCGAAACGACTTGCCGCTTCCGGCAAGCATCGTCTCCATGACCTGCTTCACGCTGGAGTAGATAGATCGAACCAGCGGTATGCGGTCGAGCACACGCTCGCCGATATGGACGAGCTTGCGCCCGACCAGGTTGGCGACGATGAGCCCGGTGGTCAGCAGGATCACGACGGTCAATACGACACCCAGGCCCCAGATCCGGTAGCCGACCAGGTGCTCCGGGCGCAGGCTCTCGGGAAGCAGCAGCAGGGTTTGGTCCATCAAGTCGATCATGAACTTGATGACAAACCAGGTGATCCCGAGCGGTACCCACACGAGCAGGCCGGCTATCAAGTAGCGCCGGAAGTGAGACATCATGATTGCTGTTCGCCTTTAGTCGTCGCTGCTGCCCGAAGCAGGGGCCGATGTTTCCTTTTTCTCGGTCTTGGTCTCCGACTTCGTTCCCTCATCCTTGGGCTTCTTGTCACCTGCGGGCTTCTTCTGGTCTTTGTTGCGGAAATCGGTGACATACCACCCGGTGCCCTTGAGCTGGAAGCCTGCCGCCGATACCAGCTTTTTCAGTTCCGGCTTCCCGCAAGCGGGGCAATCCGTCAGCGCCGGCTCGCTCACACGCTGGATGGCCTCCAGCTGATGGCCGCAATCCAGGCACTTGTACTCGTAGATCGGCATTGCCAAATCTCCAAAAAACACACCGCCCTTTACAAGTAGGGGCGGTGTGGCTCCAAGTCAAGCGGATTATAACGGCCCCCCTCCTCTAACGCATTATTTTTTAAGGATTGTCCGCGGTCCCCCTTCGTCTGCGCTGCGACCAGGCCGCTGCCGGCACCCGCCCGCGCGCCCCGCACCCTCACGGCAAACTGCGCGCCGACCACAGACGCCACGCCGTCGAGGCCGCGCCTACCAGTTCACGCAGACACGCCTGCGCGCGCACCCCGGGCGGCGGCGCTGCCGCAAAGCGAAGCCGCCGTCCGAGCTGCCCGACAAGCGATGTAAAAGGGGGCCGAGGGGTCGGTCGGTGGGTAGCATGAAGACGCCCGCCATCGATCGCCGGCGCCGAATGCGACGACGCAGCCTGCCCCTGTTTTCAAGCCGAGCATGCCTTACGTCGTCTTGCATCACCCCCGCAAAACCAACGACGCCTCGCCGATGAGCGATGACGGACGCGCCGTGAGGGATTGCACGACCATCGGGTGTCGACGACGATCCCAGTCATAGACAGCGCGACAAGTGGTCGATGTGCTATGCGTCATGACCCGGACCACAATCGTTCCCCGCTGTCAATCTTTGGTTGAACCGAACGTGGCTCGGTTCGCCCTGCGACCTGCTGATCAATGCAAGTAGACAGCAACCGATAGGCGGTTTAGCATAACGGATAAGCGGCAAGATGCGACGGGCACTGGGGTGCCATGCACGGTTTAGCACTGCTTGGATTGCGTTTTCTCTCAGCAATCCTTAGCTTAGGCAAGCAAGCGTGCGCGGGACAGCCCGAACCTACGCCCAGAGGTGTTCAAGCCGCTAACAAACCACGCAAGCGGTAGTGGCGCCGGCGCCTGACGCGGAAGTCGGGCTATCGAAACAAGACCGAAAGGGATTTCAAATTAATAAATTAGCCATGCTTCTCGTTCCCATTGCGAAAGTTTTCTATCGCCAGCGTCGATGGCGGGTCCATCGGCGCCGAGTGCTGCAGCTCTGGCAAGCGAAGAAGCAGCGAGGTTTCTTAGGCTTTGTGCTACCGCCTGCAGTTCGACTGTGCTAACGTACGCGCACAAGTAAAAGCGGTTTTCCCTGTGATGATCGACAACCAAACCCAAAGTCCCCTTTAGGAGCGATAGATGGCAAACAAACCCTCTACCAAGTCAGAAGTTTACGCCTATATCTCCGAGCGCACCGATCTTAAGAAGAAACAGGTGAGCGCAGTCTTCGACGCCCTGACGGAGCTCATTTCCCGCGACCTGAAACGTGGGCCCGGCGTGTTCAATGTTCCTGGGCTGATGAAGATCAAAATGGTGCACAAGCCGGCCGTTCCGGAGCGCAAGGGCATCAATCCCTTCACGAAAGAAGAAACGATTTTCAAGGCCAAACCCGCGAGGAACGTCGTTAAGGTCCAGCCACTAAAGGGCCTGAAGGACTTGGTCTAATTATCTCCACTGCTGACGAGCCAGAATCGCCATGGCAACCCAGGGAAGGGTTGCCAACTCGCCCGTCTGAGCGCGGTTGCTACACCATCTCGAATCAGTCGGCTGCCCCATAGCCACCGCCGCCAGGCGTTTCTATCACGAAAACATCGCCCGCACCCATTTGCGCCTGATCCGCGCCGCGCAGTTGCAATACTGTCCCATCCTGGCGCTCCACCTGGTTGACACCGACTGCCCCGGATTCGCCGCCGTTTAGGCCAAAAGGCGCCACCCTGCGGTGATTGGACAGGATGGCCGCTGTCATCGGCGCCAAAAAACGAATACGCCGCGTGACGCCGTTGCCACCATGCCTAGCGCCCGTACCGCCGCTGCCGACGCGAATACGAAACGATTCCAGCAACACGGGGAAACGCCATTCCAACACTTCCGGATCAGTGATACGCGAGTTGGTCATATGGGTGTGCACGGCATCAGTGCCGTCGAAGTCCGGTCCGGCGCCGGCGCCCCCACAGATCGTTTCGTAGTATTGCCAGCGCTCATTACCGAATGTGAAGTTGTTCATCGTGCCTTGCGACGCCGCCATCGCGCCGAGGGCTCCGTAAAGGGTGTCGACGATCACCTGCGAGGTTTCCACATTACCGGCCACGACCGCCGCGGGCGGTTTGGGATTGAGCAGGCTACCCGGGGGAATGACTATCTCGATCGGCTTGAGGCAGCCATCATTCAGGGGGATATCGTCATCAACCAGCGTGCGAAACACGTAAAGCACCGCTGCCTTACACACAGCTGCCGGGGCATTGAAATTGCTCTGTTGCTGCGCCGAGGTGCCGCTGAAATCGATGCGGGCGCGCCGTGCCGCTTTGTCGATGCTGATGCTCACCTCAACGACGCCGCCGTTGTCGAGTGCATAGCTAAACTTGCCGTCGCGCAAGACATCGAGCACGCGACGCACAGACTCCTCTGCATTGTCCTGGACATGCTTCATAAACGCTTGCACCGTAGCCAGGCCGAAGTGCGCAATCATCTTATGCACGCTCTGTACGCCGGTTTCATTGGCGGCAATCTGCGCCTTGAGGTCGGCGATATTTTGCTCCAAGTTGCGCACCGGATGAGGACCGGAGCTCAACAAATTGCGCACCTCCTGTTCACAAAAGCGGCCACCGTCCACAAGCGTAAAGTTATCGATCAGGATACCTTCCTGGTCGATGGTGACACTATCCGGCGGCATCGAACCGGGTGTGATGCCGCCGATGTCGGCGTGGTGTCCGCGCGAACCCACATAGAGCAAGGGCTGTTCACTACCCTGATCAAACACCGGTGTAATGACCGTCACATCGGGCAAATGGGTGCCGCCGTTGTAAGGTGCATTCAGCACGTAGACATCGCCGGGCTTCATGGTCTTGCCGCGCTGGCGGATGATCGTCTGCACGCTCTCGCCCATTGAACCGAGATGCACGGGGATATGCGGCGCATTGGCAACCAGCCTGCCTTGCGTGTCGAATAGCGCGCAAGAGAAATCAAGCCGCTCCTTCATGTTCACCGAGTGACTGGTTTTCTGTAGCGTCGTCCCCATTTGCTCGGCAATCGACATAAAGAGATTGTTGAAGATCTCGAGCCTGACCGGGTCAACTTCCGTGCCTACCGCCGCCCTGCGCGCAAGCGGCACGCACCGCTGCAAGATCAGGTGATTGCGCGAGGTGAGCTCGGCCTGCCATCCCGGTTCGACGACAATCGTGCTGTTGGGCTCGATAATGATCGCGGGGCCATCGATGGGAGCACCTGCAGTCAGCTGACCGCGATAGAGGACCGGTGTCCTGAACGCCTGTTCGCCGTTATGCGCGGCGTTGGAGGTATACATCTCGACCTCGGCCACCGGCTCGCGGGGATGTCCGCCTGCGGCGCTGGGTTCGCCCAATGCAGCCATCAGGTCGTCGCTCACATCACCGGCACCGATGACCTCGACCGACGCGGCCTCTACTACCAACGCCCGTTCCGGCTGCACGAAACCAAATCGCCGCCGGTGCTCGAAGGCGAAGTTCTGCGCAATCTCCGCCGGCGTTCCGTAGTCAGTCAGCAGTGCGGTGTCAGTACCGTCATAGCGCACGTGCACCTTGCGTACGCTCGAGATCCGCTCAGCACTCACGCCTTGCTTGCGCATCTCATCGCAGCCGTCGCTTTCCATGCGCTCCAGCAGCTCATCCAGCTCCGGGACAAGCACCTCAGCCAGCTGGGCCTCCACGGCCTGCTCGCGTATCAGGCGCTGATCTGCGAGGCCCATGCCGTACGCGGACAGCACGCCAGCATAGGGGTGGATCAGGACGCGCGAGATGCCAAGCGCGTCTGCCACCAGACAAGCATGCTGGGGACCCGCGCCGCCAAAGCACGCCAACGTGTACTCGGTCACATCGTATCCACGCTGCACCGAGATCTTGCGAATCGCGTGGGCCATGTTGTCCACCGCGATTTGCAGGAACCCGTGTGCCACCTGCTGCGGCGTGCGGGTGTCGCCGGTCGCGCGCGAGATCTCGTTTGCCAGTTCCGTGAACTTCTGCCGCACCCGCTCGGCATCGAGCGGCAGATCGGCGTCAGCACCGAAGACCCGTGGAAAGTGCTCGGACACGATCTTGCCGACCATGACATTGCAGTCGGTGACGGTGAGCGGCCCTCCGCGCCGGTAACAGGCAGGACCCGGGTTTGCACCGGCGGACTGGGGGCCGACACGATAGCGGCTGCCGTCAAACTTCAAGATCGATCCGCCCCCGGCGGCTACCGTGTGGATGAACATCATCGGGGCGCGCATACGCACGCCGGCCACCTCGCTCTCGAATGTGCGCTCATACTCGCCGTCGAAGTGCGAGACGTCAGTAGAGGTGCCTCCCATGTCGAAACCGATGATCTTGCCGAATCCAGCAGCGTCACTGGTACGCACCGCACCGACGACCCCGGCCGCAGGACCCGAAAGGATGCTGTTCTTTCCCTGAAAGAAGTGACTGTCTACCAAACCGCCGTTTGACTGCATAAACAGCAACCGCGTGTCGCCCAGATCGGCGCTGACTTGGTCGATATAACGCCGCAAGATCGGAGACAGATAGGCGTCAACGACGGTGGTGTCACCTCGACCGACCAGCTTCATCAAGGGACTGACTTCGTGGGAAGTCGACACCTGCGTGAAACCGATCTGGCACGCCAGCGCGGCGACGCGTTGCTCATGCTCGGGGTAGCGATAACTGTGCATGAAAACGACCGCCGCCGAAGCGATCCCGTCATCGTAAGCCGCTTGCAGGGCGTCGCGCGCAGCAGCGACATCCAACGGTACGAGCTCCTCACCGTCCGCATTTATCCGTTCGTCGATCTCCACAACTCGCTCGTACAGCAGCTCTGGCAGCTCTATATGGCGGGCAAATATCTTCGGTCTATTCTGGTAGGCAATGCGCAGGGCGTCGCGAAAGCCGCGCGTAATGACCAACAATGTGCGCTCGCCCTTGCGTTCCAGCAGCGCGTTGGTCGCCACGGTGGTGCCCATCTTCACCGACTCGATGCTCTGCGAAGGGATGTGCGCATTACCAGGCAAGCCCAACACCTCACGGATGCCCTGCAATGCCGC
The DNA here is from genome assembly GCA_964347935.1 of uncultured Nitrospiraceae bacterium. Taxonomy (GTDB): domain Bacteria; phylum Pseudomonadota; class Gammaproteobacteria; order Acidiferrobacterales; family SPGG2; genus SZUA-472. Next base: position 9,145 of record CAYGAS010000031.1, on the reverse strand, counting down.
ATCCCGGTAGCGCTCCGGGTTGTCCGACAGTAGCTTGTGCGTGATCAGCGTACCATCGGCATGACGGGCGACGACGTCGGTAAAGGTGCCGCCACGATCGATCCAGAATTGCCAAACCCTGTCAGTCATTGGTGATCAGGACCCGCCGGTCAGAGGCACGAACGCGACTGGCAGAATCTCCTTGCGGTCGATGGTGCCGTTCTCGTTCTTGTGCACACGCAACAGTGTCTGCCCACGATGCAGCGTGCCGACCGGTATTGCCATGCGTCCGCCAGGTTTCAGCTGCTCGATCAGCTTTTCCGGGATCGCTTCCGCGGCAGCCGTGACGATAATGGCATCGTAGGGCGCATGCTCGGGCCACCCACGGTAGCCGTCACCGACGTGAAACTCGATATTACGGTACCCCAGTTGTGTCAGTCGCTTCTTGGCTTGCTCGCCAAGCTGGCGGATGACCTCGACGGTGTACACTTGCTTGACCAGTTCACTCACGACAGCAGTCTGATAACCACAACCGGTGCCGATCTCCAAGACGACGTCGCTTTCGTGTGGCTCCAACATATCGGTCATCAGGGCGACGATGTACGGTTGCGAGATCGTCTGGCCGAAGCCGATAGGCAAGGGCTCATTCTGGTATGCCAGATGGATCATATCCGCGGGCACGAACTCGTGGCGCGGGACGTGATTCATGGCATCCATGACACGCTTGTCCAGCGCCGACTTGCCAATCCAGCGGCGGGTACTTCGCACTTCCGCTTCGATCTCTCGCAACATCTGCGCGCGCTGTCTGAGCTGAGTCATCGCTCGGCCTCGCACCCTAACCGTCTGCGCTCCTGACGCGATCAAGGCGCAGGCGCTCGCGCTGGTCGAACAACCGTCGCGAGGTGGCCCACACCGCTGCGATCGTGCCAAAGCCCGTACCGCTGCCGATCATGAACATCACCAGAATCTGATACTTCACCGCCTCGAAAGGCGGGTTTCCCGCAAGAATCTGTCCTGTCATCATCCCGGGCAGGCTGACGACGCCTGCCACGGCCATGGCGTTGACAATCGGAATCATCCCGCTGCGCACACTGTCGCGGCGAATATCACCGATCGCTTGTTGCCACGTGTGCCCGAGCGTCAAACGCGTCTCGATCACGGCGCGTTGCTGCCATGCCTCGTGGGTGAGGCGCTCAAGGCCAAGCGCGACGCCGTTCATGGTGTTACCCAGCATCATGCCGAGCAGCGGAATCGCGTATTGCGGCTTATACCACGGCTGCGTGCCGATTATTACGGTCAGCGCCAGCACTGTGATGGCGAAGGTGGATACGAACATGGACAAGCCGCCGACCCCGAAACCCCACCACCCGCGCAAGCGCCGCTTCTGACGGACCATCACTTCGCGCCCGGCCACGACCAGCATGACCAGCGCGACCAGACTCACCCATCCTAGATTAGCGTTTTCAAACAATACTTTAAGCACGAGCCCGACGAGCAGCAGCTGCACCGTCGTGCGCGCGGCAGCGGCGATAAGCTGTTTACTGATATCCAACCCTAACGGCCACGACAGCCCGGCAAGCGCCAGCACCAATAGCGCCGCTAGGCTAAGATCAAACGGTGTCAGCGCGATGATGGTCATCAGCGTTTCTCCGAAAGCAGCTGACCCGCATGTAAACGCAAGCGACGCTTGCACACGCGTTTCATCTGCCGTGGGTCGTGGCTCACCCACAGCACAGGTGCGCGTTCAACTTGACGATATTGCGCCAGTAGCTGCTCGGCGCGCCGCGTATTTTTCGGATCGAGACTCGCGGTGGGTTCATCTAACAACAGCACGCGTGGTCGACCCGCCAGCAAGCGCAACAAGGCCAACCGCTGGCGTTCACCTGTGGACAACCGTGCTACCTTGCGGTCGACGATGTCGGCAGCAAAACCAAGCTGGGCCAGCGCTTTCTCATCGACTACGTCAAAGTGTTCTCCTACGCGGTCGTACCACCAAGCGCTTTCCGCGGGCAACATGCCCACACGGCGGCGCCATTCCGAACCCCTGAAGCTCGTACATTCCTTGTTATCAAGCAACACCCGGCCGTCGTGGATCTCGAGATCGGCAATAGCGCGCAGCAATGTCGACTTGCCCGAGCCCGACGGTCCCGAGAGACAGACACACTCGCCGCCACGAATGTCCATGCTCAATGGTCCGATGCGGGCGTTGGCCAGCTCAATGACACGCAGCCGACTCATTTTTGCAAGACTTCTAATTGCAGGCAGGCACTGCCCATAATCTCATTCCACCGACAGCCTCGCCAGCGCCCGGCGAATGTCGCTTGGGATAGACACGGCACGGTGCGTCGCGCGATCGACAAAAACATCGACGAAATAGCCCTCGGCAGCACACTGCCGCTCTCTGCCATCAAACAGGGCGATTTCATAGCGCACACTGGAGTTACCGATACGCGTAACGCGCAAACCGGCATCGATCACTTGTGGGAATGTCAGCGATCGATGGTAGCGACAACCGTTCTCCACGGTGAACGGCAATATCGACCCGTTAACAATATCCAGTTTCGCTTCGGCGATCAGGTAACGGCAAATCACCGTGTCAAAATACGAATAGTAAACAACATTGTTGACATGCCCATACACATCGTTATCCATCCACCGTGTTGGTATCGAAAGGAAATGGGCAAAACCGTCTCGAGCCGCTGGTGGATTCTTCGAACCGCTGGGCATACGCTCTATCCGACAGTCAACAGAGTGAAGAATAACAAAAGAAAGCGATCGGTAGCACGTACGATCGGAGACATACAGACGGTATAATCTCTGCTCCCTGAAAGACAGCTCTACCCTGGAAGGACTGCAAGACCACGACTCGGGAGACTGCCCATGCCGGAAGAAACGATCTTCAGCAAGATAATCAGGCGCGAGATCCAGGCAGCCATCGTGTTTCAGGACGATCGCGTGACTGCGTTCGAGGACATCAGCCCGCAGGCGCCCACACACATCCTTATCGTGCCCAATAGGCTCATCGCGACCGTGAACGACGTCAGCCCCGACGACGAGGCCGACCTCGGGCATATGTTCGTCGTAGCGGCAAGAGTGGCCAAAGAGCGCGGTATTGCCGAGGACGGTTACCGTCTGATCATTAATTGCGGGCCTCACGGCGGGCAGGAAGTATATCACCTGCACATGCATCTGCTCGGAGGCCGGCGCCTGGGGCCGATGTTGATGCGCAGAGGCGGATAGTCAGCTTGGGCGCTTGCGCTCCAGGTCACGCCGGCGCAGCTCCACGCGACGCACCTTGCCGGTCGTGGTCATCGGCATCTCATCGATGAACTCGACCTCACGCGGATATTCGTAGGCAGCCAGTCGTGTGCGCACCGCGGTCTGGATGTCCTGCTTGAGCTCGTCCGACGGAGTGTAACCACTTGCCAGCACGATGAAGGCCTTGACGATGCTACCGCGCAAATCATCGGGGCTGCCGATAACCGCCGCCTGTGCCACCGCGGGGTGTTTGAGCAGACAGTCTTCGATCTCACCTGGGCCGATGCGGTAACCGGCGCTCGAGATCACATCATCCTTGCGCCCGACAAACCACAAATAACCGTCCTCGTCACGGTAACCGATATCACCGGTACAAAACCACTCGCCGATGAATTTCTGACGTGTGGCTTCTTCGTTCTGCCAGTAGCCGAGGAACATCACCGGGTCGCCGCGCCGAGCGGCGAGCTCACCGGTCTCCCCGGCCGGCATCGGCTTCCCGCGGTCGTCGATAGCATCGACCTGATGTCCCGGATAAGGCTTGCCCATGGAGCCGGGCCGCACCGGCATAATCGCGGAGCAGTTACCGACCAGGTAGTTGAACTCGGTCTGCCCCCACATCTCGTTGACCTCGACGCCCAGCGCTTCGCGCGCCCAATGATACAGCTCGACCCCTACGGCCTCGCCGGCCGACATCACGCCGCGCAGGCATAGCTTAAAGCGCTGACGCAGGTTGGACACCTGACGCAGCATTTTCAACGCCGTGGGTGGAATGAACGCATTAGTCACACGGTAGTCCTGTAACAGCGTACAGGCCCTTTCCGGATCGAACTTGCCGCCTTCGTAAGCGACGATCGGTCGCGCGTAGTGCCACGCTGGCAGCAACCCGTCCAACAGTCCGCCGGTCCAGGCCCAATCGGCGGGCGTCCAGAAACAATCGCCTTCTTGCGGAAAGAAGTTCTGTGAAAGCTCAAAGCCGCTCAGGTTGCCGAGCAGCGAACGGTGAGCGATCAGGGCCCCTTTCGGCGGACCTGTGGTGCCCGAGGTGTAAATGAGCAGTGCCGGGTCATCGGCACGTGTCTGCACGATCTCCAGCGACTCCGAGGCCTCGTCGACGAGCGTGGAAAATACCGCGGCGTCATCACCTGCATCGGTGCTGATCAGCACTTGCAGCTCGGGAAGCTTTGCCTTGAGGCCCGCCAGCATCGCCACGTGGGCCGCGTCGGTGACCACGGCCTTGGCAGCGCTATCGCGCAGCCGGTATTCTACTGCCTCCGGTCCGAACAGAATCGACAGTGGCAATGCGATGGCACCGATCTTGTAAGCGGCCAGATGGGTGACTGCGGTCTCGACGCGCTGCGGCAGGATAATAGCTACGCGATCCCCGCGACCGACGCCAAGACCGAGCAAGGCATTGGCGAAACGGTCAGACAACGACTTTATTTGCCCGAACGTGAAGGTCTGCCTGGCACCGGCGGCGTTCTCGTAGTACAGAGCGGGGTCCGCAAAATGGCGGTGGTGCCGCTCGCACACCTGTTGAGCGATGTTGTAATACTCCGGCACGTCCCACGCGAAGGCGCCATGGAGGGCATCGAAGTCGCGCTGCTTGGGATCGATAAGGTTCATTGTCACAACCCGAGCGGCAAGTGCGACGTGGCACGTATCAAAAAAAGATCGCCGCGTTGGCCATGAGCTGCTCGTTGCCTGCCCCCGTGGGTTACCTCGCCACTCGCAGTTTGGTTTGCGATTTCGCCAATGCCTGATCGATGTCCCACAGGATGTCATCGAGGGTCTCGAGGCCGACCGAGATGCGAACCATGTCGGGCGTCACGCCAGCGGCGAGCTGTTCTTCGTCGGAGAGTTGGCGATGCGTCGTCGAGGCGGGATGCACTACCAGTGTCTTCGCATCGCCGACGTTGGCCAGATGGCTCAAGAACTGCACGCCCTCGATAAATTTCGCGCCGGCTTCGGCGCCTCCCTTGATGCCGAAGGTCAACACCGAGCCCGCGCCTTTAGGCAAGTATTTCTGCGCCAAATCGTGCTGCGGGTGATCGGGCAACCCGGCAAACTTGACCCAGCTCACAGCCTCATGGTCTTGGAGAAAGCGCGCCACACCGATGGCGTTTTCGCAGTGCCGGTCCATGCGTACATGCAAGGTTTCCAGGCCCTGCAGGAACAGAAAGGCGTTAAACGGACTCATCGTGGGGCCCAAGGTGCGCAGCGTCTCGCAACGCACCTTCATGGTGTAACCGAAGTCGCCGAAGGTTTCGTAAAAGCGGATTCCATGGTAGCCGCGGGACGGCTCCATCATCGCGGGGAATTTTCCGTTATCCCACGGGAACTTCCCGGATTCGACCAGTACCCCGCCTATCGAAGTCCCGTGGCCGCCGATGAACTTGGTCGCAGAGTGCACGATGATGTCGGCGCCGTGCTCGATCGGCCGGCACAGGTACGGGGAGGCGAGCGTATTGTCCACGACTAGCGGAATGCCGTGCTCGTGCGCAATAGCGGCGACGGCCTCGATATCGAAGATGTTGTTGAGCGGATTGCCGATGGTTTCGCCGTAGAGCAGCTTGGTCCGCGGGGTGATGGCGCGACGGAAGTTTTCCGGGTCATCGGGATTGACGAAGGTCGTACGAATACCGAACTTATGAAATGTCACATCAAACTGCGTTACGGTGCCACCGTAAAGCGTGCTCGCCGATACCAGATGATCGCCCTGCTCAAGCAGCGTCAGCAGGGCCGCCATCTGCGCCGCCATACCCGAGGCGGTGGCGACCGCCGCGCGCCCGCCCTCGAGTGCCGCCATGCGTTCCTCGAATACCGCGTTGGTCGGATTCATCAAACGGCTGTAGATATTGCCGAAGGTCTGCAGATTAAAAAGACTGGCAGCGTGGTTCGTATCGTCGAATACGTACGCTGCGGTCTGATAAATCGGCACGGCGCGGGCCGCGGTCGTCGGGTCCGGCAGCTGCCCGGCGTGCAGGCATAAGGTTTCAATACCGTACTGTCGATCGGCCATCTTGCTTTACCTCTCTCTAGAGACCTTTCTGAGGGCGCACACCAATGTCAACAATCGCTGGTGGTAATGCAAAGGCGACTGGCGAGCCCCGCCTGCGTTCCAGGTCACGCCCCGCAAGAGGGCGCGGACAGGATGTTGCGCCCGAGCGCCGAGGCAGGAATGCCTCGGCGGCAGGCGCCGGGGTGCAGGCGAAACAGGGCGAAGCTGGAGCCGCGTGCCGCCACCAGCGATTACTATTCGTTCAAAACCGTCCGTGTTGGCACTGATCAATTAGCAATGATCTTGGTTCGCTTGGAAGAGACGACGCGCGTATTGACGCCGACGAAATTCAATCCTCCGAAGAGTCGTGCGTGCTCGATCTTCATGCAACGGTCCATCACGACTTCAAGACCGGCCTCGCGCGCGCGCTTCGCCGCCGCCTCGTTGACGATACCGAGCTGCATCCACACCACCTTGGCACCGATCTTGATCGCCTGCTCGACGAAAGGCGGGATGCGGTCGGGCCGCTGGAAAATCTGCACGACGTCTACGGGCTCGGGAATCTCAAGCAGGCTCGGGTAGCATTTCTCGCCCAGGATCTCTTCGTAGCTGGGGTTCACTGGGATCACTCTATAGCCGTGCTCCTGCAGGTACTTGGCGGCAAAGTAGCTCGGGCGATACCAGTTTGCCGAGAGCCCGACGGAGGCGACCACCCGGTTCTCATGCAGGATGCGGCGCAGGGTCGGAATATCGGTCATGATTCGCTCCGAGCGGCTTTGACGCGCCGTGCGCACGGCGACGCATAAGGCCGCTCATTCGGCACTAATCGTACTTGCGCACATCGTCAATCACCTTGCCGTCGTTGGCAAGCATGCCCGGTTTCTCCAGGACAACCTCGCCGCGTAATTTGCAGATTTCACGAATACTGTTTGCAATGGCTTCGGCAAGTCCCTCGCCGCGGCCTTCCACCTCGCAATGCAAGACCATCGTATCATTCGTGGCATCCCGATCGACGACAAGCCGTAGCCGCTGGATCTGCGGGTGGCGTTTGGCCACCTCGGCAATCTGCGAGGGCGTCACGAACATGCCGCGCACCTTGGTTGTCTGGTCGGCACGACCAAGCCAGCCCTTGATGCGCATGTTGGTGCGCCCGCAGGGGCTTGGCCCGGGCAGCACCGCCGACAGATCGCCGGTGGCAAAGCGGATCAAAGGGTAGTCAGGGTTAAAGGTGGTGACGACGACTTCGCCTACCTCGCCTTCGGGCACCGGATCGCCCGTCCCCGGCCGCACGATCTCGACGATCACGCCCTCGTCAATGATCATCCCTTGTTTCGCCGCTGACTCGTAGGCGATCAAGCCTAGGTCGGCCGTCACATAGCATTGCAGCGCTTCGATCCCGTGGCGCTGGAACTCCTCTCGCATGCTGGGCGGGAACGCCTCACCGGATACCGCTGCCTTACGCAGGCTCGAGGTGTCGGCCTTCATCTCGTCGGCCTTCTGCAGAAGGATTCGCAGGAACGACGGCGTCCCGACATAGCCATCGGGGCGCAAATCGGCGATGGCCTGCACCTGCAGCTCAGTCTGTCCCACACCGCCGGGGAAGACGGCGCAACCGATGGCATGCGCCGCCGTTTCGACCATCGATCCGGCCGGCGTTAGGTGGTAGGCGAAGGTGTTGTGCAGGAGCTCGCCTCTGCGAAAGCCGGCGGCAAACAGCGCGCGCCCCAACCGCCAGTAATCCCGCCGGTGAGTTTCCGGCTCGTAGATCGGGCCTGGGGAGGAGAAAATCTTTGCGGCTTCACCCGGCTGGACCGTGGCGAGTCCGCCAAAAGGCGGGTACCGGCGCTGCAGCTCGGCGAGCTCGGACTTGCGCGTCACCGGCAGCTGTGCCAGCGCTGTCGGCGTGCTGATTTGAGCGCTGTCTATTCCCTTGAGGATCCTGGCAAACGCGGGTGAGTTCTGCTGCGCATGCGCAATCCGCGCCGGCAGCTCGGCGAGCTGGGCTCGACGGCGCTCGTCGGCAGCTCGGGTCTCGAGCTCGTCGAAGTACTCGTGATGCGTGCCCATACTGACCCTCGTAACGACTCCACGCGAAGACGCCAACACGCAAAGAGTTTTTAGCCAAGAAATAAACTCTGCGTCTTTGCGCCTCTGCGTTGGGTGTTTACTGGCTTGTTTTGGCCCGTTACCCGCTACTCGCCACGGCATCAAGCCAGCCAGCGCTTGCGCCGCCGGTAGTGCTTGAAGTCGCGGAAACTCCGGCGGTCGCCGCCGCTCATGCCAAGATAGAACTCCTTGACATCCTCGTTTTCGGACAGTGTCTTGGCGTCTCCGTCCATGACCACGCGGCCGTTCTCAAGGATGTAACCGTATTGCGCATAGCGCAAGGCCATATTCGTATTTTGCTCGGCCAGCAGAAAGCTTACCCCCTCGTTTTCGTTGAGCCGCTTCACGATCTCGAAGATCTCCTCCACCAACTGCGGCGCCAGGCCCATGGAAGGCTCATCAAGCAGGATCATCTTGGGTCGCGACATCAGCGCACGCCCGAGCGCCGTCATCTGCTGCTCGCCACCGGAGATATACCCCGCCAGGCCGGTGCGCCGTTCCTTGATGCGCGGAAAATAGCTGTACACCATCTCCAAGTCGCGTTCGATGGCGGTGCGCCCGTCGGTACGGGCATACGCACCCGTCAACAGGTTCTCTTCGACCGTCAGGTGCTCGAAACAGTGACGCCCTTCCATCACCTGGATGACGCCACGTTTCACGAGATCAGCCGGCGTCAGTCTATCGATGCGTTCGCCGCGCAGCTCGATAGAACCCTTGGTAACTTCGCCGCGCTCCGCCTTGAGCAGATTGGAGATGGCTTTCAGCGTCGTGGTCTTGCCGGCGCCGTTGGCCCCGAGGAGGGTA
>CAYGAS010000030.1:0-2465 GCA_964347935.1 uncultured Nitrospiraceae bacterium | reverse complement strand
CGGCGATCGTCACGCGCTTGTCGATCTCGATGTGCGGATACACTTTCTGGAACTCGCGGCAGAACCAGTCGAGCGTCGCCAGCAGACCGAGGTCATCCAGAATGGAAGGCCGCAGGTCCATGCTGATGCGGCGCACTTCCTCGACGGCCTCGCGCACCTTGCGAATCGCCCCTCGCATGGCTTTTATGCTGCCTTCGTTGGCCCCGGGCTCGAGCATCTTCAGGCCGCTCTCGAGATTGAACTTGACCGCGCTCAGGCTCTGGCCGAGGCCGTCGTGCAGCTCGGCGGCGATGCGCTTGCGTTCCTGCTCCTGTGCCCCCAGCAGCCTGCCCGAGAGCATGCGCAAGTTGCGCTCGGAACGCCTGAGCGTTTGCTTGTCACGCTTGTGCTCGCCGATTTCGTTTTCGAGCCATTGCTGTTGATCGCGAATCACCTTGTCGGCATGGCGCACGACCCAGAACAGCACCACGTAAAGGAACAGCCCGCCGGCGATGCCGCCGCCGATGACGATCAGCCGGCCGCGCGCGAGCGCGGCGAATAGCGCCTCGGGAACCCGATAGATCTCGGCGACGGCGATGATGCGGCTGCGGTCCGGGTTGCGGATCGGCACGTAGATCTCGACGAAATCGCTGACGTCGTCGCCGAAGAACGCATGCTCGGCCTTCTGCGTTGTGTCCACATGCCACATGTGAATCGCCGATTCGCCCTTGAGCGCGCGTTCCAGCTCATCGTTGAACTCGAAATGCTTGCCGATCAGTTTCTTCTCGGTGGACCAGACGAGGTCGGCGTTGGGGGCGTACACGTTCGCCCGCACCACGTCCGGTATGTGCACGATGTCTGCGAGCAGGGCCGTGACGCGCCCACCCTCGCCGGCCAGCTGAGCGAGGTCGGTGTCCGCGGCGATCGGGCCACCGTGCGCGGCATCGACCACGCTCTGGATGAACTGCCCGGTCATCGCCGCCTCTCGCTGCAACATTTGCGTCGTGACGTAACGCAACACGACGATGCCGGAGACGATGCCGATGACAGCGATGCACGCAAAGCTCAGCAGCGCGAATGAGCGCGACAGGCTGAACGGCCTGCCGATCAGGACGCCTTCGTCGCTGTTGCCCGCCAGCGCCGGTCCGCGGCCCCTCGCCTTGCCGAGAAGGGCGTGGCCGAGTCGTTCTAAGGTGCTCATACCCCCCCGCCGTCTGCGCTGCCGCTGCCGGGCGGCAAGCGTTCCTGCTGCGGTCAAAACCCCTGATTATTTGCAGTGAAGGTAGCGGCATCTCAGATCTCAATCAAGCGCCCGAATCCAGGTGGCCGTCGTGGAAATTGTAAATTCTCCCGACACCGGCGCTGCCTCGGTCACTGTGCAAAAAGTGTCAATCGTGCCGGCAGCGCCGCACCTGCAGACGCGGCACACGCGTGCATGGGCGCCAGCGGGACGCGGTCACCCGTCAGGCCCCTGTTCCGGCACGCATCGTTCAAGGCCGGATCTTACCCTTGCGCCGCTCGAGCAACGCCGGCACTTGGCCGCTGTCGACCGCGTCCTTGTACTCGAAAATGGCCTTCATCTTGTCGCGGAACTCCTCGGTCACGGCCTTGGCCTCGCTCTCGTCGCGCACCGCCGTCGGCGTGATCATCACCAGCAGCTCCGAGCGTTCGGCCTGCTGCTGGCGCGAGCCGAACAGCCAGCCGAGGCCGGGGATATTGCGCAGTCCCGGCACGCCCGTTTCCGAGCGCGTGCGCCGGTCGATGATCAAGCCGCCGAGCACGATGGTCTCGCCGCTGCGAACGGACACGGTCGTGGTGATGCTGCGCTGATTGATGGTCGGCGAATCGATGCCCGAGGACGTCGTCGGCTCGACGGTGTTGACCTCCTGCGTGATCTCCATCATCACGACCCCGCTCTTGTTGACCCGCGGCGTGACTTGCAGCAGCACGCCGGTGTCGACCATGGAGATCGAGCTGGCGATGATGGTCTCCACGCCGGAGCTGGAGATGCTCGAGCCGGTGGACGTCCGGATCGGCACCTGGTCGCCGATGCGGATCGACGCGGTGCGGTTGTCCAGCACCATCAACGAGGGCGAGGACAAGATGTTCGCCTTGCCCTCGCTCGCGAGCGTGTTGAGCACGAAGCGCACGAGGTCGGCCGCATCGACGATGCTATAGGAGAAGCCCGGGACGATGGCGCCGATGCCGCCGCCGCCGGTGTCGAGGCGGCCGATGCCGCGCTTGCTGTCGAGATTGTTCTTGAAGAACCACTCGACGCCGAAGCTGAAGTCACCGGTCAGGCCGACGTCGACGATGCTCGTCTCCACCAGCACTTGCAGCGGCAGCACGTCGAGACGGCGAAGCAATTGTTCGATCTTGGCGTAGTCGCCCGGCGTCGCCTTGATGAGCAGGGCGTTGCTGGTGTCATCGGCGATGATGGTCACCGCACCGATGTCGAGCTCGCCGCCGCCACGCGCGGCGCCCGC
>CAYGAS010000029.1:0-14798 GCA_964347935.1 uncultured Nitrospiraceae bacterium | reverse complement strand
CTTTTTTCTCCGACGTCTGACCGTCGTAAAAAGAGGCGCTGAGCGTGGTCACAGCCCGACGTCAAAGTCGAAAAAGTCGGCGATCTCTTCGCCGGCGGCGGTCACCGCCTCCTGCTCCTTGGCGACAAAGCGGTCGAGATCACTTGTCGCCAGAAGCGTGAGCTGGCTCAAGCGGTAGCGGGTCATGCGAATCTGCGCCCAGGGAATCAGCAATCCCAGCGAGAACAGGATGGCAGCGGCGTTCGACAGGTAAAGCCAGAGCATCGCTCTAGTGTCCAACGTGCTTGCAAAGCGGTTGCCACCGGAAGCGACGTTGCTCCAAACGAGATTGGCGGTCGCCGTCTCGATGTAGGCGCGCGCCGTCAGCAGTATAAATGCCATCACCAGCATGATCGCAAAGGCGGACAACACGGTGAAAGCCGGGTTCGGTGCGGCAGCGGCCTGGCCCATCAGCTCCGGCAAAAAGCTCAAGGCGGCGCTGATCACCGCCAGCCCGACGATGCCACCGAGCAGGATCAAGATCGCCAACAGATAGATCACGTAAAAGTTGCCCAGGGGTGCGTTGAAGCCGAACGGCGTGGTGCCATAGCCGCTTTGCGCGACCACGAACTTGCTGCGATGGTAGACGTAGGCAGGATAGGCGATGCCGAGCGTCAATACAGCGAGAATGGGCAAACCGATATGCACCGCAAGCCCCTTGCCATAACCCGACTTGAAATCGAAGCGGATGTTACGGTAGGCGGAGTAGCGCGCATTGAAGCTCAGGGCGCGAATGACCAGCCACGGAAAGAGCACCACAAAGGCGATCGCCAATACGCCCGCCACCGGTGGCAGGAAATTGCTGGCGACGATGTAGACCACGAACAGGCCGAATGCGAGCAGGCGTCCTTTGAGGATCTGCAACGGCTCGGCCAGGTACTCGAAGGCTACGCCCTGCAACGACGTGTTGCCGTAGAAGTAGCGCTTGCGCCGCACCTTGGCCCACGCCGAGTAGATCCCCAACGTGAGAATGGTCAAGAGGATGTTGACGATCCAGATCTTGAAATATTCGCCGGCCTCGCCGGTGAACTCGAACGGCACGCGGGTGAACGCCTGCGCCCCGGTGCCGGTCGCCGACGCCGCGGGCCCTGTCTGCACCGTAGCCACCATGAGGCCCCCTTTCGAACGCGCCCGGCATGGGGCGCGCAACAGCTCAGTACGCGCTTCCGCTAAGCCTAGCAGCTCTATGCGCCGGTGCCCGCGAGCGTGATCGGGAAGACCCCGGCGGGTACGTGCCGATACGGCAGGGTCGAGAGCGCCGCGGTCCCCCAATCCGGGGTGTCGACAATCAGGATCGCGCTCGCAATCGGCTCGTAGACCGCCCGAAAGTGGGTCTTGGAACGCAGCACGATCAGGCGAAAGTCGTCCACCGTGAGCCCGAACTGGGTGAACGGGTCGAGGTCGATGGCGGTCGTCGGGTGGCTGACGATCGAGACCACGATGCCGCCGGCATCGACCAGCGCCGAGGGGCCGAGATCGATGCGCCTTCCGCGGCGCATGGGGCCGGTGCCGCTAAAGACCTTCACACCGGCATAGAGCACCCTGCCTTCGAGGCGCACCGGCGTCCCGGCGCGCTCGCTGGAGCGCCCGCCCGCGTCGATGCTGACCTCGGTCCCCTCGCCGGCGGCGATGCAGGCCTGCGCCGCCACGGGATCCCACAGGTAAGGGACGGCGACCCGGCGTGCCCGCTGGCGCAGCAGCTCGCCCAACACCCACGTGGAGTCGTTCAGACGATCGGCATGCTCGAGCAACACGACCGGCCGCTTCGCCGCGGCGGCGCGCGCCAAGCCCTGGCGCACACCGGCTGTCAACGGCAGCACCGGCTGCGCGTGCAACAGCGCCTGGCGCTCCTGCCAGATGCGTGCCGCGATCGTCTTGGCCACGCGCTCGCCGCGCACCGCATCCTGGTGGGTAAGCACGGCGACGGTAAAACCGATGTGCGGCACGTCCGCATAAGCAAAGCCACAAAAGATCGATACATCGACGACACTCGCATCCTCGCGCTCGGCCGCGAAGCCCATGGCCACGATCTCCTTCAGCGGTGACAGGCCGGTCGCGGTGAAGATGCTGGGCAGCACCACCGGCACCTTTATTAAGGTTAACGCCGGCGCCAGCTCGCCGCGCAAGGTAGCGATGAGCGCTTTCGCGGCGCGCGCCCCGGTCTCAGCCATGTCGATGTGTGGCGAATAATGAAACCCGAATACGGCGTTGCAATAACGGGCCATGTCCGTCGGCACGTTCGCATGCAAGTCAAGCGCTACCATCAGGGGGATACGCGCCCCGATGAGCCGTCGTACCCGCCGCGCGAGCTCAAGGTCGCAATCGGTGCGCGTCGGCGTCGTCATCGCGCCGTGCAGATAGAGGAGCACGCCGTCGAGCGCTGGAAGCGCAGCCGCGATTCCGTCACAGATTTCATTGGCATAGGCCTCGAAGGCCTCGTCGGCGGCATGACCGGCGGCGCTGCAATCGGTATAGACGATCGGCACGATGTCCGCACCGGCCCGCTCGAGAACCCGAATGAAGCCCCCGGCAACGCAGGCCGTGTCGCGCAAGGATTCGATCAGATCGGAACCGCGTCGTGCTTCGCGCTCGAAGTCTTGGCGCGTGGTCTCGTTCGGCAAGAACGAGACCGACTCGAGGGCAAAACCGGCAACGACAACACGCATGGCAGTGGGTTCGTAACACCGTATAATCTAGCGCCGAATCCGGCTCAGGCCCAGTCCGACCCCATCGCGGAGACACGCATTGAATAACCGCGCACCGCGCGTCGCTCTCGGCGGCATCATCCTCGAGAGCAATGCCTTCGCACCGATCGCCACCGAGGACGATTTTCGCTCGCGCTACTACTTCGAGGGCGATGCCATCCTTGACGAGGCATCCAAGAAGCACTCGGTAATGCCGCTGGAAATGACCGCCTTCGTGCGCGCCATGCACGCGACAGGCCCGTGGCAGGCGGTGCCCACACTGCTCACCGGTTGTCAGCCGTGGGGTCCGGTCGACGAGCGCTTTTTTCATTCGTGCGTTGAGACCATCGCCGCCGCGCTCGAGCGGGCGCTGCCGCTCGATGCGGTCTATCTCGCCAATCACGGGGCCATGACGGCGACGCACGACCCCGATCCTGACGGCGCGCTTTATGCGCGTGTGCGCGAGGTGGTCGGTCAAGACACGCTGATCGTCTCCACCCTCGATCTGCACGCGAATATCTCCGAGCGCATGGTGGAGCAAACGAATCTGCTTATCGCTTACCTCACGAATCCCCACGTGGACATGTGGCAGCGCGGCGAAGAGGCGGCGTTCAGCCTGCGCACGATACTGGCGAGTGAAAAACCAAAGACGGCGTTCATCCGTCTGCCGCTCACGCCGCCCAGCGTGACACTGCTGACACGCGAGGGCCCTTATGCCGACATGATCAGCTACGGCCAACGCCGCCAGCAGGAGCTCGGCGGGGCCATTCTTAATGTGTCGGTATTCGGCGGCTTCGTGTTCGGCGACACGCCTTATAACGGCGTGGCGATCGTGGTGACGGCGCGCAGCGATCTCGAGCCCGCCCGACGCCTGGCTGTGGAAATCGCCGAGCGGGGCTGGGCGGACCGCACACGCTTTCGCCGCGAGCTGACGAGACTGGAAGATGCCGTCGCGCTTGCGCTCAAGACGGCCCACGACGACAGCCTGCCGGCCGTCATCTACTCCGACGCCGGCGATAACCCCGGTGGCGGGGGTGGCGGCAACACGATGTGGTTGCTCGAGGCGCTGGTCAAGGCCGGCGCGCGCCGGGTCTACATCGGCTCGTACATGGACCCGGCGCTGGCCGCGCAAGCGCACGCCTTGGGAGAGGGTGCCGAATTCGAGGCCGTTTTCAACCGCCACGGCGAGAGTGAATTCGCCAGGCGTTTCACCGCTCCCGCGCGCGTGCTCAAGCTGAGCGACGGGAATGTCGTCGGACGGCTGGGCATCTTCGCCGGGCGCGCACTCGCGCTCGGCCGCTCAGCGGCGTTGCAGATCGGCGGCGCCGAGGGCATTACCGCGGTTGTCATCAGCAACCGCCAGCAGACCGCCGATCCGATGTTCTTCGAGATGTTCGGGCTCGACATCGCCCAGGCGCGGGTGGTGGCGGTGAAGTCCCGCGGCCATTTCCGCGCCGGCTTTACCCCCTGGTTTGCGCCGGAACATGTCTACGAGGTCGACACCCCGGGCGTGACCGCACCCGTGCTGAGCCGCTTCCCGTGGAAGGGGCTGCCGCGCCCGGTGTACCCGCTCGATGCGCATGCCACCTGGGTCGCCCCCGCTTGGCCGGCCTGAGGCCAGGCCGCCCAGCGGATAAGGCTTGTCGCGCCCTGCGTTAGGGGGCAAACTGCTTGGTTGAACCCGCAACACCAGATAAATGCCGGGTGGAAGCTCTTGATAAACAAGACCCTAGGAGGCTTAGAGATGCGAATTCTCAGACTGTTCATCGGCGCCATCGCTGCCGCAGCCGTGGGATTGCCCCTGACGGCGGTGGCGAAGGAGCTCAACGTGGGGTTAGGGGCCGAGCCGACGTCTATCGACCCCCATTACCACAACCTCGGCCCGAACAACGCGATTGCCGAGAGTATTTACGATCGCCTAATCAACCAGAATGAAAAACAGCAACTCAAACCCGGGCTGGCGGTGTCATGGAAAGCGGTTGACGACACCACTTGGGTTTTTAATCTGCGCAAAGGCGTGAAGTTCCATGACGGCAGTGACTTTACGGCCGATGATGTGCTCTTTACCTTCGAACGGGCGCCCAATGTCCCCAAGAGCCCATCGAGTTTCGCCATCTTCACTAAAGGCAAGACACTGAGCAAGATCGATGACTACACCATTGAGGTGAAGACGGCAAAACCGCACCCCTTGACCCCGAATGACATCTCACAGGTCAACATCATCTCAAAGAAGGCGGCCCAAGGGGCGAGCACGGAGGACTTCAACTCAGGCAAGGCCGCCATCGGCACCGGACCCTTCCGATTCATCAAATGGGTACCGGGCGACCGCCTGATCATGCAGCGCAACGACAACTACTGGGGCCCGAAAGCCGAGTGGGCGGTGGTTAACATCCGTGTCATCAAGTCCGCGCCGTCGCGCGTGGCCGCGCTGCTCGCTGGCGACGTCGACTTCATCGACAACGTGCCGACGACGGATATCGCACGCCTCAAGAACGACAAGAACCTGACCTTGAGTCAAGGCGTGTCGAACCGCGTCATCTACCTGCACCTCGACCACAACCGTGACGATTCACCGTTCGTCAAATCGCAGGACGGCGGTCCGATCAAGAACCCGCTCAAAGACGTGCGCGTACGCAAGGCAATCTCCAAGGCGATCAACCGCGATCTCATCGTCGAGCGCGTGATGGAAGGCGTGGCCATTCCGGCGGGGCAACTCTTGCCTGAGGGTTTCTTCGGCGTGAGCCCCAAGCTCAAGCCCGAGAAGCACGACCCCGAGGGCGCGAAGAAACTTCTCGCCGACGCGGGCCTGCCTAATGGCTTTCAGCTGACCATTCACGGTCCGAACGATCGCTATATTAATGATGCCAAGATCGCCGAGGCGATTGCGCAGATGCTGACCAAGGTCGGGATCAAGACAGCGGTCGAGACCATGCCGAAGAGTGTCTACTTCAAGCGCGCTTCCCGTGGTGGGCCCGACGGCACGCCGGAGTTCAGCTTCATCCTGGTCGGTTGGGGCGCAGGGACCGGTGAGGCCTCGTCACCGCTAAAGGCCTTGCTGCACACCTATGACAAGTCCAAGGGGATGGGCGCGACAAACCGCGGCCGTTATTCCAATCCAAAGCTCGACGAGCTCATCGAGACGGCCTTGGCCACCGTCGATGACGGCAAGCGCGAGAAGCTGCTACAGCAGGCCACCGAGCTGGCGATGACTGATTACGGCATTATTCCGCTGCACTACCAAGTCAACACCTGGGCGGCACGCAAGGGCCTCAAGTATACGGCGCGTACGGACGAGCACACCGACTACGCCTTCGTCTTCTCGAAGTAAGCGGGCCCGGACGACGGGTGGCGCCTGTGCGTCACCTGTCGTTTTTCCCGACGTCCTCGCTCGCAAGGAGAGCACTGCTAAGTGTCGGTCTTCGTAATACGACGATTGTTGCAAAGCATGGTCGTCGTCGCGGTGATGTCGCTGTTGGTATTCATCGGCGTACACATCATCGGCGATCCGGTCGACATGCTGATCAATCCGGAGTCCGACCAGGCCGAAATCGAACGCGTGATCCGCGCCCTCGGCCTCGATCGACCGTGGTACGAGCAATACTGGTACTTTATCAGCAATGCCGCCCAGGGCGACCTGGGTAAATCGTTCATCTTCGGCGAGCCGGCGTTGAAGCTCATCATCCAACGTATGCCGGCGACCCTGGAGCTCGCCTTTGCGGCGCTGTTTCTGGCAGTGCTGTTCGGCATTCCGCTGGGCATCTACGCGGGCCTCAGGCCCGACTCAACGTTCAGCAAGACCATCATGGCGGGTTCGATCCTCGGCTTCAGCCTGCCGACGTTCTGGGTCGGCCTCATGTTTATTATGCTGTTCGCGGTGATGCTCGGTTGGTTGCCTTCCGGGGGTCGTGCAGAGACGACGTCGCTGCTCGGTGTACAGGTGAGCTTCCTCAGCTGGGATGGCCTAAAACATCTGTTCTTGCCCGCCCTCAACCTGTCTTTGTTCAAGATGTCGTTGACGATCCGTCTGGCGCGCGCGGGAACACGCGAAGTCATCCATCAGGACTACATCAAGTTCGCCCGCGCCAAGGGGTTGAGCTCAAGACGCGTCGTATTGGTACATCTGCTTAAGAACATACTGATACCCGTGATCACCGTGCTCGGACTCGAGCTTGGTGGACTGATCGCCTTTTCGGTCGTCACGGAAACCGTCTTTGCCTGGCCCGGCATGGGCAAGCTCGTGATCGAGGCGATTCAGAACCTCGACCGGCCGATCATCGTCGCCTACCTGATGATTACCGTGCTCATGTTCGTCATCATCAACCTGATCGTCGACGTGCTCTACTCCGTGCTCGATCCCAGGGTGCGATTGCAGGACGTGAAGGCATGAGTACCACGATGCAACCCAGCCGCGGCACGGCCGGCGCCACGCCAGCGCCGCTCGCAACCGCGGCCAAGCTGCAGACGCCGTTTCAGCGCTTTGTCGCGGACTTCTTCGAAAGCGGTGTGGCCATCGCGGCCTCGCTGATGCTGCTCGTGATCATATTCATTGCGCTTTTTGCCGGGGTGATCTCGCCGACCAACCCTTACGACCTGGCCACCGTGTCCGTGTTCGATGCACGCCTGCCGCCTGGCTCGCAAAGCATGGACGGGCTTAGCTTCTGGCTCGGCACCGACGGCGCCGGGCGCGATCTGCTGAGCGCCATCTTCTACGGCTTGCGCATCAGCCTGGGCGTGGGCGTGATGAGCGGTCTGATCGCGCTCGCGATCGGCTGCGCCATCGGCCTTACGGCCGCCTACTTCGGGGGCCGCACCGATACGCTCATCATGCGCGTCGTCGACTTGCAGCTCAGCTTTCCGGCGATACTCGTGGCCCTGATCCTGCTTGCGGTGATGGGCAAGGGCGTGGACAAGATCGTGATCGCGCTGGTGGCCGTGCAGTGGGCTTACTACGCCAGGACCGTGCGTGCTAGCGCGCTGGTCGAGCGCAACAAGGAGTACGTCGAGGCGGCCATGTGTTTGGCGCTCAGCCACCGACGCATCGTCTTTCGCCATCTGTTGCCCAACTGCATGCCACCGCTGATCGTCGTCGGCACGCTGCAGACCGCGCACGCCATCTCGCTTGAGGCCACTTTGAGCTTCCTCGGCGTCGGCCTGCCCATCACCGAACCCTCGCTCGGCCTGCTGATCGCCAACGGCTTCGAATACATGCTGAGCGGTAAATATTGGATCAGTTTCTTCCCGGGTGTCGCGCTGCTCGTCACGATCGTCAGCATCAATCTGGTCGGCGACCAGTTGCGCGACGTACTCAATCCGCGACTGCAGAGATAGACAGAGGCGCACCCATGAGCCGTCGACAACCGACCCTCGAGGTCGACCACCTGCAGACCTACTTTTACACCAAGGTCGGCGTGGTCAAGGCCGTGGACGGCGTGAGCTTCAGCGCCGATCGCGGTGAGGTCATGGGACTCGTCGGCGAGTCCGGTTGCGGCAAGTCGGTTACCGGCTTTTCCATTCTCGGCCTGGTGGATCTCCCCGGGCGCATCGTCGGTGGCCGCATACGCTTTAACGGCGAAGACTTGACGGCGGCGAGCGAGGAACGCATGCGCCAGCTGCGGGGTGACCGCATCGCCATGATCTTCCAGGATCCGATGATGACGCTGAATCCGGTGCTGCGCATCGACACGCAAATGATCGAGACCATCCTCGCTCACGAGCGTGTGAATCGCGACACCGCGCGCCAGCGCGCCCGCGATGCATTAGGCCAGGTCGGTATTCCCTCGCCCGACGAACGGCTGCACGCCTACCCACATCAATTCTCCGGCGGCATGCGTCAGCGCGTCGCCATTGCCATTGCCTTGTTGAACAAGCCGGATTTGATTATTGCCGACGAACCGACCACCGCCCTCGATGTGACCATCCAGGGACAGATCCTGTACGAGGCGCAAAAGTTGTGCCGCGAAACCGGCACCGCCCTGATCTGGATCACGCACGACCTCGCCGTGGTGGCCGGATTGGCCGACAAGATCTGCGTGATGTACGCCGGCAAAATCGTCGAGCAGGGCAGCGTCGACGATGTGCTGGACCGGCCGGTACACCCTTACACGGTCGGCTTGATCGGCTCGGTACCGAGCCACAATCGGCGCGGCCAGCGCCTGGCGCAGATTCCGGGCATGACCCCCTCGTTGCTGAATCTGCCGCCGGGGTGCGCGTTTCGCACGCGCTGCGCGCGGGCGAGCGGCATCTGCGAGCAAGAGCCGCGCTGGGACGAGCCCACGGTCGGCCACAAGGTGCGCTGCTTCCACCCGCACCTGGAGGCGTACCCATGAGCGCCATGGTCGAGGTGCGCGATCTGTCGAAGAAATTTGTCAAGACGCTGGACTTGGCGGCCAAACTTGCGCAAAAGCTTGGCGCCAAGGTGCGCGAGGAAGTGGTGCATGCGGTCGACCGTATTAATTTTTCGGTGGAGCGCAACGAAGTCGTGGGGTTGGTCGGTGAGTCGGGCTGCGGCAAGTCCACCGTCGGGCGTATGATCGCCGGCATCCTGCCGCCCACCGCCGGCAGCATCTACTTCAAGGGCACGGATGTGGCGCGAATGGACAAGGCGGAGGGCAAGACCGCCGCGTTGCAGATTCAGATGATCTTTCAGGATCCGTTCGCCTCGCTCAACCCGCGCATGCGCGTGCAGGACATTGTCGGCGAGGCGCCGGTGATCCACGGCATCATCAAACGCGAAGAGACGGCCAATTACGTGGAGGACGTGATGTTACGCGTCGGTCTCGATCCCGAGTTTCGCCGCCGTTACCCGCACCAGTTTTCAGGTGGCCAGCGCCAGCGCATCGGTATCGCGCGCGCGCTCGCGGTCAAACCGGAATTTCTCGTATGCGACGAAGCGATCGCGGCGCTCGACGTATCGATCCAGGCGCAAGTGATCAATCTTTTCATGGATCTGCGCAAGGATCTCAATCTCACCTATCTTTTCATCAGTCACGACCTCGGCGTGGTGGAACATATCTCCGATCGCGTGGTGATCATGTATCTCGGGCGCATTGTCGAAGTGGCACCGACGGCGGCGCTGTTTCACTCGCCCAACCACCCCTACACCCAGGCGTTGCTCAAAGAGGTGCCGCGGCTCGACCAGCGCGGCCGCGCGTACACCCCCGTCAGCGGCGAGATCCCGTCCCCGCTCGATCCGCCAAGCGGCTGCCACTTTCACCCGCGCTGCCCGCACGCGATGGAGCGCTGTCGACTCGAGGTGCCGGTACTTAAAGAAATCGCCCCCGGCCGTATCTCGGCCTGCCACCTCAACGATACCCATTGAGCCGAACCATGATTCATACGCTTCCCGATGTCCTTGCACGCCACGATCCCCTCGGCGATCCGGCGCCGGTGGTCTTCGACTCCCCGCACAGCGGCTCGCTTTATCCCGAAGACTTCGACCATGCGCTGCCGCGTGCCTGGGTCCATCGCACGGCCGATGCCTTCGTGCACGAGCTCTACGGCGAGGCGCCGGCGCTGGGTGCGACCTTGGTGCACGCGCTCTTTCCGCGCGCCTATATCGACCCCAACCGCGCACCGGACGACATCGACGAGTCCTTGCTCGCGGGTCCGTGGCCCGAGCGCGTCAATCCCGGGCCCAAGGTCGCGCTGGGCATCGGCCTCATCGCCAAACGCGAGCCCGGCGGCTTGATGTACGACCGCAAGCTTTCGGTGCAGGAAGTGCGCCATCGCCTGGATAATTACTACTGGCCTTACCACCGCGAGCTCGAGCACCAGCTCAACGCCCGCCGTGGCGAATGGGGTGCGGTCTGGCACGTCAATTGCCACTCGATGTACGCGGTCAGCACAGACGTCTCCCCTGAGGGAGCGGGCGTGGCGCGCCCCGATTTCTGCATCGGCGATCGCGACGGCAGCACCTGCGATGGCGCCTTCACCGAGCTGGTAGTGGAAACCCTGCGCGCCATGGGCTATCGCGTCACGGTCAACGACCCGTACAAAGGCGTGGAGTTGATCCGTCGCTACTCGGATCCGGCGAGCGAACGGCACAGCTTGCAGATCGAGGTCAACCGTGCGCTGTACATGGATCAGGAGCGCGTGGAGCGCAACGGTGGCTTCGCCACGCTTCAAGAGAACCTGACAGGGCTGGTGCGAGCGATATGCGATTTTGCGCGGGTACAGTCGAGAACCTAACAACTCAACGCAGAGACGCCAAGACGCAAAGAACGCAAAGTTTTTTCTTCTCAAGATTAAAGAACAATGCAGTCGTTTTCGAAATCTTCGAGCTTAATGGTTTTAAGGATGAAAAGGCTTTACCTCTGCGTCTTTGCGCCTTGGCGTTGGGTAGTTTTTAAATATTAGTGAGGCAGACGATGGCAAGTCCATATCCGGTTAATCTTCAAGCACCCGACATCACGCCTTACCGGGAAGGCAATACGGGCGTCGACTACGTGACCACCTTTGACAGCGGCAACACCGGTCCGCACGTCATGTTGACCGCTTTGGTCCACGGCAATGAGCTGTGCGGAGCCATTACTCTGGATTTCCTGCTGCGAAACGATGTGCGCCCTACCCGCGGCAAGCTGACCTTGGGTTTCATGAATGTCGCCGCCTATGAAAACTTCAATCCGGCCGATCCCGACAGCTCGCGTTATGTGGACGAGGACTTCAACCGCGTGTGGGATCCGCAGGTACTCGACGGCGATCGAAAAAGCGCCGAACTCAAGCGTGCCCGCCAGGTACGCCCGATCATCGATAAGGTCGATTACCTGCTCGATATTCATTCGATGCAGCACCCCACGGTGCCGCTGTTGCTGTGTGGCCCGGCCGAGAAGGGGCGAAAGCTGGCGCGCACGATCTCCTTTCCGCCGCATGTCGTGAGCGATGTCGGCCACGCCGCCGGCCGGCGGCTGCGTGATTATGGAGAATTCGCCGATGAAACAAGCGCAAAGAACGCCTTGCTGATCGAATGCGGCCAGCACTGGGAACCGAGCAGCGAGGCCGTTGCCAAGGAAATGGCATTGCGCTTCCTTGCGCACTACGACGTGATCGATCGCCAGTTCGTTTCCGACCATCTGCCGGCCGAGGCGCCCGCCTCCCAGCAGCTGATCCAGGTGAGCGGCCCTGTCACCATCGAGACGGACAGCTTCAAGTTCACCGAAGCGTTCCGGGGCATGGAGGTGATAGAACGCGCAGGGACCGTCATTGGTTACGACGGTGACCAGGCGATACGCACGCCCTACGACAACTGCGTGCTCATCATGCCCTCGCGGCGCCTGCGCAAAGGCGAGTCGGCCGTCCGCTTCGGGCGCGTCGTCGAATAGCGGTGGTCACGAGCAGACGACCGGGCAGTCGGGCACTCACTAGAACCCGTTTCAAAATCAAGCATTATTGAGCAAGCCGTTACGCCCTGGAAGCAACGCCAACAACGCTAAGGTGCAGAGGACGCAGAGGGTATTTGAAAATAAGGCATATCTGGCTTTCTCCGCGTGCTTGGCGCCTCCGCGACCTCTGCGTTTTTTCCAGAGCGCCAGGGGCTGGCGGAGATTTCGAGATCGGGTCTAGTCAGCCCGCACAGTCCTGTCCCGGGCCCATTGCCGCAGCGCCTGCACGCGTTCGCCCATCACGACCGACAGCGGGCGCGTCTGGCTCAGCTCGGTAAGGACATGCTCGGTGGTCACCCCTTCGTCATTGGCAAGCGCCGTGTAGCATGCCGACACCAAGGCCTGCTCGAGCTCGGCGCCGGAGAAACCTTCGCTCGCGGCGGCGATTTTTTTCAGATCGAACATGCGCGGGTCCATCCGCCGTTTCTGCAGGTGGACGGCGAGAATTGCGCGGCGTGCCTCCAGTGAAGGCAGATCAACGAAGAAGATCTCGTCCAGCCGGCCTTTGCGTAAGAGCTCGGGCGGCAGCTTGCTGATGTCGTTGGCGGTGGCGACGATGAACACGCGCGCGCGCTTTTCCGCCATCCATGTCAGCAAGGTCCCAAGCACCCGCGCCGACGTGCCGCCGTCGGTTTCGTTGGCTTCGATGCTTTTCTCTATCTCGTCGATCCACAACACACAGGGGGCCAGCACTTCGGCTGATCTCAAGGTTTCGCGGATGTTCTTTTCGGTCTCGCCGATATACTTGTTGTAGACGGCGCCGAGATCGAGGCGCAGCAGCGGCACGCCCCATGATCCGGCAACACTGCGCGCGGCGAGACTCTTGCCACACCCCTGCACGCCGATGAGCAAGATGCCCTTCGGAACATCGACCGCGGTTCGCGCAAGCGTGTCCACAAAAGGCCTCTTGCGCTTGTCGAGCCAGTTCTTCAGGCGGGCGAAACCGCCGACATCGGCAAAGCCGACGGTGTCGTATTCATAGGCCAACACGCCCCTCTGATCCACCAACTCGTACTTGGCGCGCATCACTTCATCGATATCGCTGTGCGTCACCGCGCCATCGTCGTAGATGGCGTTTCGCACCAGTCGTTTAGCGTCGCTCGTGGTCAGGCCTTGCAAATTGCGCACGAGCAGATCCAACGCCTTCCTGTCTACCTTCAGCTTTTTTTGGTTTTTCATACTCCAGACTTTGGCTTCGTCCAGAACCAGGCGGCGAATCTCGCCGGCACCGGGCAAGGCCAGCTCGAAACGTGCGCAAAGCCTCCTGATCTCAGGTGGAATGTCGATGCGATGACTGATCAGGACCAAGGTGTTGCCGCTCATGGGACGGTCCTGCGCAATCTCCTTCAGCAAGCGCACGATCCTCGGGTTACTCAGGTAGGGGTGAAAATCGAGCAGCACGATGATGCTGCGTCGGGTCTCCTTCCTGATGACGCCGAGCGTGTGCTCCGGCTCGAGCGCGCGGTCGTCTTGCTTGGCACCGAGATCATCGATGGTCCAGCCCTCAACGCTCGAGCGCGCGTCGCCGAGCAAATGGTCCTTCAGGCCCTCGGTCGCAGTCCACAGCAGCAGACGCGTACCGTTCTTGGCGACCAGGCCCTGCAGCAACTGCACCGCACGTTGCTCCTCGTGGGTCTCGACGACCACGACCGGAAAGTGTGATTGCAGCAAAATCTCGAGGTTGCGTTGATCGAGCATCTGACTGGGTGCTGCGCCGTTTCCGGCGACAGGCTAGACGGTACGAGAAACCTAGGCTGAGTATAGTCTAGGCGGTGCCCGGATCAGCGGCGCAAGCCGGGGCGAAGACCCGAGCGCTCACAGGCGGCCGTCATAGCTGTGCCGACCGATGGCGCAGGCGATGATGGTGAAGGTTTTGCGAGCGAACGCGGTCTTGAGCTCGCGTGCGAGATCGTCGCGGTTCCTGACCCACGCACCGTAGCCGCCCAAGGCAATGGCAACCGCGGAGAAGTTCGTGGCGCCGAAGTCGACGCCCAGGTTCTTGAGTCCGGCGCCGCGTTGCTTGAGCTCGATCAAGCCGAGCTGCTCGTCGACAAAGACCACGATGACCAATGGCAGCTTGAGATCACGCAAAGTCGCGAGTTCCCCCATCACCATCTCCAGGCCGGCATCGCCGGTGAATGCAACCAGCGGACGTTGCGGTTCAGCCAGCTTGAACCCTATCGCCAACGGCAACGCGCTGCCCATGGCCCCGAGTGCATTGGACTGCAACAAGGTGCGCGCGGCGTAACACTGCCAGACCTGGCTCAACAGGATCCGATGCGCGCCGCTGTCGACCGTGGCTACGCCGTCGCGCGGCAACAGCCGGCGCACGGTATCGACGACCGCGGCCGGGCCCCAGTCCTCGTCGGAACGAAAGGCAGACCGTAACGCCGTCCGCGTCGCGCTGAGCTCGCTCCCCGGCCAGGTCTGCGGTTGCGGTTTTACGCCGGCGCGCAGGGCCTCGAGCCCCGCACCCACGTGGCCAATGAAGCTGATGCGTGCCTGATGCATGTAGTGGGTATTAACGACCGAGGCAAACTCGATCACCTGCTTATGCCGATCCCAGGGATCGCGCCAACCCATACGCATCTCGATCGGGTCGTAGCCGACAAGCAGGATCAAATCGCTTTGCCGAAGCAGCGGCAGCAGAAACTTGTCCGCCGTCGGCGACAAGCCGGCCGCCCCCAGACACAAATCC
>CAYGAS010000028.1:0-8323 GCA_964347935.1 uncultured Nitrospiraceae bacterium | reverse complement strand
TGGCTCCGTTTTCGCGTCACCGACACCGGCATCGGCATGACAGCGGAACAGATGGACAAGCTGTTTCAGGCGTTCTCCCAGGCCGACGCCTCCACCACGCGCCAGTTCGGGGGTACGGGTCTCGGGCTCGCGATCAGCCGCAAGTTCTGTCAGATGATGGGTGGCGATATTACTGTTGAGAGTGTCCTCGGTAAGGGGTCTAGCTTTACCATAGAGCTGCCCGCCGAGGTGATTGCAGACAAAGCTTTGGAAACTCCGCCTGCAGAAACGATATCCCACCGCGCCGAGGGTGGGCGGGCTGAGAAAACTACCTCATGAGCAAGGACAAGCCTGATCGCGGCCGTCCTGATGCGACATCGAAATCAAGTGCTGGAGAGCAGCAAGCGCCTCGCGCGCCCGCTTACCTATCCGGCGCCGACGCCGAGCTGCGGCACACTTTGCGCACGCCGCTAAACCACATCATCGGCTACAGCGAGTTGCTGCTGGAAGAGGCCAAAGACCGTGGTCTCGAAGACATGATCGCGGATCTGGAAAATATCCATACCGCGGGCAAAGAGCTGCTGGCGCTCTTCAACGAGCTCTTCAACCCGGCGGCCGTTGACACCGGCACGGCAGATACGGCACTCGAGCCCGCGACCGAATCAGCGACCAAGGAGCGGCACGATGAAGCGCTGGACACAAAGCCCGTAAGCGCCGGGGGAAAGCCGAACGCTCGCTTACTCGTGGTCGACGACAACGAGAACAACCGCGATATCGTTTCCCGTCTGCTGGAGCGCGAAGGCTATGCGGTCGCGACGGCAGAAAATGGTGCCGCGGCCCTCGAGCAGATCAAGGCCCAACCACCGGACCTGGTCCTGCTCGATGTCATGATGCCGGTCATGGACGGCATCGAGGCGTGCCAGCGGATCAAGGATGATCCCGATAGCCGGCTGATCCCAGTCGTCATTATGACAGCACTCGGCCAGGTGGATGATCGCGTGCGCGGGATTCAAGCCGGCGCGGATGACTTCCTCACCAAGCCGGTCAACCGCGGCGAGCTGCTGGCCCGCATCCAGACCTCCTTGCGCTTGAAGCAGACGGTGGATACAAAGCTCGACCGCCTTAGAGGGGCGCAAGAATATCTCGCCCGCTTCGTACCACAATCGGTCATTCGCCAGCTCGAGGAAAACCCCGATGCGCCCGAGCTCGAGCAGACCGACCAAGACATGTCAGCGATGTTTGTCGACGTCAGCGGTTACACCAAGCTCAGCGAATCCATGCGTCAGACAGCGGATTTCATGGTGGAGAAGTACTTCTCGCGCTATCTCGATGCCATCCACAGTCACGGTGGTGATGTCACCGAGACGAGCGGCGATGGGCTGATGGTGGTTTTCCCCGGCAACGACCCGAGCGAGCACGCAATCAGCGCAACCCGGGCGGCGCTGGAGATCCTGCAGAAAACCCAGGCGCTCAACGCGCAACTCAAAGGCATCTTCGATCCCATATCGGTGCATATTGGGATTAACTCCGGTATTGCTCTCATCGGCCCCAGCAAGTATGAGGGCGCCAGCGGCGTGCGCTGGACTTACACCGCACTCGGTCCGGCGGTGAATCTCGCCGCTCGTATCGCCGGCGTCGCCGAGGGCGGCATGATCTGTGTGGGTCCCGAGACGACGCGGCGCATCGAGGGGCAGTTCACAACCGAAGAGATCGGCAAGCGACAACTAAAAAACGTCAAAGGTGAGGTGCTGATTTACCGGGTCTTAGAGGAAAGCCGCTAGAGCCTGACTCACTTTTCTCACAGCCTCACCTTGCACAGTCCGGCCCGTCGAAATGTCTTGCCGCCGCCCAGCCTGGGGGCGTAATCTATATTGCCCTCGAGGGGAAATAACTTTTCGACACCACCTGTTCAGGCCTGGCCGGTCATTCGCGACCTCGCTGACGGGTTGCTTCGCGAATAACACCCTCTCGGGCCTGCATCGAGTCGGAGGAGGGATGCATGCACTCAATAAAGGTCCCGCGGTGGGCCCTCACCGTTCTTGCTGTACTCCTAGGGTTCCCCACGTTCTTGGCGCTCGCGGAAACGCCGAAGCGTGGCGGTATTTTGAACTTCGTCGTCTCCGGCGAACCGCCAAGCTACGACGGACACCGGGAAAGCACCTTTGCGATGCTCCACTGGACCGCACCCTTCTACAGCGTCCTGATCCGCGTGAATCCGGAAAACCCCGCCTCGCCGACTGATTTCGTGGGTGATTTGGCGCTGGCGGTGCCAGAGCCCACCGAGGGGGGCAAAAAATACACGTTTAAACTTCGACCGAATGCTAAGTTCTGGGACGGTCAGCCGGTAACGGCGCACGACGTCGTGGCAAGCTTCAACAAGATTATCTTTCCGCCGGAGGGTGTGCGAAGTGCCCGCAAGGGTTTCTACATCATGGTGGAGAAGGTCACGGCCGCGGATGACACCACCGTCGTCTTCGAGTTGAAGTACCCGAGCTCGGCGTTCATCCCCGCCCTCGCCAACCCTTATAACTACATATATAGCGCCAAGAAGCTTGCCCAGGACATACGCTGGTACGAGAAGAATATCCTGGGATCCGGGGCTTTCATTTTCGTCAAGCATGAGCGCGGCAAGTATCTGGATGGCAAGCGCAACCCGAACTACTACCGCGAAGGCTTGCCCTACCTGGACGGCTTTCACGCGATCTTGGCCAAGCAGCAGAGCCAGCGCGAGAGGGCGATCCGTGAAGGCACGGCCATGATCGAGTTTCGCGGCTTCCCGCCGCGTAGTCGCGATATCCTCCGACGCGCCCTGGGGGATCAAATCACGGTCCAGGAATCCGACTGGAATTCCATGCTGCTGATCACCTCGAATCATCGGGTGAAGCCTTTCGACGACCCCCGCGTGCGCCGCGCGCTTACCCTGGCGATTGATCGCTGGCGCGGCTCCGAGTACCTCTCCAGGGTAGCCATTGTGAAAACCGTCGGGGGTGTGGTCGCACCGGGTCACCCGCTGGCGGCGACCCGCGCAGAGTTGGAACAGATCGCGGGGTACTGGCCCGACATCGAGAAATCCCGCGCCGAGGCACGCCGCCTGTTGCGAGAAGCGGGCGTGCCGGAGGGATTCTCCTTCAAGCTCAATGTGCGTGACATCGATCAGCCCTACAAGATCGTGGCGTCGTGGCTGGCCAAACAGTGGGAAGTTATTGGCCTGAAGCCCGAGCAAGTGATCCTGCCGACGAAATCCTACTGGCAGGCGCTGCGGGACCCTGATTCCGGATATCAGGTAAGTATCGACTTCATCACCGGTGCGGTAGCCAATCCCCTCCTGGAGATTGCAAAGTTTATCTCCAGTGACCGCTCCGGAATTAACTTCGCCAACTACACCGATCGCACCTTGGACGACCTGTTTGACAAGATGAACCGCACGCTCGACGTCGCCGAGCAGCGCCGTCTGATGCGTCAGTTCGAAAAGCGCGCCCTCGATGAGCAGGCGCACATGGCTATCAACCTGTGGTGGTATCGCATTGTTCCCCATCGCTCGGTGGTGCGCGGATGGAAGATCTCCCCGAGTCACTACCTAAACCAAGATCTTGCGATGGTCTGGCTCGCGAGATGAGCGTGCGGCGCTGATTACCTCCGGAAATTGAAGTGCGCTGCACACAGCCTGTATGTTGCGGTGCAATAACCTGCATTTGGGCTTCATGCCAGCATTTCTCCGTAACAACAAGACGAGACAGGAGATTTGAAGCGACTATTGATCGAGATCATGGTAAGAAAACCCCAGAAAGCGTAGTCGGAAAAGAGGTACAAGGGCATGCATCTGGTGACCGCCGTCACGGTGACTGCCGCGCTCATGGTGAGCGCACCGATCGACCGCGCGCTGGGGGCAGAAATCCCCAAGCAGGGCGGAGTATTGACCTACGTCGTGCCGGCTGAACCGCCGAGCTTCGACGGCCACCGGGAAGCCACTTTCGGGTTGATTCATCCCGTGGCACCGTTCTACAGCACGCTGATTCGCGTGAATCCGGACAATCCTGCCTCACCGACTGATCTCGTCGGCGACCTCGCGCTAGATGTTCCCGAGCCCACGAACGAGGGCAAGACATACACCTTCAGGCTGCGCCGAAATGCCACGTTTTCTGATGGTCAGCCTGTCAGAGCGGCGGATGTCGTGGCCTCGTTCAACAAGATCATCTCGCCGCCGGAAGGCGTGAAGAGCGCGCGCAAGGCTTTTTACAGCATGGTGGAAAAGGTCTACGCGCAGGGCGACTACACCGTGGTATTCGAACTCAATCATCCATCGTCCGCGTTCATCCCAGCGGTGGCGAATCCCTTCAATTTTATCTATAGCGCCAAAAAGCTCAGCCAGGATATACGCTGGTATGAGAAAAATATTCTCGGTTCCGGCCCATTCATCGTGTCAGAGTATGCGCCCGGCAAGTTCATCGCCGGTAAGCGCAATGCGAATTACTATCACACGGGTTTGCCTTATCTGGACGGCTTCAAGGCAACGTTTGCGAAACAGCAGTCGGACCGCATGGAAGCGATCCGCAACGGCGACGCCTTGATAGAGTTTCGCGGCTTTCCGCCCAAGCTCCGGGACCAGTTGCGATGGGCGCTAGGCGACAAGATCAGGGTTCAAGAGTCAGATTGGAACTGCGTGCTGCTGGCCACCCCGAACCACCTGGTGAAGCCGTTTGACGATCCCCGTGTTCGTCGCGGACTGTCGTTGGCCGTGGATCGTTGGGGTGGCTCCGACTTCCTCGCTGACAATGCCATCGTCAAAACCGTCGGCGGCGTCGTCTTCCCCGGACACCCGCTTGCAGCCGGCAAAGAGCAACTGCAGGGCATCGCTGGATACTGGGTTGATGTGGAAAAATCACGGGCTGAGTCGCGTCGTTTGCTGCGCGAGGCCAGCGTACCGCAGGGCTCCGAGTTTAAGTTTCTTATTCGCGCTGTCGATCAGCCTTACAAAATCGTTTCGCTTTGGCTGATCCAGCAGTGGCACACTGTGGGTCTCCGTCCCAAACAAGTCGTCCAGCCGACCCACACCTATTTCAAGACGCTGCGCAGCCGTACCACGGAATTCGACGTCGCCATCGATTTCAGCTGCGAGGCAGTGGTTAATCCACTACTCGACGTCTCCAAGTACATTTCCGATGACCGCTCCGGCAGCAACTGGGCCAAATACGAAGACCGGGTGTTAGACGGGTTATTCGACAAGATGAACCGTACGGCTGACGTCACTGAGCAGCGTCATCTCATGCGCCAATTTGAAAAGCGCGCGCTCGACGAACAAGCCCATATGCTGGTCACACTATGGTGGTATCGCATCGTTCCCTATCGCGCGGTAGTACGGGGGTGGAAGATCAGCCCGAGCCATTACCAAAACCAGGATCTTGCTACCGTATGGCTCAACTTTTGAAAGCTCGATGACAACGCAATGGGATTCATGGTGCCTATCAAGGCATTTGAAGTCGGCCTTCCTAAAAGGATCGTTGGCGGCGGCACTCGCTATCGAGCGGCTTGCATTTATCCAGTAAGAGGTTAAGACGTGGCTCGCCCAGCGATAATCGAAAAGGAAGTGCCTTCAGTGCAGGGTGAGTTGGCACATAAGCGCTCCGCGAAGGTTCAAAGCATCAGTCGCCGGCTCAGTTACGCCTTCATCGGCGTAGTGACGTTGATCCTTGCAGCTTTCGCCGCCGTTGGCGTGTTCCTCAACATTGCCAGAATTGACACCGAAATTAGGAACCGATTAGACACTGCCGTGCAGATGGCCCAGATCGCTCTGCCGACACCGTTGTGGAACCTCGATAACGAAATTGTAAAGGATTTCCTCGGCACCCTGTTTCTTGACGAGTCGATTGTTCTCGCCCAGGTCTTCTGGGGAGGGCAGACGCTCACTGAAAAGAAGCGTCCTGCCTATCAGGATAAAACCATTCAATATTTCGCAGACTCACCGGACTTTATTATCAAAAAAGCAGACATCCAATTTCAAGGCAGCTTCGTCGGCTCCCTCGTTGTCGTGGTCTCGCGGGAGGCCGTTAGAAATCAGGTTATTTTTCAGATCTCTGCGATCGTTGCGTTGACGGTGCTCATCATTGCTGCGATCTCCCTTACATCCGTCGCCATTACACGGCGTTATATCTCCCGCCCCTTGTCCAGCTTGCAGAATTCGGCAGCGCTAATCGCCAAAGGCAACCTCGATGCGCCAATCGAAACCGGCAGTCAGGACGAAATTGGACGTTTGGCTCAGGACCTCGATGGCATGCGGGGATCCATCAAGGAGCTCTTTAGCGCCCTGCATGAGGCCAAAGAAACGCTTGAGCAGAAGGTCGAGGAGCGTACACAGGAACTCTCGCGATCGGTTGAAGAGCTGACGGCGCTGGGCGAGGTGAGCCGCACCGTCAGCTCCAGCCTCGATCTACAGAGCGTATTGACGAATATCGTCCGCCACGCCGTGCAACTTTCTACGACCGACGCAGGTACGATTTACGAATTCGATGAAGTCGAGCAGGTGTTTTTACCACGTGCAAACTACGGGCTAAGCGCTGAGCTTATTGAAGCCTTAAGGGAATCACGGTTGCATGTGGGAGATGCGACCGTCGTCGGTCAGGCCGCCATCAAGCGCGCCCCGTATCAAGTCCCAGACCTCCCGAAAGCGCCCGACTATCCCACGCCTTACATCCAAGAGGCCGGCTTTCGGGCCCTGCTCGCATTGCCACTCGCGCGCGAAGACCGTGTCATCGGCTCGCTAGTCGTCCGGCGCAAAGCCGCGGGCGAGTTCCCAGAAGCGACGGTGAACCTGCTGCAGACCTTCGCCGCACAATCCGTGACCGCCATTCAAAATGCAAGACTCTTCCAGGAGCTGCAGGAAAAAACCCGACAGCTCGAAATCGCCAGCCAGCACAAATCCGAGTTCCTGGCGAACATGTCACATGAGCTGCGCACTCCGCTCAATGCCGTCATCGGCTTCTCGGAAGTCTTGCTCGAGAAGATGTTTGGCGATGTGAATGAGAAACAAGAAGAATATCTCAACGACATCCTAACTAGCGGTAAACACCTGCTCAACCTCATCAACGACATCCTCGACCTGTCGAAGATCGAGGCCGGAAAGATGGAACTCGAGCCAAGTACCATTGATATCCGGCAACTTCTCGAGGGCAGTCTCACCGTGGTCAAAGAGCGCGCACACGCGCATGGAATTGCGCTCTCGCTCGACATGACCGACGACCTCGACACCCTCATAGCCGATGAGCGTAAGGCCAAACAGATCATTTTCAATCTGCTCTCCAACGCCGTGAAGTTCACCCCCGACAACGGAAAGGTCGGCATCCGGGCGCGAAAGGTCGCCGATGCGGTAGAGATCTCCGTGTGGGACACGGGCATCGGCATTACCCCCGAAGACCAGCAGCGGGTTTTCGAGGAATTCCAGCAAGCCGGGCATACGCTCACCGGCAAGCCCGAGGGCACGGGTCTGGGACTGACCTTGACCCGAAAGTTCGTCGAGCTGCATGGGGGCACCATGCGGCTGGACAGCGCCCCCGGTAAGGGAAGTACTTTCACCTTTAAGCTGCCCGCTACCGGCCATGCACAGGCAGACCTTCCGCTGGCGGCGCCCGGCGAAACGCCGGCCGTCTCGATCGCGCGAGGTCCGGCAACGGGTCCGCTAGTTCTCGTCATCGAAGACGATCCTAAGGCAGTCGATCTGCTGCGTATCTATCTCGGCGAAGCCGGTTACGCCGTCGAAACTGCCAAAGACGGCGAGGAGGGGTGGGAGAAAACCAATCGCTTGCGCCCCAGCGCCATCATTCTCGATGTCTTGCTGCCGAAGATGGACGGGTGGGACTTTCTCACCAAGATCAAAGCGAACGGTGATACGAGCAGCATCCCGGTAATCATCACCTCGATCGTTGACCAGAAAGGAAAGGGATTTGCGCTCGGGGCCGCTGACTACCTCGTCAAGCCGTTTAAGAAAACGACGTTGCTCAAGAGTCTGGACGTACTCGGCTTACGCGCAAAAATTGGTACAGGCCCCATAAAGATCCTCGCCATCGACGATGACCCCAAGGCCATCGAGTTATTGGCCGCTTCGCTGGAGCCGGAAGGATTTCAGGTCCTCATGAGTTACAGCGGGGAGGAGGGTTTAAAGATCGCGGAGACCGAGCGCCCTGATATCATTATTCTGGACTTGCTCATGCCCGGGCTGAATGGCTTCGAGGTTCTGGATCGCCTGGAGAAGTCTGCCGCGCCCAACAAGCCGCCCGTGCTCATCTTCAGCGTTAAGGACCTTACACCCGACGAGAAGCAACGGCTAAAGGGGCGCATTGCCCGGTTTGCACAG
>CAYGAS010000027.1:0-6582 GCA_964347935.1 uncultured Nitrospiraceae bacterium | reverse complement strand
GGCCCATTCCCCCGGCTGCAAGATCCGCTCGGTCACCACACCTGCAAATGGCGCACGGATCAGTGTGCGCTGCAGTTGTTCCTTGGCACGCATCACACGCGCCTGCGCGGCCGCGAGCTCACCACGGGTCGCATCCCGGTTAGAAACGGCTTGGTCCAGATTGCTAGGCGTCACGATCTTGCGCTCGACCAGCGGCCGCAAACGTTCTACTTCTTGACTGTAGTAGGCGAGGCGAGCCCGCTCACGCGCGACGCTCGCTTCGTTCTCGGCAAGCTCTTCGCGCACCAGCGTGTCGTCGAGGCGGGCGACGACTGCACCTTTTTGCACCTGTGCCCCGATTTCGGCGACTTGCACCAGACGACCTTCTAGCTCGGCAGCCAGCCGCGCGTCATCGCGACTGATGACGGCACCCGGGAACCAGGTGACCGGCGCCAGCAAGCGAAGCTCCGCTTTGGCGACAATGACGGGCGGCGGGGGCGCGCCGG
Source organism: uncultured Nitrospiraceae bacterium (assembly GCA_964347935.1). Lineage (GTDB taxonomy): Bacteria > Pseudomonadota > Gammaproteobacteria > Acidiferrobacterales > SPGG2 > SZUA-472. The sequence goes on along the minus strand of CAYGAS010000027.1, from coordinate 6,097 downwards.
GCTGCGCATGCGCCGCGGCCCCGGCGAGGGCACACAGGCTCCCCAGCAGACATCGCTTCCAATATGCGCCAAAAGTGCTCATGTCACCCACGTTACCGTGACTATGCCCAGAAAATCAAAACCTTGCTCGTCGACTGCGTAGATTAGGAAGGTCGTCCAAAGAGGACTCCACCGCCACGCCTAAGTTCCGCATTGCGTCCAGCCTGGCCGCTGCGCTCCCGTCACGACCGCGGTCCGCGACCCAGGCTAAGGGGCGTAGTTTACTGCTTCACAGCCTGTTGCGCCCGACGGCACCATGCTCGCGTGGGCTCCGCAGCAACAAAAAAAGGAGCGGCTCGCGCCGCTCCTTTTTCCGCTAACTTGATGCAGCGATACTAACCAAAGATGTCCGCCGCGATGCTAAGGTACCACCCTTCGGCGTAACGCGCCTCTTTCCGGCGAAAATCCGCGTCCGCATCTTTCGGGCTCACGCCACCCGCACCCTTGACGCCAGTGATCACGCCATTCTCGAGCCTATAGACGGCAGCGACCGAGATGCCGTAGTCGGGCGACACGAGACTGTAGCAGGTGTTGACGTAGGACGGATCCGGCATCTCCATCCCGCGTAGGCTTGAAACAATGGCAGCAGCACACACCTTCGCCTGACTGCTGGCGGCGTAGCCGGATTTCGGCATCTTGCCGGCAAGGCTCGCATCGCCGAGGACATGGATGTCCTTCTGCATCTTCGACTCGAAGCTGCGCTGATCGATCGGGCACCAGCCGTCTTTGTTGGCGAGCCCGGCCTTCAGGGCGATGGCACCTGCCGACTGTGGCGGCACCACGTTGAGCACATCGGCCTTGATTGGATCGCCGAAGGTTGGATAGACGGTCTTGGTCTTGGCATCCACGCGATCGATCAGACCTCCCTCCGAACCCTTCACCCACTCGATCATGCCGGGATAAAGCTTATTCCAACCGTCCACGAACAAACCCTGCTTGGCAAACTTGTCCTTCGCATCGAGAATGAGGATCTTCGAGCGCGGCTTGCTCTGCTTGAAGTAGTGCGCCATCATGCACGCCCGCTCGTACGGTCCCGGCGGACACCGGTACGGGTTCGCCGGTGAAGTGATCACCGCCACCCCGCCGTCTTTCATGGCCTCGAGCTGCTTGCGCAGCAACGCGGTTTGTGGGCCCGCCTGCCAGGCGTGCGGGACTAGCTGGCTCGCTGCCTCGTCGTAGCCCTGAATGGCGTTCCAGCGCATGTCCACGCCTGGGGAAACGACCAGTCGGTCGTACTTCAGGGTCTTACCACCGGCGAGCTTGACTTTGTGCGCAGCCGCATCGACCGAAACCGCGCTATCCTGAATGACCTTGACGCCCCACTTACTGCGCAGCGCGTCATAGCTGTGCGAGATGAAATCCATCTTGTACAACCCGCCCAGCACGGCGTTACTGAAGGGACAGGTCACGAACTTGGCCTCACGCTCAACGAGGGTCACCTTGAGGCTTCCGTCCAGCTTGCGCAGGTACTTGGCGCAGCTCGCCCCCCCGAAACCTCCGCCAATGATGACCACACGACCGCCTTTCTTGCCTGAAGCGATAAGCGGCCAGCCCACAGTTGATGTGGCACCGGCAACGCCGACCAGCTTTATGAAATCTCTACGCGAATAGTTGCTCATGGCTGTCTCCCCTACTTGAGGCTCGCAAAATACTGTGCGATCAACTTGATCTCCTCGTCCGTGTAGCCCTTCATATGGCGTACCATCATCGTAGACTCACGCTTGCCGTCACGGAATTCTTTCAGCAGCGTTTCCATGGTGCCAGCCGCCTTCCCAGAGATACTGGGAATCGACCCCGGACTCTCCCCGTCTGTGCCATGGCAGCCAGCGCAGGAAACGCTCAACATCTGCCCGCGGGTTATCTCATCCGCGTGACCGAGTGCCGCCGGCAGTAACCAGCCCGCGAGCACGGCTAGCGTCACGGTTAAGAACATGAAACGCTGTCCCATCGTTCACCTCCGTTTGTTGTTCGTCTAGCAGTATGTTTCCTCAGACAGGACCATAAAAGAGCATGGGTGCCCGAACCCTGTCCTTGAGGTAGGTCAAGTCTGCGCCTGTTTTGCCTCCAGGGAAAGCGAATATTGACCCGTCACCGGCCGAATGGCCACGCAGAACTAGACGCTTGCAGGCCGTACGCAGCTTGCGAGGCCAGCGGCCAAGGTAGGATAGCGCACGGCCACCCCCAGCTCGGCGCGCATGCGGCGATTGTCCAGCCGCCTCGACTCCGATAAATAGGACAGCATTTCCGGGCTCAGGAGGCTTTGCGCCTGCTGCCAACTGATTTGAGGCGGGGGCGGCAAGCCGACCGCCTCGGCGACGCGGTTGAAGTAGTCCGTCATCGTCGTCGGATTACCGTCGCTGATATTGTAGACACGGCCGGAGCGTCCGCTATCGGCTGCCGCCAGGCAGGCCGTAACCAGATCATCCACGTGTATACGGTTGCTCCAGGGGGATTCCTCCTCACGTAAAACGGGCAGACCTTTGCGCAGGCGTTCGATGGGCAGCCGGTCGGGACCGTAAATCCCCGCGACACGCAGGATCGCCAGCGCCACACCTGTCTCTTCGCCCCAGGCTTGTAATGCCTGCTCAGCCGCCAAGCGCCGGTGGGCACGGTCGGCTTGAGGGTTCGGCGCGCGATCTTCATCCACCCACTGGCCGCCACAGTCACCATAGACGCCGGTGGTGCTGACAAGCACGATTCGCCGCGGCTGTGCCTGGGGTTTGAGCGCCTCTAAGAACGCGTGCATGCGTGGATCGCTCATGCCCGTCGAGGGCGGGGGAGCCAAGTAGTAGACACACACCCCGGCAAGCCGCAGTGCTTGTAAAGAAGAGGGATCGTCTAGATCACCGGCCGCGGTCTCTATGCCCGCTGCCTGCAGGCGAACGGTGCTGGCGGATGAGCGTGCGAGCGCCCGTACGTGCGCCCCGCGTTCCCGCTCGCGCCGCGCGAGCGCCATACCCACGTAACCACAGCCAACAATGAGAATCTCACGCCTCATCCGTATCAGACAAGGGACTCAACGCTTGCGGCGTGTGCCACGTGGTTTGGCGGGAATCGCTTTCTTCTCTGCTGGCCAGTTTCGTATATGCACATCCCGCTGCGGGAAGGGAATCTCGATGCCGTGCATGCGAAATGCCTGATCAATGGCAAAATTGATGTCGCTGATGACAATTCGGCGCATGTCTATGTTCTTGATGTGACAACGCAGCTCGAAGTCGAGCGAGCTCTCTCCAAATACCAGGAACAGCACGCGTGGTTGCGGTGAGCTGCCGTCATTGATGATTTCCCCGTGCTCTGCAGCCAGTTGCAGCAATATGTCGCGAACTTTCTCTGTATCGCTGCCATAGGCCACGCTAACGGGTATGCGGATACGGCCGCGCGGGTCCTTGAGCATCCAGTTCGTAACCTGACTGGAAATGAGATCCGAATTCGGCACGATGACATCGGCCCGATCGAAGGTCTGGATTTCTGTCGAGCGGATGCGGATCCGTTTCACATAACCTTCGGTGTTCCCTACGACGATCCAGTCACCCGTCTTGATGGGACGTTCAAAAAGCAAAATGAGGCCAGACACGAAATTGTTGACGATGGTTTGCAGCCCAAAGCCAATGCCGACGGACAGAGCGCCGGCGATGATGGCGAGGTTGGTGAACTCGAAACCCGAGACCGCCAAGGCGATGAGCATGGCCAGCGCGATGGCAAAGTATCCGCTGATTGTCACTGTCGCCTCGCGGGCGCCGCGGTCCATTCGCGTCCGTGGCAGCCATTTACGCTTCAAGCGGCTGCGTAACCAGCCGCCGAAGCCCAAAAGCACCGTCAGCGCAATAATGGCGAGCACGATGCGTGCGGGATTTACTGTCAGCGAACCGACGGTAATCCCGTCCACCGCCCACTGGTACAGCTGTTGTTTGAGTGCCTCGGGCAGCCCCCAGATCTCCAACAGCCAAACCACGAACACAGCCCATAGAAACAGCGTGACAATCAGCCGGGCCCATAGCAGGCCTGGCACGGGGTCACCGGGTTGCAATGCCAGCGCGGTGCGCACGCGCCGATGCCAGGCGTGGCGTCCCTTATCCAACCCGTCATGCATCTCCCGAAGCAAGCGTGACACCAACCACACAATGCCGAAGGCGATGAGCGTACCGAATACGGCGCTCGTGGCGCCCACGGATAGGTTACGATAGCCCGCCAGCTCAGCAACAAGCAGCCCAAGCAACACAATCACCAGACCCCCGCGCAGCCACCGCGTCTTGGCCAACGCCGGGATGTGGCCCAACAACCAGAAGGCCCATGCCAGATTGACGAACAACACCACGGCAAAGACGGCGCGAGCAAGAAACAGCACCGGATCCGGCAGGCTGTAGGTCAACAAGGAGGCAAACAGGAGGTAGCCCAACAGGGCCAACAACGCAAAGACCTTGAGGCGGCGGGCGAGCGCCTTGCCAACATCGGCTGGAATCGGCAGCCATGTGGCAGCGGGCGGGCATGGCCAAAGGAACACGTGGATCAGCGCGAGTGTGAAGAAATAAGGCGGAAGACCAAAGGCCAGTACACTTAGGTACGGGATCGGACGCGCCTGCCAGGTAACCACTAAGAAGAAAATGCTGGCCGCGATGCTAGCCAGCAGATAGGGTGCGTAGTGGGCAAAGCTGGTTACCAGTGATTGACCGAGTTGACTCGAGAGATTCGTGTGCCACTGATGACCCTGTACCCAACTCCCGAGGCTGCGGCGTAACCAGCCGCCGACGAGAAGCGCTGCAGCGACAATCAAGGCCAGCGCCGCAACTTTGCTCGCGGTCAGATAATCGATACCACTATGCACGCGGACAAACACGCCGGTCGTTGCGAGCAGGGTCTCCCGACTCAGCCGTTTATCCTTCAGTAGCGTGAAGACACTTGGGCCGCGCGCGAGAAAGTGTCGCGCTCTCAGTTGTTGCTCAAGCTGGGTAATTTTCTTTGTTAGCTCGTCGCTGCGCTGAATGATCACGCGGCAGGTCGCCAGACGATTCTCCTGCGCTGTTCTCTCTTCTCCCAAGGCCTTGCGCTGGCGGGTAACCTCTTGTGGCTCCTTCGGGCCGGGCACACCGAGCGCTCCCAGGTCGTTGTTCAGCTTTTGAATCGTTTTTTCTGTCGCGGGTACGCATGCGGTTGCGCGTGCCTTGAGTCCGTCAATGTCTTTCACCCAGTCGCCCAGCAGCCCGACGTCAGATATCCCGCGCACGAGGGCACGGTCAATGCGATCGAGGCGCTCGACCATGGCCTTGGGTTCATCCTCCTTTTTATCTTCCTCGGCCGCTGTCGCTGCACCACTGAACAAGACGATGGCCAGTAAGCCCAGGAACCAAAGCCACGATCGATGATGGTGTCCCTGCCTGTTTTTGACGACAGCTGCAGATAAGAAAAACATACGGTGTTGCTTCCTAATCAGGCCAACGAGTCGGGTTGTCATCCAAGGCCGCTAATCGTATCACTTTCCCGCTGACGTGAACGACTGCATAGCCGGGCCCGGGACTTGTACCCAGCCTTTGCCGGGCCAGTGGCCTCGATGCTCCGAGCGCGTTAAGCTAGTGCTCATGCATGTCGCCTTGATTTCGCATCCTGATTGTCGAAAACACGAGATGGGTGCACGTCACCCCGAACGTCCTGCGCGCCTCGATGCGATCAATGACCAGTTGAGGGCATCAGGCCTGGACGGCGTGTTAGCACATTACGACGCACCGGCAGCCACGCGGGAGCAGTTAGAGCGCGTGCATGACGCCGATTACATCGACTGGATTTACGCACAAGCGCCCGAGGAGGGTGTGGTGTGGTTGGATCCGGATACGGGTATGAATAAGTTCACCTTGAGCGCGGCATTGCACGCAGCGGGTGCAGTCGTTGAGGCGGTTGAGGTCGTGATGTCAGGTAAGGCCAAGGCCGCGTTCTGTGCGGTGCGTCCGTGCGGGCACCATGCGGAACGCCGACGTGCCATGGGGTTTTGCCTCTTCAACAATATTGCCGTGGGTGCCGCCCATGCGCTTGGCCTGCACGGCATCGACCGTGTCGCAGTCGTCGACTT
>CAYGAS010000026.1:0-8029 GCA_964347935.1 uncultured Nitrospiraceae bacterium | reverse complement strand
GCGACCATCGCGCACCACCGGCACCCGCTTGATACGCTTTTTCTCGAGGAGCAGGGCGATGTCGGCCAGCTCGGCATCCTCGTTCACCGTTACCACGTGGCGCGTCATGATGCTTTGGGCATCCGAGCCATGTGACCTGGTGTACTCGCGTGCCAGCGTATCGCGGTCGGCAACGATTCTGAGCCACCACGACAAGCGCCGTTCCGTCCCGGTCTCCGGGCGGCGCATGAGATCGCCCTCGCTGACGATTCCGAGAATCCGGTTGGCGGCATCCACCACCGGCACGGCGCTAATGTGCCGCTCTAGGAGCAGCCTGGCGATTTCGTCCACCGGCGTGCCGGGGCTCACCGTGAGCACACTGTGCGTCATTACGTCTTTGGCCTTCATGACAGCGTTTTTTCTTCCACCGGAATTAATAAGCCTTATAACCCGAAGCCGGCTGGCCCACTTTGATCCACATCAATGGGCAGGCACCGGCATCATGGCCAGCGGGCATAGAAAAAACCGCGCCTTTGCGCGATAGTCAGTCTCGCGACTCGCGTAAGATTGCAGACCATGACACTGACACATGTCACCTTGCATCGGCTTCGGGTGCCCTTGCGAGTGCCCTACAAGCTTTCGCTCGGTGAGATCAAGGCATTCGACACCTTGCTGGTGGAAGCGCACGCGGGCGACGAGCGCGTGGGTCTCGGGGAGGCCACCGTACTGCGCGGCTACACCCACGAGACCATCGACCGAGCGTGGGCGCTGGCGGGCAAGCTCAGCGAGACGGTCGTCGGCCGGCCGTTGGCGGCGGCGAAAAACATCATCGCCGCAAACACTAAGGATGCGCCATTCACAGTGACCGCCTTAACGACAGCGATCGAGATGCTCGAGGGAAACCCCTGTTTACAGCTCGAACGAACGCAGCGCGTGCCGCTGTTGGCGCTGGTTCACGGGACCCGTGAGGGTGAGCTGGCCCTCGAGCTTGATCATTTGTTCGCCCAGGGTTATCGGACGCTTAAGGTGAAGATCGGCTTTGATGCCGATGCCGACCTCGAGCGCGTACGGCTGATCCAACGCCTGGGGGGCGGGCGGGCGAGCTTGCGCCTCGACGCCAACCAGGCGTACGACGCCGAGACCGCCTGCCGCTTCGCGGCCGCGCTCGATCCCAAGGACATCGAGCTGCTGGAACAGACCTGCGCGGCCGGCGACTGGCAGGCCGCGCGCGCGGTGGCCCAGGTATCGACCGTTCCGCTCATGCTCGATGAGTCGATCTACGGTCTGGACGATGTGGACAAAGCCGCCGAGCTCGGCGCGGCGCACTATATTAAGTACAAACTCATGAAGGCCGGGAGCCTGGCTGGACTGGCTGAGGCGCTTGCCCACATTCGTAGCCGCGGCATGCAACCCGTGCTGGGTAACGGCGTGGCCTGCGACGTCGGCTGCTGGATGGAAGCCTGCATCGCGGCGACACAGATTGACAATGCCGGCGAGATGAACGGCTTTCTCAAGACACGCGATTCCCTCTTGCAGCATCCGCTGACGGTGCAGGACGACGCGATCAGGCTTGAGCCGGGCTTCGCACCGCAGTTGAACCCTGCGGCGCTCGCGCGCTACCGTGAGGCCATCGCAAACTTTCCTGTTCCCTGAGCTATGGCCGAGAGCGAGCAGAAAACTATCGTCACCGGTGTGATCGGGTCCGACACCCATATCGTCGGCAACCGCATTCTCAGCATGGCGCTCGAGCAGGCCGGTCACGCGGTCGTCAGCCTGGGAGCGCTCACCCCGGCACAGGATTTCGTGAAGGCCGCGGTCGAAACAGCCGCCGATGCGATACTCGTGTCCTCGCTCTACGGCCAGGGTGAGCTCGACTGCCGCGGCTTCCGCGAGCTGTGCATAGAAGCGGGCATTGGCGACATTCTCATCTACGTCGGCGGAAACCTGGTTGTGGGGAAACAATCCTGGCCCGACGTCGAGCGGCGCTTTCTAGACATGGGCTTCGATCGGGCCTTTCCTCCGGGGACGCGCACTCACGATGTGCTGAGTACGCTGGCGCGTGACTTTGCCGCACGCGCTCAAGGGCAACGACGGGCAAACACATGAGTACACGCAACGCAGCGCTCTTGATCGATTTCGGCAGCACTTACACCAAGTTGCGAGCCATCGATCTTTCGGGTCCACAGCTGCTGGCGAACGGCCAAGGGCCCTCCACCGTCGACACCGACATTAGCTTCGGTCTGAGCGCTGCCCTGAAAGACCTCGAACGACATCTCGGCAAATTACCCCCGTTTCGCTACCGCCTCGCCTCGAGCAGCGCGGCCGGCGGCCTGCGCATGGTGACCGTGGGGCTCGTGCGCGAGCTCACGGCCGAGGCCGCCCGTCAGGCAGCGCTTGGCGCCGGTGCCAAGCTCGTCGGCACGTTCGCCTATCAGCTGACGCGCGCAGATCTCGATCGCATCGTCGCGCTCGCCCCGGATATTCTGCTCTTGGCCGGCGGCACCGACGGCGGCAACACCGAGGTCATCCTCGGCAATGCACGCGCACTCGCGAACACGCCAATCCGTTGTCCGATCATCGTTGCCGGCAACCGCGTCGCGGCGGATGAGGTGCGCGGCGTGCTCGCAGGTGCAGGCAAACCAGTCGTCAACACCGACAACGTAATGCCCGAGTTTGGGGTGCTCGCGATCGAGCCTGCACGCGAAGCGATTCGCCAGGTATTCATCAAGCGCATCGTGCATGCCAAGGGGATCGATCGTGCGCAATCCATGTTCGATGAAGTGCTGATGCCGACCCCGGCGGCCGTGCTCGAAGGCGCACGCCTACTCGCCGAAGGACACGAGCGCGCAAGTGGTCTTGGGCCATTGCTGGTAGTCGACATCGGCGGTGCGACCACCGACGTGCATTCGGTCTGCGACGGCAAGCCGACGCGCGAAGGGGTCGTGCTACAGGGCTTGCCGGAGCCCTACCTGAAGCGCACGGTCGAGGGCGACCTCGGTATGCGGCATAACGCGATGGCGATCCTCGAGGCTGCCGGGCTCGAGGCGCTTGCCACCGAAGCCGGGCTGCCGGCGGCCCAGGTCGAGCAACGGGTACAGCAGCTGCAAGAAGATACCGAACGCCTTCCCACCGATGGCGAGGAACGCGCCATCGACCGCGCGCTCGCGCGGGCGGCCATACGAATCGCGGTGCGTCGACATGCGGGTACCACCGAGACTGTTTATACTGTCAACGGACCCGTCAGCGTGCAGCGCGGTAAGGATCTCGGCGAGCTGAGCGCGATCATCGGCACCGGCGGACCGCTGGCAAGCAGCATCGATGCCACCGCCATGCTTTCAACGGCGCTCGCCGATCCGGTCGAGCCGTTATCACTGCGGCCGCAGCAGGCGCGCTTGCTGTTCGATCGCAGCTACGTGCTCTACGCCTGCGGTCTGCTGGCTAGCGCAGAACCCGCGGCCGCGCTAGCGCTGGCCTTAACTTACATCAAGCCTATCGGCGAAGAACCACACCATGAGCGAAGCTCTACCGGCTAAGCACACTTCGTCGCGACTGCCTTTCAGCGAACAGCAGATTGCCGAGGATCTGTTCGAACGCATGCGCAAAGAAAACCTCTCGCGTTGGCCAACGGGCGCCGAGGTCGATCTCGCGGAAGCGGTCGATTATCACCGCCAACTGCCGCAGCACAAGCAGCTCGCTTGGGTGATGCGCCAGGCGGCGAGCGAAGGGCGTTGTCTGACGCAACCCCGCGGCGGCTTCGGCACGCTCGAGATGCAGCTCGAGCTGATGCGCACACTCGATCAGGAAGGCCTGGCCGACGTCGTCCCTACGACCACCGATAGTTACACGCGCAACGAGCGCTTCGCGCAGGCGCAAAAAGGGATCGAAGAATCGCACAAGCTGGGGCGTTCCATGCTCAACGGTCTGCCCATCGTTAACTACGGGGTCAAAGCGTGCCGACAGCTCATCGAGGCCATCGATAAGCCGGCGATCGTGCTCTCCGGCACGGCCATGCCGAAGCTGACCAGCGAGATCGGCCTCGCAGCGGGTTATTCCGGGTACCTCGGCTCCGGCATCGCTTATACCGTGTCGTATACCAAAGAGGTGTCGATCGAAGACGGCATTCGCAATTACCAGTACCTTGATCGTCTGGTGGCGCTTTACCAAGCGCGAGGCGTGGAGCTACATCGCCGCCAGCCGGGATTTCTCACGGGTACCAACATTCCGCCGTCGATCGCCATTGCTGTCTGCGTGCTGGATGCCTTGCTCGCAGCCGCGCAGGGCGTGCGCAACTACGGGCTCGAGCTCGGGCAAAGCCTGCACCTGGTGCAGGATGCGGCGGCGCTGCGTGTGTGCGGCGAGCTGTGTCAGGAATATCTAGCTCGTCGCGGGCACACTGAGCTGTTCACGCCGGTCATCTCACTGCACTGGATGGGCGCGTGGCCGCACGACGAAGCCCAGTGCGCGGCGCTTGTCAGTTACGGCGGCACCTTGGCCGCGATCGGCGGTGCCGTCAGCGTCACCACAAAGAGCACGCACGAGGCCTTTGGCATTCCCACGCCCACTGCCAATGCGGAAGGCCTGCGTATGACGCGCATGGCGATCTATCTCGCACGCCACACCCGCCTCGACGGTCTACCCGAGTTCGAACGCGAAAAAGAGCTGATCCGCTGCGAGGTGCGCGCAATCGTCGACAAGGTCCTGGAGATGGGCGACGGCGATGCGGCCGTCGGCACCGTTCGCGCACTGCAGGCCGGTGTTCTGGACATACCGTGGTCACCCAATCGCCAGGTGCAAAGCCGCGTCTTGCCGGCGCGCGATGTTGACGGTTATTTGCGCATCTACGACGCCGGTACCCTACCGATACCCAAGGACGTGCTGGCGTTCCACGAAGAGCGCCTGCGCGAGCGCGCCGAGCGCGAAGGTCGTCCGTACGACCACGAGCTCGCCGTCAACAGCGTGACTGAAATCTCGGAACCATTAGAGCACTTGCTCCCGTTCCCGTGGAAGCCCGGGCCAGCCGGCTAAGCTAGTGAACCGGTCGGGGCAACAGCCCCAAACCCAAAGGACAGCTGACATCCGCGGCGCAGCGCGTAACGCCTGCGCTACAGCACCTTGTCCAGCGTCTGGCTCAGCCAAGCGCCGGCTTCGGGGCGCCGCCTTGGTAAGCTGCGGCAGACGCACTTTGGCGATCTGGACCTCTACACGTGCGGCTTTTGGTGTCAGGGACCGGTCTTGTTACAGACGCTGAACATCCTTACGGGTTTCGATCTTGCGAGTCTCGGACACAACAGCCGTGACTATATTCATATCGTCGCCGAGGCGTTGAAGCTTGCGTTTGCGGACCGGCACCATCACTACGGGGATCCGCGGTTCATCGATGTGCCAAGCAAATGACTGCTTTCGAACGCATATGCGGCCCAGCGTCGTAGGCTTATTAGAACAGATCGCGTCTGGCCGGAAATGCCGCCAGCGGGCGATCCCCGCAACAACCAGCCGGTTCTGAAGGAAGCCAACGCACCGGTGGTGCCACACTCGCATCCGCCTGACCTTCGCGATACCACCTACGCGTGTGCGTTCGACAAGGCCGGCAACGTGTTTGCCGTCTCGCCGAGCGACACGAGCTCCGAGACACCTGTCATCCCGGGCACAGGGCTGTGCCCCTCCGCCAGAGGCACGCAGTCTTCGGCTGATCCACGCCATCTCGCCTGCGTGGCACCCGGCAAACGCCCACGCCTGACACCGAACCCCGCGCTAGCGCTGCGTGACGGTAAGCCCTACATGGCGTTCGGCACGCCTGACGGTGACACGCAACCCCAGTCCATGCTGCAGGCACTGCTGAACAATATCGTCTTCGGCATGGACCCGCAGGCGGCCGTCGAGGCGCCGCGCTTTATCTCCTGGAGTTTTCCGAACTCGCGCTCGCCGCACAACTATCACCCGGGATTGTTGGCGCTCGAAGGTGGGATCCCGGCACCCATCGGCGATGCGCTGGCAGGCCTCGGCCACCGCATAAAATGGTGGCCCGAGAGCACGAGTCAGGCCGGCGGTGTCTGTTTGATACGTATCGATACCGACAATAAGATCTTTCACGCGGGGGCCGATCACCGCCGTGCCGGTTATGCCGTCGGCTGGTAGCCCCCTTCAGCCAGCCAAGTTCGTCACGATTACGCCGACCACCACAATCGCCGCGGACGCCATGCGTTGCCAGCCAAATGGCTCGCCCAGCAGTCGAGTTCCGATCCAGGCGCCGATGATGACACTGGTCTCGCGCAGAGCCGAGACCGGCGCCATGGCACCGAGACTCAAAGCAAAAATTGCGAGCCCATAGGAACCGAAGTTGAGCAAGCCAGCAAGCCCCGCGGCTTTCCAGCGCTTGCGCACAAAGGTGATTGTCTGGCCGCGGCGCCGCACCACGGCAATGACCATGATCGGAATCGCGAATAGCAGGAACAACCAGCCGATGTAGGCAGCGGGATTTCCTGACAAGCGCACACCGATGCCGTCGACTACCGTATACGCAGCGATCATCACACCTGTGGCAAGCGGGTACACGATCGAGCGCCAGCCGCCGCGCAGGCCGTAGCCGGCGCTGAGCAGCAGGCTTACAATGCCGCCGGATACCAGACCCACGCCGGTGAGCTGGATGATATTGAGCTCTTCGCCTACCAGCGTCACGGCGCCAAGGGCCACCAATAGCGGCGCCGAGCCGCGCGCCAGCGGGTAAGCGTGCGAAAGATCGCCGACACGATAGGCCTCGATCAGAAACAGAAAGTAGGCGTTGTTGAGTAGCGCCGACAGAATGATGAATTTCCAGCTCACCGGTGCCGGTGCCGGGCCGAGCACAAGCAGCACAGGCGCCAGTAAGGCAGTAACGCCGATTACCACCGCCATGCTTAGCAGACGATCGTCGTCTATCTTCACCAACGCATTCCAAGTAGCGTGCATCATGGCGGAGGCCAGCACGATAGCGATCACCCCGGGGTCCATATGATTTCTGCCAATAGGTGAGACTGCGCAGCGATGGCCTATGCGGGTTACCGCATCATCAAGCCACTTGGGTGGAGAACCCGATGACTGATGGCGCTTTGAGTAATGTTGAGCCCACTCGCCGCCTTTGTGAAGCTCCGGTGCCGGACGCCGGCTTCAAGCGCCCTTAGGGCAGTGATGGGAGGCAAACGGTGCAGCATATACGGCAATTTCACGACCCATGAATATTTTCCTCATGCAGTTTATGAGGACGCTCTCTTTCGAGTCAACGCTTCGGCTGGACGCGTCCTTGCCGGGACCGGCATCATTGCGTCGGCCTCGCGGGGCCCCTAAGCTGGCGGAACTCCAGTACGGCCTCATGGCGGCACAAACGGCAACTTCTGCAAGGTCCATCGTCTTCGATCTCGGTGGCGTCTATTTCACCGACGGCACACGATTGGCAATCGATGCTATCGCCAGCCGCTATGGCATTGCGCCGACGGAGGTCAAGCATTGCTTGACCGGCGAGCTCGGGCGCCGTTACCGAGCCGGCCAGCTGAGTGCCCATGCCTTCTGGGAGGAGGCCAAAAGCTATTGGCACATCGAAGCCCATTCTGACGAGCTAGCAAACATCTGGTTGGCCACCTACAAACCCATCGCCGGGACCGTGGCGCTGGTCAAAAGATTGCGAGCGGCGGGACACGAGCTCTTGTTCCTCTCCGACAACACGCCGGAGCGCGTCGCTTACTTGAACGACAAGTACGGATTTCTCGCCCACTTCAGCGGCGGGATATTTTCCTACGAGGCCCAATGTCTGAAACCCGATCCACGTCTTTACGATCTTGTGTTACAAATAGCATCGCATTCCCCGGATAACTGCGTTTACATCGATGACAAAGCCGAGTTGCTCGGACCGGCGCGGCTGTTAGGCATGCGTGCGATTGCATTTCAGAATCCTCCGCAGTTGGAGCGAGCGTTTCAAACACTGGGGCTGTTCGCGGGTTGACCCACTGCCGACGGGCGTGTTAATGAACGCACGGGACGTCAATGTAGGCGAAAACCTACAATGTGTTGCTCCTGTGCA
>CAYGAS010000025.1:0-26649 GCA_964347935.1 uncultured Nitrospiraceae bacterium | reverse complement strand
CAAAACAGGGAAATTATGCTATTATATACTAGATTAGTTTTTTGTCCATGCTGGACTGCTGTGCAAGCTAGCGAAGCAGGCTTAGAGGCTGCTGACAGCGGGGCGCGATACGCGAGCCGTAGCGAGCCGCGGCCCGCGCTTTTACTATCAAAATTCGTTCGACGAGGAGCAATTCATGGATCCAGCGAGGCTCGGGGCGCGTGAGGCAGCACGATTGATCGCTGAGGGAGAGCTCACCGCGCTCGCCCTCACCGAGGCCTGCCTGGCCCGCATCGAGGCCCGCGAACCCCAAGTGCACGCGTGGACCTACCTGGATCCTGACGCCGCCCTGGCACAAGCGCGTGCGTGTGACGAGGGCGGACCGCGGGCGCCGCTTTGCGGGGTGCCGGTGGGGATCAAGGACATCATAGACACTGCCGACATGCCTACCGCGTACGGCTCGCCGATTTACAAGAACAATCAGCCCAAGGCCGATGCCGAGTGCGTGGCGCGCGTGCGCGCCGCCGGGGGCGTGATTCTTGGCAAGACGGTGACGACCGAGTTTGCCTTTAGACATCCCTTCGGACAGACCAGCAATCCGCACAATCCGGCGCGCACGCCCGGGGGCTCGTCCAGCGGCTCGGCGGCGGCGGTTGCCGACTTCATGGTGCCGCTCGCCTTCGGGACGCAAACCGGCGGCTCCATCATCCGGCCCGCGTCGTACTGCGGTGTCTACGGCTACAAGCCAAGTTACGGCATTTTCAGCGTCCGCGGTATCAAGGCGCTTGCTCCGGGGCTCGATACCTTGGGGCATTTTGCGCGCAGCCTGGACGATATCGCCTGGCTCGCCGCCGTGCTGTCCAAGCGCGTTCCCGCGGATATTCCGGCGTGGCCCCATGGGCCGCCGCGCATCGGCCTGGCACGCATTCCCGATTGGGCCGATGCCGATCCGGAAACGATCAACGCCGTCGAGTCAGCCGCCGCGCAGTTGGAGGCCGAGGGCGCAGAGCTGAGCGAGCTTGCGCCCCCCGAGGTATTCACCGACCTCAGCAGGGTTCACAAGACCATCATGAACGTCGAGGCCGCAGGCTCGCTTGCGCGCGAACTGAAAGGACACATGGAAGAGCTGAGCGACAAGTTGCGCGGCATTCTGGTGCAGGCGACGACCGTGCCTTCCGCGGACTACACAAACGCCGTTGCGCTGGCACAAGACTGCCGCGGCCATATCGATGATTTGTTTGCTGACAACGATGTGCTGCTGGCGGCCAGCGCGCCTGGCGAAGCCCCGCAAGGACTCGGCTTTACTGGCGATCCGGTGTTCAACGGGATGTGGACACTGCTACACCTGCCGTGTCTGACGATTCCGTTCACGCAGGGCCCACATGGCCTGCCCATCGGTGTGCAGTTGATCGGTCGCCCACGCGAAGACGCGCAGCTCCTGTCCGCAGCCAAGTGGATAGCAACGCGTCTCGAGCTTTCAGAGCTTACTTAGCACGCGCGTCCACCCGCGCCAGCAGGGTCTCGAAGTCGGGTTCGCTGACGCCAATCGCCGTGAGCTCAATTATCGTCCTGGCGAGGTAGTCGCGCGAAGGCCCATAGCTTCCCACCGCACGGTGGATGATTGCCGCCTGCTCGTCGGCAGACAGGTCGCCAGCGTATTGCAAGTGTCCGCGATCAACCACAAACGCGATTGCCGTGACCTCGCCCGCGTCGGTCTCCACAGGGAGCCAGCGGGGCTGATAAATGCCGCTGCTCATCTCGCGCTTCCACAGCGCAGCGAGGTCGCCATCAAGATAACCGCCGTCGAGCTGATACACGATGCCCCGGCACTCGCCATGCTCCTGCTGAAGGCCGAGTCCGAGGCCGGGGTTTTCGGGCGTGCCGCGTGCGCGTGCGCTCAGTACGCAAAAGCGCCGTCGGTAACCCTGCACGGTACCCACGCGTCGGTCGACATGCGTGAATTCCGGATTCCACATGAGCGAGCCGTAGCCAAACACCCAGACCGCGCCACCATCGGGTGCGTTCGCCAAGGTGTCGCGCAGACTCTGCGCCCGCTCGACGTCGGTCAGCACTGGAAAGGCTTCACGCACTCGCGTCGGCCCATTTGACCCCTCACGCCTCAGTTTTCACCTCTGACTGAATTTCTTCTTCAAATGCGGCAACAGACCCCCGTCAGCGACCACGTCCAGCAGGTGGGCGGGCAGCGGCTCGCACGTCAGTGTCTCCCCCGTGGCAAGGTTTCGCACCGTTCCCGCCAGCGGATCGACACGCAAGGGGTCTCCCTGGCGGATGCGCGCGGTCTGCGCACAGACGAGTGCCGGCAATCCCAGGTTTAGGGCATTGCGATAGAAAATGCGGGCAAAGGATTTCGCCAGCAGCACGCGGATACCGAGCAGAAGCAGGGCCTGGGGCGCCTGCTCGCGCGAGGAGCCGACACCCAGATTCTCGCCCGCTACAAAGGCATCGCCGGGACGCACGGATGCTGCGAAGCCGGGATCGACCGCTTCCAGACAATGTCTGGCGATCTCTTCTACCGACTTCATCATGTAGGCGCTCGGGGCGAGCACATCGGTATCGATGTTGTCGCCGAACACCCAGGCTCGATTACACTGAATGACCATCGATTAGTTCTTCACACCAGAGCACACAGAGACCACAGAGTAACGCTAGATATGAAAAATGCTCGTTGCGCCGAAAAGTCGCCTCCCAAAACACATCGCACGAGAACCTAAGAAGCAATACTAATGGATAGACGGATTCTCTGTGAATGGACCTAAGAAATAACTTCCTCTCTGTGCTCTCTGTGATCTCCGTGGCGAAATCTTTAAAGAAACTCTCGCGGATCGGTGATGCGGCCGCTAACAGCCGTCGCCGCCACCGTATACGGCGAGGCCAGGTAGGTCTGCGACGTTTGCGCGCCCATACGGCCACGAAAGTTTCGCGCAGTAGTCGAGATGCCGATTTCTTTTTCGCCAAGACGCGCCGGCCCGAGCCCGATGCAGGCACCGCAACCACTCGGCAGCACCTTCGCACCGGCCATCTCGAGCGCCGGCAGCGTACCCTCCGCCCGCGCTTGCTCGGCCATGCGCACGGACGCAGGCGCTACAAAAAAGCGCACGCCGTCCGCTATCCGGCGCCCGCGCAAGATCCGCGCCGCCATCCTCAGGTCCTCGAGCTTGGCGCCGGTGCAAGCGCCTATGTACGCTTGATGGATGCGTGTGCCGGCGTGCTCGCCGACGGGCGCGCTGTTCTCGGGGCTGTGGGGCGCGGCGACCTGGGGTTCGAGCTCAGCGGCGTCAAACTCGACGACGTCTGCGTAGTCTGCATCTTCATCGCTGCACCAGTCATTGCTGTCGCTTCGCTCGACACCCGCGCGCCCGAGCGCTGCCCATGTCACGCTATCGGGCGCGATGATACCGGTCTTGGCGCCGAGCTCCGCTGACATGTTGGTCAAGACCATGCGCTCCTCCATCGGCAAGGCCGTCACCGCCGGACCGCCGAACTCGACCACCTTGTAGTTGGCACCGTTGATGCCGATGCGCCGGCACAACATCAACATGATGTCTTTGGCGGCCACACCGTCGGCCAGTTGCCCGTCGGCTCGGACCAACATGGTGGATGGAACGCGCACCCAGATGCTGCCGGTGGCGAGCACACCGGCCATATCCGTGGCTCCGACACCGATCATGACGCAGCCGAACGCGCCGGCGGTCGTCGAGTGTGAGTCGGCGCCGACGACGAACAGGCCCGGGCGCACATGGCCACGCTCTGGCAGCACGACGTGACAGATGCCCTGCGCCTCGTGGAAGTGCGCGACGCCGTTTGCGGCTACCCACTCGCGCGCCAACGCCTGGATGGCCGTGCTTTCGGGATCAGCTTCCGTCACAAAATGATCGGTGATAATGACGATCTTGCCGGGGTCCCAGACACGCGCGCCGATCTCTTCCAGTTTCGGCTTCATCCGCCGCGGTCCGCTGGAATCGTGCATCATCGCAAGATCGACCTGGCAGGTGACGATATCACCCGCACCCACGGACTGCCGACCCGCCGCCCGGGCGATGATCTTGGCCGCGAGCGTCGATGGCGACGTTCTCGTAGTTTCTGCCATGGCTGCTACGGTACCGCCGCCAGTGTTAACCTTGCAAGCGGGGTGGCGCCCGCTTTACTGGTCATGTCGTGGGACTCTGTCGCTGCTACGAGGGGAGGAACAATGAGCATCAAACGCACTGGGATCGGTCCGATTATGAGTCGCGTTGTGGAGCACAACGGCGTCGTTTATCTCTGCGGACTGACCGCCGATGACCGCGCGGCCGACATCAAGGGGCAGACGCGGGAAATTCTGGACAAGATCGACACCCTGTTGGCGAGCGCCGGCAGCAGCAAAGCGAAGCTGTTGGCCGCGACCGTTTACCTCTCGGACATGTCCATGAAGGCGGCGATGAATGAAGTCTGGCAAGCGTGGATCGATCCGGCCCACCCGCCGACACGCGCCTGCGTCGGCACCGTGTTGGGCACGCCTGACACGCTCGTCGAGATCGTCGTCAGCGCAGCGAAGTGAGCGCCGCCGCGCGCTGCGGTCAGCCGACGTAGCGACCGCCGAGCTCGTCGTCGATGAAGGCCCGGATGATCTCGTCGATATTGTGGTCAGCCTTGAAGCCGAGGCTTTGCGCCCGCTTCGACGCGAAGCGCGCCGGCCAGCTGCAGATGATCTTCTCGATGCCGGCATCGCGTCGCCAGCGAATTCGCTCAACGACCCTATCCCCGGCCACGCGTTGCAAACCCTGCACCATGTCAGCCACGGACAGCGTAAGACCAGCTAGCGCCACCGTACGGTAACCACCCCAGGCCGCCGCCGGCAATTCGGCGGCATGCACCAGGGCCTGCACCGCGCGGCGTGGCGACATGATCCAGACCAATGTCTCGGGCGGCACCGGGCACTCGGCCTCCTCGCCTTGCAGCGGCTCACGAATAATCGAGCTGGCGAAAGAGGATGCCGCCCGGTTCGGTTTGCCCGGGCGTACAGTGATCGTCGGCAAACGCAGCCCGCGGCCATCGATATAGCCCTTGCGGCTATAGTCGTTGAGCAGTAATTCACCGAGCACTTTCTGCGTGCCATACGAGCTTTGCGGGGTTAGCGCGGTCATGTCCTCGATCACAGGCGGCATGTCGCCACCATAGGCGGCCACGGAGCTGGTAAATACCACACGCGGCGCGCTCGCGAGCTTGCGGCATGCCTCCAATACATTGAGTGTGCCGTGCACATTTACTCGCATGCCGAGATCAAAGTCGGCCTCCGCCGCGGCACTGACCACCGCCGCCAGATGAAAGACAACGCCAGTATCGTCTGTGACGATCTCGCCGACAACGTCGGCATCGGTGATATCGAGCGTCTTTACCGTGAGTCGTTGGTCCCGAGGCAACAAAGCCGGTTCGGATAGATCGCACAAGACGATCTCCTCAATCTCTACCTCGCGACCACCCGCGCCGGGCAGGCGGCCTTTCTCTAACAAGGCTCTCGCCAGCCGAAGCCCGAGAAAACCGCCACCCCCGGTTATCAACACTTTCATCGCTCGACCTCGCGCGCGCCTGCGGCCCGTGTCGTGCGCGGCACACCTGTCATCAAGGCGACACTGCCCGTGATCGCCAGCGCCGCGAGCAGCAGAAACGCGATAGTGTAGTCATGCATCAGATTGACTAAGGCCCCGAACAAAGGCGGCACCACGACAATGCCGGCGAACATTACGAACTGCACCCCACCGGTCGCTTCGCTGATCTGCCCTTCAGGTGCACGCGTGGCGATCTCCGATAGGTTGACACCGTTCCAGCCGAGACTGCTCGCCCCCAGTAGCGCCGCCACCGCTATGATCAGGAGCAGCGGCCATTGCGGCGTGATCAGCGCCATCATCACCAACCCGAAGGCGATGAGCAGCCCCAACAGTATCAGAATTCGGTGCGCCGGCACGAGTCGGCCGGCGACGGCGCCCAGCAGCACACGCCCACAGACACCGGCGAGCTGCAGCAAGGCGAACACCAGGCCGGCGCGCACCAGTGGCACATCGACGGCGTCGGTAAGATAAACGACAAAGAAGCCGGCGACGCTGAGCTGGCATCCGGCGTAGGCAAACGCGCTTAACGCAAGTGGCCGAAGACCCCGATGCGAGAACACGAGACGCAATGGTGTCATCACGCTGATGCTGCTCAGCCGATGCCCGGGGTTGCGGTCGGCATCGAACTTGCGCCGCAACGGCTGCAGCGCGGCCAGCACGGCAAGCGCGAGCGCGCCCACGGCGAGCGCCGCGCCCTGCCAGCCGATCAGGACCACCAAAGTCGGCGCGAGCGCGCCCGCCAGCACACCGCCGACCGGCACGCCGCTTTGCTTGATCGAGAACACCAGCGGGCGGGACTCGGGTGTCGACACCTTCATCAGGATGTGCGCGCTCGCCGGATTGAACGGGCCGTGCGCGAGACCGAGCAGGATCGCGCACACGATCGCCGCCGGGACCGTGGCCAACACCAGCACGCTCATGCCCAGCGCGGCGGCGAGCATCGAGATTTGACAAACGCGCACGGCGCCGAAACGACCCACAAACGTCCCGGTGACGGCGCCCGAGAGCATGGCGGAGGTGAAGGTGATCGATACGAACGCGCCGATGTAGGCAGCCGGCACGCCGATGGCGGGCGCCGCCTCGGGCGCCAGCACGGAGACGGTGTGGGTCGACATCGCCGCCAGCGTCAGCACGGCGAGCATGCCGAGGGTGGGAAAGATGATCTGCGAACGCATGGATCCCTTATTCTTTTTGCCGGAAGGAGCAGCCTGCAGCGCCTGCGTGCAGGCCCGGAACGACGCAGGGGATCGCGCGCGGCGCGAAGGCCGATCTCCCTCGAGGGGATCGATTCTACTACGAAACCGGAAAAGCAGCCGGCCGACAGCCGTCACGCCCGACGGGAGTGACGGATGCTCCGATCTTGGTTGCGCCCGTCGGCCTGCAGCGCAAACGGATGCAAAACCATCTGCGATCGCTGTTGCGATCAGTCCCGACACGCGGCTGCACAGCGAACAACGGCTTGCTTGGCGAAAACGGCCCAGCCTTCCACGCCAGCGAACCGAAGCCCGACAGCGATTCACCTGCGGGCGCGCGAGCGCTCACGCCGCCCCCCGCGGGACGCGGCGTCGGGCGCTAGCAGCCATTCAAACGCCGCCCGCGTCCCGCGCGCTGCCTATCTTTCGCCAACCACCGTATTCGAATCGGGCGAGTGGACGTTCCCGGTCATCGCCCTGACTTTGTAGTAATAGATGACTTCGGGCGCCGCCGTCGTATCCACGTAGTGAAAGACCCCGTTGGCCACGGTGCCGACGGTGACGAACGGCCCGCTTGCCAGATCCGCGCGCACGATCTCGTAGCCCGTCACGACCCCGGGGTCGTCGGCAGACGGCGTCCAGCTCAGCCTGAACCCGTTTTGGACAATCACCAGCGTCAGGTTTCCTGGCACCCCGGGCGTGACATTCTTCTGTGCCGCCGCCCCCGCGCCGCTCATGACACACACCAGCAAAACAGCAACCAGAACACACGGCCCTGCTTTTTTCATTTTCTAACTCCTGAATAAAAAGACGAATTTAAAGAACGCCCTCACGCTTGCGCAGAAAAGGGGCGAAGGGGCCGCCCGGGCGGCGTCCCCTTCGGTGCAGCGTTATTAGCCTAGTAGTCGGTAAAGGTGCGCGTTGCGTTCGGGTTCGGCACCACCGAGTCCGGGCGCATCATCTCGTTGTCCTCGTGGTCGATGATGTGGCAGTGCAAGACGTAGCCGTGCCCGCCGTTGGGATCGAACGGGAACCAGGCGTCGGCCGCGGGCGTGTCCGCCGCCAGGTCGGTCGGCGCCCAGCGCACCAGGATGCGCGTCACCTGGCCGGGGTACATGATCACGGTGTCCTTCCAGCCCGCCTCCTGCGGCAGCGGCGGCTGGGCCGGCCCCTGCAGGTAGAGCGGTCTCCCTGCCTTTTTCAACGCCCCGACGTCCGGATTGCCGCCCACCTTTCCTCCAGAAAGCGGATCGCTTCCATCATATGCCAGCGGCGGGCCGTAATCGGGGATGTAGACCCCGCCCGGGAAGGCCGCCGCGTAGGCACCGGAGTACTTGTTGACGTTGAAGGCCTGGCGGTTCATCAGCTGGAACTGCACCAGGTGCAGGTGGATGGGGTGGGCGTCGGCTGTGATGTTGACGATCTCCCACAGCTCGGTCTCGCCCTCGACAGGTTCTTCAGTGTAGTAGGTGTCTCCAGGATAGAGCACGCCGCCGTTGACAGGTGTCACTCCGTCTGCTCGCTTGCCGTCCCACTTGGTGTTGTTGACCAGTGCCGCCAGCGGGCCGGCCGGACCCATCACCTCGTTGAGCGTCAGCTGGCGGACCTTGTTGACGGTTGAGTTTGTGAGAAGCTCGATGGCTGGGGGCTGGTCTGTGCCGCCGCGCAGCGTAGTGGCCGCAGCCACATCGAAGGCTTCCTCGGGCAGCGTGCTCGCCGGGTCGACGACGAACTGCATCACCCGCCCCGTGGTGGCGCCGTTCACCGGCACGCCGGCGGGGAAGGGGGTCTTAGCGTTGTTCTTCAGCAGCCAGTTACCGGAGTAGGCCGCGCCGTTCGGACCCACCACGCCCGCCTCGTACCCGGCGAAGTCGATGATCGCCAGGTAGCGCTCGCCGGGCATCAGGGTCAGGCTGTTGTTGGCCGCCAGAGTCGGGTCGAGCTGGACCGGCGTGTCCAGCAGGCCGCCGTCGGTGCCGATGATCCAGATCGGCGGGCCGAAGTTCTTGGAGACCTGGTCGGTCAGGAACATATTGTAGGTGCGGGCGTTGGAGCCGTTCAGGAACAAAAAGGCGTAGCGCTTGTTGCTCACCGTCAGCTTGGGCCAGACCTTGCCGTTCACGCAGATCACGTCGCCCTCGAACTCGGGCACCCAGAAGGGGTGCACTCCCGTGTTGAGACCGACGTTAGGGAAGTACAGCTGCCCGTTGGTGTCGAACATGCGGTCCTGGATGACCATCGGGATGATCCGCGTGGGGTCGATCGGCCAGGGATTCGCCGCATCCAGCAGCAGGTAGGCCCCGGCGATGCCGGCATACACGTTGATCCGGGTGATGCCCAGCGCGTGGTCGTGGAACCAGATCGGGGCCGCTTCCTGGGTGTTGGGGTAGTTGTAGACCGAAGTGTTCCCGCCGGCACCACCCGCTCCGGCCCAGTAAGCGTGGCCCTGGATCCCGTTCGGCGTGAACCAGGCGTCCGGGCCGCCGTCGAGCTGCGGTGGCACCTCGCCGCCGTGCAGGTGCGCCACCGCCGGGACGGGTCCGGTGTAATGCGAATTATTGTAGTCAGGGGCTGGATTAGCCCAGTGCAAGGTCAGATCGGTCCAGTCCTCCCAGTAGGTGTTGCTGTCCGCGCCCGTGGGGAGCTCATTGACCCAGGTGATCTTCGTGGGGACATGCCGGTTGGCCACCACGACCGGGTTGATGTAGGTGGCGAGAGCCGCATAGCCCGCCTGGTTTGGCCGGGTAGTTGCCAGAGGGGTGTCGAAAGGATCATCCATCTGGTAGCCCCAGACCCAGGTGCCGGTGTAGGTCCCGGCGGCGGGTACGAACGTCGACGGCATCATGTCGGCCTGGAACTCCTGCATCCTGATGGTGAGGTTGGTCCCGGTAGCCAGGACCATGCCGGTTCCCAACACCGGCAGCTCATCGACGAACTGCGGGATGGCGCTGCCGGGCAGCGGGAGGAGCGGCTGCGGGGTCGCGCCGTAGGCCCGGCGGACCAGGCTCGCCCAGGGCAACATCGCCCCTGCCCCGGTCATCGCGCCGAGTTTCAAAAATGATCTTCGGTTTAACATGACTGATTCCCCTTTTGTGCACCCTTATTAATAAAAATTCTTCGATACGCGTTAATTTGCAAAACGCGTTTCTTGAACGCATTGTTTTTACGCTCGTTCATCAACAATGTCATTGACCGCAGTCAATGAATGCCGTGTCGGATTTTTTTACGAGTGCATTGGTGTGAAATTTTCCTGGCGAGATTGAAAAAGCGGAACACAATCCGGTCCTGCAACGAACAGCAAAAGTGCGTATGGGGTTGATGTTGAAAAAAATTTCGCCGCAGCCAGACCAAACAAAGCGGCCGGAAGCTTTCAGGTTTTGCAACGCCCGGCTTTGCCGCCCTTGCACCTAAAGCTACTTGTCAACAGACCCGGTACCGTTTTTTGCGGACGCTGAGTCGGGGCGCGTCGGCTCAGCGAGCGGTGGCCTTCTTGCAGGTCGTCCCGCGCGCAACAGATAGACGCATGTGAGCGTGGCGAGCACGGCGATGGCGACGAATGCCGCGACGTAGCTCCCCGTCAGATTGACCAGGGCGCCGAAGCACGGCGGCACCGTCACCACACCCGCAAAGGACACGAACTGCGTGCCGCCGGTCGCGTCCCCGACCTTGCCCTCCGGCGCCAGGCTCGAGATTTCGGACAGATAGATGCCCACCCAACCGAAACTACTGGTGCCGAGGACAAAGCCCAAGGCTGCGATCAGCGGCCGGGGCCACGCCGATGTCACGCTCGCCATTGCCACCAGGCCGGCCGCGGTGAGCAGACCCAAAGCGGCCAGCATCACGCGCGTTGAGATTCCGCGCTGCAAGAGCAACGCCCAGACGATGCGTCCGAGTATGCCCCCCACCTGGACAAAGACGAACAACACGCCGGCCTCGACCAGCGACATGCCGACCGCGTCGGCCAGGTAGACGACAAAGAAGGCGCCGATGCTCACCTGCGTGCCGGAGTAGGCGAACCCCACGGCGAGATAACGCCGCAGCATCGGATCGGTGAAAACGAGGCGCAGGGGCGCCATCACGCTCGCGCTCGCCAAAGGCCAGCCGGGCTTGCGGTCCGCGTCGAACGTGGGTCGCAATGCTTGCACCCCAACCATCACGGCCAACGCCATGACGCCCACCGCCAGCGACGCGCCTTTCCACCCGTACGCCAGCACGAGCACGGGCACCAGGGCCCCGGCCAAAGCGCCGCCGAGCGGCACGCCGGTCTGCTTTACCGAAAAAATGAGCGGGCGCGAGCGCGGCGTCGATACACCGATCAACACGTGCGCGCTTGCCGGATTAAACGGCCCGTAGGCGAGACCGAGGCAGATCGCGCTCAGCACCGCGAGCACCGGTGAAGCCAGCGCGATCGACAACATGCCGGTGGCGGCCATCAGCATCGTAAACTGGCAGACACGGATCGCGCCGTAGCGGTGGATGAATGTGCCGGTGAGCGTGCCCGATATCATCGCCAGCATATAGACGATGGAGGTGAACATGCCGATGTAGGTCGCTGGCACACCGATGTCGGGCGCGGCTACGGGCGCGACCACGGCCACCGTGAAGTTGGCCATGCTGCCCATGGTCAGCACCGCCAACATGCCCAGGGTCGGATAGATCACGCTTGCCTTCATGACTCGCCCGGTGCTCGGGATCGAGCACAGGACCGAACCATACCCGAGTTGCTCCGATAATGTCACAAGGAGCGTGCGCGTGTTGGCCGGCTACCGCGCTATAATGCCGAGCTTTTATCGCAGGTCATCTCCGGAGAGTCAGTCGCCATGCGAGGAGCGCCATGGAAATAGACATTCACCAGCTACTGCAAGACAACCCCTTACTGTTGACCTTCGTCGTCATCGGCTTTGGTTACCTGGTCGGCCGCATCCGCATCGGCACCATTGAGCTCGGGTCGACCACCGGCGTGCTGCTGGCGGGACTGGTGTTCGGGTACCTCGGCTTTCCGGACAAGCCCGGGGCCGCCGTTTTCGGCTTTACCATCTTCATCTTCTCGGTAGGCCTGCAAGCGGGCCCGAGCTTCTTCAGCGCGTTTCTCGCCGACGGGCGCAAATATGTCGTACTGGCCGTGGTGGTGGCGCTGACGGCCGTGGGGCTGGTCGTCGGGCTGTCGCAGCTCATCGACTTGCAGTACGGGTTGAACGCCGGCTTGCTCGCCGGCGCGCTGACGAGCACCCCGACCTTGGCCGGTGCCCAGGATGCAATTACCAGCGGTTTGGCGACGTTGCCCGCCGGCGTCAGCGCCGAGCAGGCGGCGGACAACATCAGCGTGGGCTACGCCATCACCTACATCTTCGGTACCGTCGGCTTGATACTGTTTATTCGCTATTTCCCCGCCGCACTCAAGATTGACCTGCCCACGGAGGCCAGCGAGTTTGCCGCTAAGCGCGGCATCGGCGGCAAGAGAAGGAAAGTCGCGGACGCGGCCGCATCGGTACCCATCATCCGCGCCTACCGCATCACGCACAAGGCCCTCGTGGGTAAAACCATCGACGAGGCACGCGCCCAGTTTGGCCAGCGACGCGGCAAGCCCCTGCGCATTCGCCGTGGCGGTGAGATTCTCGATCCGGACCCCCTGCTCAAGATTCAAAAGGGAGATGTCGTTTCGGTCATTGCCAGGCTCGCCGACCACATGACAGCGCGTCCCTTGCTAGGCGAGGAAGTTCTCGATCCTGAGCTGCTGAATTACAAGATCGCGAGCCACGAGATCGTCGTGATCAACCCGGCCATCGCCGGCAAATCATTGAAGGATCTCAATGCCACCACGGACTATGGCTGCTTCGTGACGGGCGTCACCCGTGCCGCCATCGATCTGCCGGCGGAGGAAACCACGGTCCTCAACAAAGGCGATCGCCTACACGTCACCGGGGAAGAAGTCCGTCTACAGGCGCTAGCGGAAAAGATCGGACATATCGAAGAGAAGGTCGAGGAGACCGATCTGCTCACCTTCGCTTTCGGCATCTGCGGGGGCGTGCTGTTGGGTCTGGTCCTGGTCAAGATTGGCGGCGTGTCAATCGGCTTAGGCAGCGCCGGCGGACTGTTGCTGGCGGGCATACTCATCGGCTTCCTGCGCTCTATGCATCCGACCTTTGGTCGCCTGCCGGCGCCCGCGCGCTACCTGCTGATGGAGCTCGGGCTGGTGCTATTCATGGCGAGCGTGGGCCTGAACGCAGGCGGCGGCATTGTCGATGCCTTGACCTCGGTTGGACCGACACTGATCCTGTGCGGCATGGTGGTCACGCTGACCCCGGTCACCGTCGGCTACGCGTTCGGTCGCTATGTGCTCGATCTCAATCCGGCATTGCTGCTCGGCTCGCTGACCGGAGCCATGACAAGCACGCCGTCACTGAATATCGTCACTCGCGCCGCTCGTAGCGGCGTGCCAGCATTGGGCTACGCCGGTACGTACACCTTCGCCAACGTGCTGCTCACTTTCGCCGGCACGATGGTGATGACGCTCTGACCGGCGTGGATCGCTAGATGATCTTCGCTGTCCGCAGTGCGCGAATCTGCTCGCCTTCATAACCGAGCTCGCGCAGCAAGGCTTCGGTATCGGCACCCAGATCGGGGGCGGGTCGCGCCGGCGCCTCTTCGGTGGAGCAACGCACGGGTGGCGCCACCATGCGATAGCTGCCACGGCTGCGGTGCGGCAACGTCTGCAGCCGGCCCTGCTTGGTGACGAACGGGTTCTCCAGCGCCTGGGCGATATCGTAGATCGGTGCCGCCGGCACCGTGCCGGCAAAGACTTCTAGCCATTCCTGCGTTGAATGCTTCTGCAGCTCGGCATCCAACAACTCGGTCAGGAGATCCCGGTGCTGAAGGCGATCCTTGAAGCGGCGAAAGCGCGCGTCCTCACTCCATTGCGGCTTGTCGATCTTGCGGCACAAGACCGGCCAGAACTTCTCTTTGTTGCACATGATGTAGATCCAGCCGTCTTTCGTGCGATAGAGCTGGCACGGTGTCAGAGACGGATGCGCCGAGCGCGGCAGCCGGCCCTGGCTGAAGCCCTCGTTGAGGTACCAGGTGGCGAGATAACTGACGTTGTGCAGGGCCATGTCGAACAGACTCACATCGATGTCACGGCCAACGCCTGTGCTGCGCGCGGACGTCAATGCCGCTAACAGCGCGTAGGCGAGCCCCAGTCCCGACATGAGATCGACGACGGAAAGCCCGAAGCGGGCTGGCGGCGCCTCGGGCTCGCCGGTCACGGAGAAATAACCCGCCTCGGCTTGCATCAGATAATCGAACCCCGGCCAACTTGCGCGCGGTCCGGTGCGCCCATAGGCACTCAAGTGCGCGCACACGATCTTCGGGTTGTGGTCCTTGAGGCTTTCGTAGACGAGACCCAGCTTGGCCGGCACATCACCGCGCAGGTTCGAAGCGACAGCGTCGGCCGTTTTCACCAAATCGTGGAATACGGTCTGACCTTGCTCGCGCTTGAGATCGAGCGTGAGACTCTTCTTGTTCCGGTTGAAGCTGTGAAAAAACTCGCTGTCACCAGCGCTAAAAAAATATGGCCCCACGTCGCGCGACATGTCGCCGCCGTCACTGGGGTTCTCGATCTTGATGACCTCGGCGCCTTGATCGGCCAGAAACATGGTGCCGAAGGGCCCGGCGCCATACTGCTCGACGGCCAGCACACGCACACCATGTAAAGGCAACATAACGGGATCTCAGACGGGATTTCGTTTGATCAGCTGGCGCGCGATGATGATTCGTTGCAGCTCATTCGTGCCCTCGCCGATAGCCAGCAGCGGCGCATCGCGGTAGTAGCGCTCGATGTTGAACTCCTTGGAATAGCCGTAGGCGCCGTGAATGCGCATGGCATCGATACTGTTGCTCAACGCCGCCTCGGTGGCAAAGAGCTTGGCCATGCCCGCCTCCATGTCGCAACGCTCGCCCGTGTCATAGGCGCGCGCCGCCGACTCGACCAGAAGGCGTGCCGCCTCGACGCGCGTGGCCATGTCAGCGAGCTGGATCTGGATGGCCTGATGCTGGCATATCGACTTGCCGAAGGTCTTGCGCACTTGCGAGTAGGCCACCGCCTCGTCCAGACAGGCGCGCGCAATGCCTACGCCGCGGGCGGCAACATTGATGCGCCCGAGCTCGAGCCCGCTCAGAACCTGTTGCAAACCTTTGCCCTCTTCACCACCGATCAGATTCTCCACGGGCACGCGGCAGTCCTCGAACAGCAACTCGGCCGTATCGATGCCGCGATAACCGAGCTTGTCGAGCTTGCGCACGACCTTAAAACCGGGTCCTTTCTCGATCAACAGCAGGCTGATTCCCTTGTGCGGCGGATCAGTCTTTGGATCGGTCTTCGCCAGCACGGCGAGGATGTTTCCTTCGGCACTGTTGGTGATCCACATCTTGGCGCCGCTGACGACGTAGGCGTCGCCGTCGCGCCGTGCCTGCGTGCGGATCGCTTGCAGATCCGTGCCGCAATCGGGTTCCGTGAGCGCCACGCCTCCCCGCAGCTCACCGGTGGCAAAGCGCGGCAAGTAATGCCGCTTCTGTGCCTCGGTGCCGAAGCGCTGCACGGCTGCGGCCATGATGAGGTGCGCGTTAAAAAAACCGGAGACCGACATCCACACCGCGGATATGCGTTCGACGATCCTTGTGTAAGTCGTCGCCGACAGCCCAAGCCCGCCATATTCGGGGTCGACGGTGGCACCGAAAAGGCCGAGTTGCTTCAGCTTCTCGACGATCTCAGCGGGATAGGTGTCGTTCGCCTCGAGCTCGCGCACGTAGGGCTTGACGTCGCGCTCCAGGAAGCGGTCGACGCTGCCTAAAATGAGCGCTTCTTGCTCGATAGTGTCGCCGGGGTTTGTCGCCACCTTAGGTTCGCTCGCCAACGCGCGCTCAGGACCGAGGACCGAGCAAAGACCTAGGTCCTTAGCACGCAGCCCTTAGTCCTCATCGACGTCATCGGCCGCATGGCCCCGTTTCGGCACGAGCACCGTGCGCTCGAAGGTCATGAACACCGTGCCATCGGCCTTCTTGCCAATGGTCTTCACGGTGACGATGCCCTGCGTGGGGCGTGACTTGGACTCGCGCTTGTCAAGGACCTCGGTTTCAGAATAAATCGTATCGCCGACAAAGACGGGCGCGGTCAAGCGAATCTTGTCCCAGCCGAGATTGGCGATCGCCTTCTGGCTCACGTCGCTCACACTCATGCCGGTCACAATCGCCAGGGTCAGCGCGCTGTTGACCAGGGGCTTGCCGAATTCCGTCTCGGCGGTGTACGCGGCATCGAAGTGCAGCGGGTGCTGGTTCATCGTCAACAGCGTGAACCAGGTGTTGTCCGTCTCGCCGATGGTTCGGCCCGGCCGATGCTCGTACACATCACCGATCTGAAAGTCCTCGAAGTACCGACCGTAGGACTCGCGATAACGCTTGGGTCCGACCTCTTTGCGCTCTACGACCATGGTCGCCGTGCTCAGTCAGCGCCGGCCGCCGCTTTCTGCGGCGTTTCCTGATCGGGGCGCGTCAAACGCAAGACCGCGCCTACATCATCGGCCTGCTCGAGGCACAACAAGGCCCTCGCCACGGCCTCGCGCCGCGTCTTTGAAAGGTAAGGTTGTACCAGCCCATCGAACTTCGCGCGCAACTCGTCGAGACTGACAAAGTTCTCGGGCTCGCCTTTGGCGATCGCGATAAACTTCTCGTAGGCGTCACTCTTTGTGCGCACACGGACAACAGCGCTCATGTGTCGCGGGAACTCGGCCTCGGCCTGTGCATCGACGATCACGTTGACCCGCCGACACAGTCTGAGCGTTTCGCTGTCGTTGAGATGGCGCGCGTAGTGGTCCCAAGCCATCGTGCCCTCGCGCAAGGCCACCGCCGCCACGAACGGCATCGAAAATTGTCCATCGACGACGCTCTGCGGTCGCTGTTTCGCTTCCAGCGGATCGCCGATAATTTTCCAGCCGGTGCGCGGCAGACCGACCTCAACCACGTCGATCTGTTTGGGATCAATACCGTCCCTTGCGCGCAGATCGGTTAAGCCGTCAATCGCGGCGTGACTGTAACGGCACGCCGGATACGGCTTGACCGCGATACCCATGGTTTCGTAGCGCTGGCCGAGGCCGGCCACGGCGTTTTCGCATACCGGATTCGGTGCGTAGGCGCGCAGAAAGCCCGCCTTGCCTTCGATGGCGTCGACGGCTCCGCGGAAACCTTCGCGCGCGAGCGTCGCCGCGACGAGCCCGCTCATGGCCGCGTAGCCCACCTGAAAGCGCTTCGTGTAAGCACCGTCCACCAGGTACTGCATGGAGCCCGCCGCCTGACTCAAGGCAATGCCGAAGGCACTGGCGATGTCATCCGCAGACAAACCGAATACCCTGCCGGCCGCGGCTGCCGCGCCGAATACGCCACAGGTCGCGGTAGGGTGAAAGCCGCGGTCATAGTGGTCTTTCGGAACCAGCGCCAGGCTCAGGCGGATCTGAACCTCGTATCCCGCGACGATGGCGGCAATAAGGTCGCGTCCACCCGCCCCTGCCATTTCCGCCGCCGCAAACGCCGCCGGCACGATCGGCGCGCTTGAATGGATCGAGCCCGGGGCATGCGTATCGTCGAAGTCAAGCGAGTGAGCGAGCGTGCCGTTGATCAGGGCCGCCCCGGCAGGGCTGTAAGTCGAATGGTCGCCGATAGCGCTACTCTTGCCCTGTGCGAGTCCGAGACCGGTGACCGCTGCTAATAGACTCGGGGTTGATTCAGCTTCATGGCGAGCGCGCAGGGCGATGCCGACGACATCGGTCAGCAACCATTTGGCTCGCTCCTGCACTTGTAACGGCAGCTTTTCAAAGCGGACCTGGGCAGCAAATTCAGCGAGTTGGCGGGTGATCGCGGTCATGGTGTGTCCTCCCGTGGAGCCGCAGGCGCGAATTAGACATCATAGTTAGACCGGCGTTTTTCAGCAACAGAGCGAATGCCCTTCCACAAGCCCCTGACGGGCCTGCCAAATCACGTCCATCAGTCGCGTGCGTACTTCTGCTCCGCCTCGTAGTAGGAGGGAAAACCGACAATGTCACGCAAGTGCGAAAAATCCGCGAGCGCCTGCGGATGTTCGCCTCGCTTAATCGCGGCAAGGGCGTCTTCCATCGCCTTGATCCCTGCCAGCATCAACGTGATGGGGTAGATCACGATCTTGTAGCCAAGCGCCTCGAGGCGAGCCGCCGGGAGCAACGGCGTATCGCCCTGCTCCACCATATTGGCCATCTTCGCCCCCGCCACACGCTCGCAGTAGCTACGCATCTCGTCCTCATTGCGCGGCGCCTCTAGAAAAGTGATGTCGGCCCCGATATCGACGAAACCCTGCGCACGCGCGATCGCTTCCTCAAATCCCTCGGTGGCATTGGCGTCGGTGCGTGCCATGACGAGGATATCTGCGCCCTCGTCGCGCGCATCGACGGCCGCTTGAACTCGCGAGAAAGCGTCTTTGCGACTGACCGTTTGCTTGCCGCGCGTGTGCCCACAGCGCTTCGGGGCCACTTGATCTTCGATCATGACGCAAGCGAAGCCCGCGCTCGCGTAGCCATGAACTGTGCGCTTGACGTTAAGCGCGTTGCCATAGCCCGTGTCGCCGTCACCGATGACGGGGATCGACACGGCGCTGCAGATGTTACGCCCCTGATCGACCATCTCGCCGTAAGAGATGAGACCGGTGTCCGGCATGCCGATTCGGGCAGCGGCCACGGCGAACCCACCCATGAAGGTGGCCTCGAAGCCGGCGCGCTCGATGAGCTTGGCCGACAGGGCATCGAAGCAACTCGGCATGACAATGATACGGGGCTCGGCGAGCCGTTGGCGTAAACGTTGGGCGCTGGGGGTCATCATCTTTTCCTCGTCTCGCTAAGGGCCTGCCGTACACGGGGGGCGAACCACCGCGCGGGCAGCATAATGATACCGTTTATCGTCCGCCCGTTTTATAGCTGCCGCGTCAGTTGGCGGCGAAAAGCAGCACCGAGAGTACGGCAAGGCCTAAGCCTACCGACTTGCGCACGGTCAGACGCTCTTTCAGCAGCACGATGGCGAGCATGCCGGTCAGCACGAAGCTCAGTTGGGCAATCGGTGCCACGACGACGGCCTCTCCGTGCCGCATGGCCACCGCCACCGCCACATAACTGCTAGCGGTCAGTACACCGCAAACAAACGGCAGCCAGAGGGGCACGCCTGTGCGTGGCAAGGGCTGGCGCTGCTGGATGGCGAACGGGACCGCGACACAAAAGACGCCGACGCTCTGCATCAGGGTCATGGCCGCGGGGGCCGCCCCGTGGTTGATGGCAAGCTTGTAGAACAGGCCCATGAACCCGAAGATGGTCATGGCCGCCACCGCCAGCCAAAACGAGCGGGAGTACATGCCACCCGGCCGCGTCCCGCCACCGACTGCCATCACAGCGAGCGCCGCCATGAGCAGCGCCGCGCCTTTGAGGAGGTTTATCTCTTCCCCGAGCAGCGTGACCGTCAATGCCGCGGTCACGGCGAAGTTCAGGCGGATGATCGGCGCCAAGGCCACGGCCTCGCCGCGCCGAAACGCTAGCAGTATGAATAAGAACCCCGTAAACGCCAGCAGTCCGTTTACCAGCCCCAACAGCAGGGGCAGCGACCAGATGAGCTCGTCCCGGTAGTACGTTAAGGCGAACGCCGTCGGCAAAAAGGCAAGATTCTGTAGCAGCATGAACGGGCCGCCACGCAGCTCCCAGCGCTGGCCCCAGCGATAAAGGAAATCGCTCACCCCGAGAAAGGTGAGCGACATCAAGGCGAAGCTGATTTCAGGTGCCATAGCATTTGGCTCGTCGTTTGATGAGACTCGTGGGATCAGGGCAAGGCGACTGGCGAGCCCCGTCTGCGACGCGGGTCACGCCCCGTCGCGGGCGCGGACAAGGATGTCTCGTCGGCAGGCACCGGGCGCAGGCGAAACAGGGCGAAGCTGGAGCCGCGCGCTGATTCCACGAGCCAGCTAAGTAACTAACGTCCCCTGAACACCGGTTTTTCTTTTGCCAGAAAGGCGCGCACGCCTTCTTTGTAATCCTCGGAGTCGCACAAGGCGTAACTCTCGTCGATCTCTGCTGGTGACAAGGGGGCGGGATCGGCAAGGCGTCGGGCGAACTTCTTGTTCGCACGCGCCGCTAGCGGCGCACCGCGGGCGATGCGCTGGGCAGTCGCCATAACCTCTTCCTCGAGTTTCTCATCCGGCACCACCCGGTTGAGCAGGCCACGCCGCTCGGCCTCACGCGCGTCTAGGATCCGCCCTTCCAACAGGATCTCCAGCATCAAGGCGCGACCGACCACCTGCCGCACCAGCTGCATCTCGGGGTAGGCGAGCGCGTGCCCCAGACGGTTGATGGGCACACCGAATCGGCCGGACTCGCCGCTGATCCTGAGATCACAGGCGCAGGCGATCTCCATCCCGCCGCCGGTGCAGGCC
This sequence comes from uncultured Nitrospiraceae bacterium, assembly GCA_964347935.1. Classification (GTDB taxonomy): domain Bacteria; phylum Pseudomonadota; class Gammaproteobacteria; order Acidiferrobacterales; family SPGG2; genus SZUA-472. The sequence goes on along the minus strand of CAYGAS010000025.1, from coordinate 6,388 downwards.
CCGTGAATCATGGCGATGGTCGGGTGCAGGCAGTCGTGCACGGCATAGATGCCTTCGGTCACCGACTCGTGATAGCGCTTCGCTTGCGCCGCCGTGGCACGTTCGCGTGCGAACTCGGAGATATCGGCGCCGGCAGCAAAGGCCTCCTGCCCCGCACCGCGCAGCACGACACAGCGCAGACTCTCGTCCGCCGAGAGCGTGTGCATTGTTTCAGCCAGGCCCTGCCACGCCGCCCGGTTGAGGGCGTTGCGCTTGGCCGGATTATTGATGCTGACGGTGGCGATCACCCCATCGCGCGTTGTAGTAATCAAGTCCGACATCTTCGTTGTCTTGGCAGCTTAACAGCCGAGCTTGTCCGCCAGATCGATGAAATCACCGGCGATCACATCGAAATCGTGCTCGGCCTGGAGATCGTCACGCTGATGCGGGCCGTACTCCGTGGGGCGTACGACAAAAGCCGTTCTGTAACCGCACTGACTCGCCGCCACCAGATCGTGGTTATGCGCCGCGACCAGCATGCACTGCGGCGGCGCAAGACCGAGAAAGTCAGCGGTCATCAAATAGGATTCCGGTTGCGGTTTGTAATGGCGTGCGGGCTCCGCCCCCAGCACCGCATCCCAGGGCAGGCCGGCGCGCTTGGCCATGTTGACCAGCAGCGCCACATTGCCATTGGACAAGGTCGCCAAGACGTACTCGCGCCGAAGCCGCGTCAGCCCCTCGACCGCATCCGGCCAAGGGTCGAGCCGATGCCAGGCGCGATTCAAATCATCGACCTCCCCCTCGCTCAGCCCTTCGACGCGATATTCTGCCAACAGCTTTTTGAGACTCTCCCGATGCAGATCATCCAGCTTGGTCCAGGGCCTCCGCCCCTCCCGCACCTTCGCCATCGCCGGTTGATACAAGCCGCGCCAGGCGTCAACAAAGCTCTCCCAGTCGATGTCGATCCCCTTGCGCGCGCCCAGCTTCCGGGTTTCGCCAATGATGCTGGTGCGCCAATCCACCACGGTGCCGAAGACATCGAACGTCAGCGCCTTTACTCGCGATAGATCCGACATGGCCCGTAACTATGCCGCGTTGAGCACGCGAATTGGCTCGCCCTTGAGCCAGGCCTTGATGTCCTCGAGCACCTCGCCGTAAGCGAGCTCATAGGTCTCGCGAATCACATAAGCGGTGTGCCCGGTCAGAACGGCATTGCCACATTTGCGCAGCGGATGATCCGACGGAAGCGGCTCGACGTCGTACACGTCGATACCGGCGCCGGCGATCTTGCGTCCCTGCAATGCCTCGAGCAGCGCTGCTTCCTCGACGATCGGACCGCGCGACGTATTCACCAGATAGGCCGTCGGTTTCATCAGCGCGAGCTCGCGTTTGCCGATTAATCCACGCGTACGTTCGCTCAACAGCACATGAATGGTTACCACATCGGATCGAGCCAACAATTCGTCCTTTTCCACGCGGGTGACGCCACACTCGCGCGCACGTTGCTCGGTCAGGTTCTGGCTCCAGGCAATGACGTTCATGCCGAAGGCAACGCCGATCTTCGCCACCTGCGACCCGAGCTTGCCGAGTCCGATCACGCCCAAGGTCTTCCCGCGGACGCCTTCGACAATTCCAGACTGCCACCCGCCCTCATGCATGTGCTTGTTTTCTTCGGGAATCCTTTTCAGCAGCGCGAGAATTAACGCCCACGTGTGCTCGAAGGCCGGATACGGCAGCAGTGCAGTGCCACACACCGGCACACCCTGCTTGCGCGCGGCTTCCATATCGATAGCCAGGTTACGCATGCCGGTGGTAACCAGCAGCTTCAGGTTCGGCAGCTTGCGCAGCAGCGACGCCGGAAATGGCGTGCGTTCGCGCATCGCGACGATGATATCGAAATCTGCCAGTGCTCGCGCCACCGCGTCTTCGCCCTTGATGTGATCGTGAAACACTTTGATCTCGACCTGACCCGCAAGACTGTTCCAGTCGGCGGCGTCCAATGCAATGCGCTGGTAGTCATCGAGAATCGCCAGGCGTGCCGTCAATTTTTTCTCCCCTCCCGGGCCAAAAGAAAGCGCAACTATTACACAGGCACCGATCGCACGCAATTTGGCGAGCCTCGCAGCGTTTTGCCAGGGCCTCGCGCGCGCATACTCGCTCGGGTTATGCTAAACATGTGGTGTTCGTACCATGTTGAATTCGCACTTCTCGGAGGCTCTTCGGTGACAGCAACCGGAACAGATAACAAGACCATGACCGATGCAGCGTCATTGTATGCATTGGGAATCCAGGTGCTTACTAGCAATGGCGTGCGCGAAAAGCTCGCGGCTATCGTCACGGATGTGCTGGTCGAAGCCGACAGGCGCGGAGTTGCTTCTCATGGCTTCACGCGACTGCAAAGCTACGTCGAGCGCGTGCGTCATGGTTTGCTCGATCCCAACGCCGAGCCCGAGATCGTGAAGGACGGCGAAACGATAGTGCTGATGGACGGCCGCAACGGTTTCGGCGCGGTCGCCGGCGTCGAGGCTACGCAGCTCGCCGCTGCGCGCGCGGCACAACACGGCCTGTGCTGGGTGACCGTGCGCAACAGCAATCACTTTGGCATCGCTGGCTACTACGCGCAGATGCTCGCGCAGCGCGATCTCGCTGGCATGGTGTTTTCAAATGCCTCACCGGCAGTCGCGGCCTACGGCGGCAAACGGGCAACTTTAGGCACCAACCCGATCGCCATCGCGGTGCCCGCGGGGCGGGACCCGATCGTGCTGGACATGGCGACGACGGTGGTCGCCCGCGGCAAGATACGCCGGGCGAAAGCCGAGAATCGGTCCATTCCTCCGGGGCTCGCGCTCGACGCAGACGGCAACCCCACGACAGACGCGGAAGCGGCACTGAAGGGCACGCTGGCGTCGCTCGGGGGCTACAAGGGTTATGGTTTGGCCGTCATGATCGAGCTGCTTTCGGGCGTGCTCTCGGGTGGGCGCTATCTGACCGAGGTCAAGCAGGTCACGGACCTCAGCGGCACCGCCGGCACGTGCTTTACCATCATCGCCGCCGATATCGGCCGCATTTGTGACCGGCAAAGCTACGCGCAACGGGTCGATCGTTTCAGCTCGATCCTCCATCAATCCGGCGACGAGGGTGCCGAGATTTATCTTCCCGGGGAAATCGAGACGCGGCGTGCCCATGAGGCCGAAAGGACGGGTATTGCCATCCCGGCAGACGTGCTCGAAGCCATCAGGGCCTTGTCGTCCTGAAGATCTAAGCGAGCCGCGTTCGGCGAGCAGGCCGGCAGAAGCACAAAGCGCACAGAGACAAGCAAGATGCAGACATTTCCTGATTCAGAAACTTCGCATGCTCCGCGCCTTTTGCGTTCTTGGCGTTTCTGGCAGCACGGCGATCGGAACGGTTTATGAGTGAGACAGGCCGCAGGGTATTGATTGTCAGCTTCGACGCGTTGCGCCCGGACATGGTGACGCCGGCGCTGATGCCGAATCTGACCGCCTTCGCCGCCGGCGTAGTGTGCTTCGCACACAGCCGCGCCACGTTCCCGACTGAAACACGGGTCAATCAGGCCGCGTTGGTCACCGGTTGCTATCCCGCTCGCCACGGTATTGTCGGCAACAAGTTTCTCGAGCCGCTCGCATCACCGGGTAAGCTGTTCAACACCGGCGATGAGACCCAGCTTGCCGAAGGCGACCGCAGGCTCGATGGCAAGCTCGTCGACGTGCCCGTGCTCGGCGAGATCCTGGCACAGCATGGGATGCGGTTGGCGGTCGTCAGTGCCGGCACGCCTGGCGGCACGCGCATGCTGCATCACAAGGCCGAAGCGCTCGGCGGTTTTCGGCTCGCGCTGCACCGACCCGACGCCTCGGTGCCCGCCGATCGCATTCAGGAAGTCCTGCATCGGCTTGGACCCATCCCGAAGCATGAGGTCCCGACCCTGGCCTGGTTGAGCTACGCCACCGATGTGTATCTTAATTACATCGAACCGCAAATCGAGCCTGAGGTCAGCATCCTCTGGTTCTGCGAGCCCGACAACAGCCAACACTATTACGGCATCGGCAGCGAGCCCAGTCTGGCGGCGATTCGGCATGCCGATGCCGAGTTTGGCCGCATCTTGCGCTGGCGCGAGCAATCCGGGCTCGGTGAGCGTCTACAGATCATTACCATGTCGGATCACGGCCAGCTCACGATCACCGGTGAGGCCGTGAATATTGCTGCGGGACTGACAAGAGCCGGATTTACCGTTGGCGAAACGCTCATCGACGGCGTCGATGCCGCGCTAGCCCTGGCCAGCGCCGGCGGTATCTATGTGCGTGACCGCGACCCGGATCTCACACAAGCGATCGTCGCCTGGCTGCAGACACAGGATTGGTGCGGACCGACGTTTACGCGCAACGGCAAGAATGCGCTTGCGCATGCCTTGGTCGGCATGGAGCATCGCCGCACACCGGATATCGGATTGGTCTTGCGAAACGACGATGAGCTCAACGCGTACGGTGTCGCCGGTTGCTGCCGCCACGACCAAAGCACCTATCCGCCAGGCGGTGGCCTGCATGGGGGCTTGCATGCGCTCGAGCTGAATAGCTGGCGCGCTGCAGGCGGCGACGCCTTTCGCAGCCGTTACACATCGTCAGTACCCATGGGGATAATCGATATTTTACCGACCGTGCTGACCGTTTTGGGCGTGCCTGTCCCCAGCTACATGCAGGGGCGGGTCTTGCACGAGGCCTTGGCAGGAAATGAGCGCGCGGTACTGCCCCGCGTGTCGGTGCGCACCTTCAGCGCCCAAGGCCGTGACGACTACCGGGCGCACGTGACGCTAAGCTACGTCGGTGATAGCTATTATCTGGAGCGCGGTTGGGTAGACTGACGGCGGCGCTGACGGAACCGCAGCCACCGGCGGCGAGGAGAATGCAGTGAAAATCAAGATCGAACCCCTGGACGGTCCGCTCGGCGCAAGGATCCTCGGCCTCGACACACGCGAGCCGCTGACAGACGCCGCGTTCGCGCAGGTCGAGCAGGCGATGCTGGACTACATCGCTATCGTGATCCCCGAGCTCGAGGAGAACGTCACCTGGCTGCGAGATTTCGGGCGTCGCTTCGGACCGCTGGTACCCCACGTGCTTGATCAGTACCACCACCCGGAAACTTACGAGGTGTCGGTGATCGCGCGCAACATGAATACACCCGAATCACGCAGCACGGCGAAGCCGGCGGGTGCCTTCTGGCATTCGGACCTGAGCTACGAGAAGCGCCCTTCCGACGCCATTTTTCTATATGCCACCCACCTGCCACGCAGCGGTGGCGACACCTTGATCGCCAACATGTCTCTGGCCTACGAACGCCTACCGGCGGCAACCCAACGGCGGATCACGGGACTCACGGCCACGCACCGCTGGGGTTGGAATACGGGCGGCGCCACGCCCACGCTCAATGAACGTCAGCAGGCGACCCGCCCTGACGTCGTGCACCCCGTCGTTCGGGTGCATGCGCGTACGGGGCGCAAAGTTCTATACGTCAACCCCGGCTACACCGTCAAGATCAACGGTATCAGCACTGACGAGAGCGAGGCATTGTTGGCAGAGCTCTTTGAACACGCCCTCAGCCCGGATATTCAGTATCGTCACAAATGGTCGCTGCACATGCTCTTGGGTCTCGACAATCGTGCATCCATGCACTGCGCCGTCGACGATTACACGGAGCCTAGGCGCATGTTGAGGATGATTGTCGGCTGCACGGATAAGAATAGTCTCGTCGACAATACGGTCTGATAAAAATCGCACCGCTGCGCAAAACTCACATCGTCGCAAAAACCAAAGCAGACGCCTGCGACAGCAATGACGTCGGAGCGTGAAGCTTTGAAGCCTTGAATGCTCTTCTTGAACGGCGAAATGGTCATTCTTGGATGACAAAAATTTTGCCGAAAATAATTGCAATCTGTAGCAATCTCATCTAAATTCACGTTATTCAGAACCCGGTAAATGACTATTGATCGCACGCGCCAACCATTTAACGTCGGTTGAACCTTTACAGAGTCGTGAAAAGACAGCCATTGGCTGTCTTTTCTTTTTTGTAAGTAGCAGTACAGGGTGTGAAACCCTTTTATTTTTCTAGCCTCTAACCACGACCCTTCAAGGAGTAAACTATGGCAAAGAAGCGCAGGAAAGCAGCGAAATCAGCCGCGCAGAAACGGGCTGAGGATATCCTCAAGAAAGCCGAGGCCCGGGCAAAGAAAGAAGCCAAACGCATCAAGACGAAGGCCTTGCGCGAAATCAAGCGCCTCAAGGCTAAGGCCGTGCGCGATATCAAGAAGCTGAAGGCCAAGGCGGCAGGGGGCAAGAAGAAAAGGAAGGCAAGAAGGAAAAAGTAGCATCAAGCGCAGTATGGGAGCCGCGCGGCAAATGCT
>CAYGAS010000024.1:0-2783 GCA_964347935.1 uncultured Nitrospiraceae bacterium | reverse complement strand
CCGCACGGTAGCTGGCCGTTGAGTTGGGTCACCCGCGCTGCGTTGCGCCCTCGCGCACGCACCTGCTGACAAACGGTGCTGTTTGATCGATGAACGGCAGGCCTGCAAGGCTGGCCCCTGGTGATGGTCGCCTCAGGCCACGCCGCGAACCTCTGTCAGCTCCACCGTTCGCTCGGACTCCGTCTGAGCCTCGGTTTCAGACTCCGTCTGAGAGGCTGATTGCTCAGCGTTAGCGGCCACGGGGCTGTCAAGCTTTGCCAGGATGTCCCGACTGACCTGCTTCTGGCTCTCTAACTTCGTTCGCGTGGCCTCGAGCTGTGCGATGCGTTCGTTCAGATGTCGCGTGCTGTGCCGGATCTTCTTAAGATTCTCCATGCGCTGGTCCATCATATGTTTGTGCTCACGGATTTGGGCGAACACAGGCGACATGACGGCCTTGCTCCAGGTCGCAGCCCCCTTATTGCACTCATCGAACAGGTGCCGAGTGCGGCTCACCAGGGTGATAAAGAAACGTTTCACGACAAAGTGCTGCTCCGTTATCATCATCGTGGCACTCTTACGAAACGCTTCGGCCTCTTTGTTCAGACGCTTGAGCTCCTTGTAGTAGGGTTCCAGCGCGAAGCTCTCGAGCTTGATCTTGGCCAGGCCATGGCCCACCTGAAACTGCTTGTAGATGGCCTCAATCAGGCCTTTCATACGCTCGGTATGCTTATGCACCTTGTCCATTGTTTGGACCGTGCCTTGGAAGAAGGTTTTCATGCCTGTCTTCAGACCATGCGTCGTCCAGCTGCCTTTCATGTCTTCACGCGTTTTAGCGATCAAGTTGTCGAGTGCTTCCATGCTCAGGTAATCGAGCAGCAGTCGTACTTGTTCACCCAGCACACGTTTGGTGTTTTCGAGATTGGCGAGCTTTTGATCATAGGCCTGTTGGTCATTTGATTTTTTCGCCATCATATTCTCGATGACAGTCTCGTTCTTGCCACTGATGCCTTGCAGTTCTTTGAGTTCGGCTTTGGTTACAGAGAGTCGCGTATCGATCATGGCAACCGTAGACTGAATCATGCCGCCGATATCGCGCACGACTTTCTCGCGGATGAGCGTCTGCTTTTCGGGGATAATATCGTCGGAAAGCTTCACCTCAAGCTCAGAAAGCCCGCTCTTGGTTAAGAGTTCATCGTCTTGCTTGACCTTGGCCAGCAATCCTTTCTGCGCCGATACCGAAAAGACATGGTGTTTACTGATCCCGAGTGCGGCTGCAGTTTCCTGTGTCTGGCGCGAAATGCTGGCGGAGACCGCGTGCTCGCCCCGTAGCTCGTCCCACAGGGTGTCGACCTTGTTCAGTACGACGATGCGGCCTCGTTCGGCGTTGTCCTTCGCGACACAGACATGGTTTTGCCATACCTCCAGGTCAGACTTGGTTACACCGGTGTCGGCACCGAGAACGAAGATGACGACATGCGCGGAAGGCAGCATATTCATGGTCAGCTCGGGTTCGCTGCCGAGCGAGTTTAGTCCTGGAGTGTCGAGTATGACCAATCCCTGCTGCAGCAGCGGATGCGGATAGTTGATGACTGCATGCCGCCAAAGAGGGACGGTTACCTTGGAGCCGCTCTCGGGCGAGGCCGGGTCGTAAAGCCCCAGTTCCTGCGCCTCGCGGATGCTGACTGTCTTGGACTTGACGATCTCCCTGAACGCTTCCGTGAGTTGCTCCGGTGTGTCGAGATCGAGCGGGAAGGTTGTCCAGTAGGTCGGTGACAGCTTCAGTTCGGCGATGGTCTGATTATTCTTGCGGCTCTCGATCGGCAACAGCTTCAGCGAAGGCGGCACATCGTGATCGTAGCGCAGCTCGGTTGGGCACATCGTAGTGCGGCCGGCTTCGGTAGGCAGTAGCCGCTGTTTGTAGTCGGCGAAGAAAATTGCATTGATGAGCTCAGTCTTGCCGCGCGAGAACTCTCCGACAATGGCGATGTTCAGCTTGTCGGCCTTCAGTGCATCGATGAGCTCGTAGACGCGCAGGTCATCCTCGCCGGTGGCGAGCTCCTCCTGCTCGATCCACGCCTGATAGCTTGCGATGGTGGCAATCAGGTCTTCGCGCCACCGCTTGTACTCACCGAGCCGTCGGCTGAGAAAGGCGCTGCTGTTGAATGCTAGGTCCATCGTACCGGTCACGCTTTTCCCGACTGCCAGCGCGATCGGCCGAGGATGCGGGAGATTTGCTGCTTATGCTCCGGCCAACGGGCGAGCTCACCGGGCAATAGGACGACGCGTCGCGCCCCAAGTATAGGACGCGCCCCGCGCTGGATTTGACCGCCTGTCAGTAGGAACATGCCTCCAAGCCCCACTCAGTACACTCTAGCCGATACAAAAGGCATGCCAGGCGGTCCGGTGGGGTGACCATAGGGGCGGGCCAGGTGGCCCTGGGCCTTGCATTTCTTGGGAAAAATGGCCCAGATTGCGAACTGGAGAAAGGGCCGAACACCCCTAGGCTCAAGCTTTGGCTGGCCGCGAATGGCCCATCTGCGGCAGCGTGGACGAATTCTGCGTGGCTGACGCCCGCGGCAGGATCAGCGCTCGCCAAGGCTTCGAGCTGGCGTGCTGCAGGTGTTGGCAAGCGTCCTTAGCGTCTAAGCACACACTTTTCGTAGAGGTTCTTGAAGCGCGCACGCGGGTCATACTTGGCTTTCAGCTGATCGTAGCGCACCTTGTTGTAGATTTCCCAGAATTCGTTCTCGGGAAAGTATGAATCGGAATAAAGTGACTTAATGCCGCCCAGTTCCCCCACC
>CAYGAS010000023.1:0-4669 GCA_964347935.1 uncultured Nitrospiraceae bacterium | reverse complement strand
CGGTACGAGGGAGCGGCTAAAAAAGCGCCCCCAAGGCGATTAGCCCTTCACGCCAACCTTCGATCGTTCGGAATTTGCTCGAGGCAAGCCGCGTCGAACCCGGGTTCTCACCCCATTGGGGAGAAACCGTCAAAACGCAAACACGCCTTGCACTTCACCGGTAACACGGCTGCTGGACGGTTCTGGCAACGGTACTTGATCGATCTTTTCGCCTGGAGCCGCACGCGGAGGATAACGTGAGGATCGGTGCAAACGGCTCAGTTTCGTTTGTTTGTCGGCGTCAACTCGCTGCGGTTCCTTCAGGACCTCACAGGCTTCTTTAAATTTCGCATACGAACATCGATCGCCGCATTCTTTGAGCCGTTCCAGTCTTCTCGCGGTCCACGTGATGCTTTCATAAAACTTCCGTGTTCGATCGCACATCTCGGCTAGGAACTCGAGCTCGCGTGCCGTCTTTGCGACTTGCTTTGCCCTGTCATAGGCATGGAGATATTGTTCGTAGCGATAGACGTTGTCGTTGAATTCCGAGGGATTGTTGGGATTCGTGAACGTGGGATCGAGAAGCGTGGCATTCTCGGCGGCCCACCACCAATCGCGTATTTGCTCCATCACCACTTCCGCTTCGGGTACCAAGAACAGTGGATGGGTTCGAACGCGATACCGTCCCCGCGTGGGAACAAATCCTGCTTTGCTGGCTGTAGGATACGTGTACCGGCCAACGAAAAGGCCTTTCGGGGGGCCAATCCATGGCCAGGTGTAATACCAACCTGATTTGTTGGTCGTGGTATCGATCGTCTTTAGCGTCTGACTGGAAGCATGGCCCGGGCCCGGCACGATCCCATCGAAGTAAACCCTTACCTCCGCGCCCTCGATCGGTTCCTGCGTTAGTGAATTCACCACCTTGCCAACATGAGGTCCACCGATCATCCCGGTGCCATAGGCAAGGCCTAGACCGAGGAAGACGACCCATCCCTTTTTGTGTCGTCGGAAGGCGTCTCTTAGGTCGATCGAGGCAGAACCCATGAGACTATCCAGGTCATGCTGTCGCGTGGGTACTCGCGCGGCTGTACACTTGGCGCTGCAGGTTGCATCTGCCATCTGGCCTAGCGTCGATAATCAGCGTTCACTTGCTCGTGCGGTGCACCCTCAGCTACGTTGGGCGTTCGCTTGCCTGAGCTCGCCTTGTACCTCAAATCGAACGCGAGTAGACACACAAAGACGATCACCCACAGCACGAGAAACGAATACACCACGAAACTAGCCATCGCGATCCGTTGCCCGGCGACGAGCCCGTAAACCAGCAGCGCCACCCCCGGCGGAAAGAAGACCCCATAGCCGCGATCACACCCGGCGCCAAGGTGAGCGCCACCGGCGCCGCCCGCACCAGCGCCTTGGCAACGCGAGGCCGCACACGGTGCGTGGCGTGCCAGACCAGCACACAGACCATCGACCCTACGAAGATTTGCAGCAGCCACAACATCGGAAAAACCCTCCTGCCGTGTTTTCTACCTGGCGCCTTCGGGTAACGCGCCCGATGCAGCAGGGCCGGCCAGGCACTCGGGCCGGTGCGCGCGCAGATAGGCCTCTTTCAGGGCGTCGGTCTGCGAGCCCGTGGGGTGGCCGTCTTGGCGCGTCGCCACGTAGGCCAGCTCTTCGCAGAGCCAGCGGGCGATCTTGCGTGCCTCGGCACTCGCAGCGATTTCGCGCGCCTCTGCGTAAAGCGCTTCCTGGAAGGGCACGAGATTCCTGTTTTGCGCGCCCGCGCCGTAGCAACTCGCCCCGCGCGACAACTTTCGCAGATGCACCAGGCGCTGCGCGGGCGGGCTCGTGTCGGGCACGAGATACTGCCAATCGGTGCCGAACCGCCACCAGGCGGGAAGCGGGCTCCTGAGCGCCGTCTTGGTGCGGATGCCCCGGCGCTCCTCGTCGTACGAGGTCGCGTATTCATACTTCTCCTGCTCGAGGTCCAGGTCCTCAATCGTGATCGACGTGACATTCGGATCGGGCGGCGTGTAGACGACCGCGTGCGAATCCACGCTGATCAGCATGCCGGACGATTGAATGTCCCGATAGCCTTTCTTGTAGACCGCGACGATGTAGCCGCCGACGTTCGGCTTTGCCGACAGCGCGACATGGCGGATCTGCCACGGGATCTCGAAGTCGCCGTCGGCATTCGTCTCCGCCACTTGCACGTGAAAACAATAGCTGTGCCATAAGTAATACGTCCACTTGACGACCACGAACGCGCCTTCGATCGAACGCCCCGTGCCGGCCTCGATCACCCGGCCCTTCACCGGGGCGGCGTCGCGCAGGCGCGAATACGCCGTCACCAGCACCACGGACAGGATCGGCACCAGGACGAGGATCAGAACTAATTTCGATTTCGAGGACATCGTATTTGCTCCGAATAACAGAGACCTGCCGTGCGCACCCCCGAGCCGAGCGCACCGTCGACCCGCTGCGCAGACCCGCCACCTCGAGGAACGAACCCCCGGGCGCGCCCATCGCAGCCGTCTCGCACGCTTGCAGGAGAGAGAACCTGCGCCATCATTCGAGACCCCGCAGGATGGCTTTTTTCCTGGCCACGTACACGTCGCCCGCATACGAGTCGGCGTGATCCAGCGCCGTCTTCCCCTGGCGGTCGCGGAGGTCCGTGCGCGCGCCGTGCCTGAGCAAGGCCTTCATGACCGCGAGGCGCGCTTCGCACCGGGGTTGCCGGGCAGTGCAGACCTGCTCGGCGACGGCGGCAATCAAGGCCGTGCGCCCGGCGGCATCGTGCAGGTTCGGGTCCGCCCCCGCCGCAAGCAGCGCCTCCACCGCCTCGCGCTGGCCGGCCGTGGCGGCAGCGATGAGCGCGGTGGTCTGGCGCCCAAGATAGTAGTGATCGACGATGGCATTGACGTCGACCCCGCGCGCGAGATAAAGCGAGACGATCCCCGCGCGGCCCAGCCAGGCGGCGGCGACCAGTGATGCCGGCGTCGGCGCGATGCCGCGCTCCAAGAGAAAGCGGATCTCGTCGAGGCACTCGGCACGAGTCGAAATGTAGGCCAGCGCATCGGCCGCGACCTCGGCATCGGCCACATTCTCGAGCAAGAAGACGACCAGCGCGTGGGCCGCCTCCTGGCTCTGCGGTGCCACCGCTTCACAGAAGCGCCGGTAGGCGGTGCCGAGGTTTCGCGCGATCCGTTTCCTGAAGAAGCTCTTGTCGGAGATTCGCCAGAGATAGCACACGATCTCAGGATTGCCGCCTTTGACCGCGTAGTCGAAGACCGAATACTGGTAGCCGTCGCGGCCCGGTCGCCAGGTCTCAAGATAGATATCGGCGCCGCCTTCCACCAGCGCGCGCACGGCCTCCACGTGCCGGTGCTCGGCGGCGAACATGAGCGCCGTCTGCCCGGCGACGCCGGAGCCTTCGTGGAGATTGCCGGGATCGTTGTACTTGACGTCGAGGTTTCGGCCCTTGGCGATCCAGGTCTCGATCGTCTCGAGGTCATTGCGCTTGGCCGCCACATGGAGTTCGGTCGGCTTGCTGAACTCGGTGCGAAAGAATGTGCTCGCAAACCAAATCGACGGGATCCCCACGAGCAACGTGCCCGCGAGCAAGCCAGCCATCAACTGGCGTCGCGTCATGCGCCGGCCCTCTTCTTATTTCGAATGATATCCACGGCAAGTATCCACGCGGTGGGCAGTATGGGCGCACGGCTGCGAACAAATAACCGCGAAACCGCACTCATGGGGCGGCGCTTTGCGCGGCTATTGATCGGGGCGGGCGCTCGCGCTGCCCGGCTAGGGGCCGGTCTTGGATGAGCGTCTCGGATCATAGAACCGGTACTTTTGGAACCGCCACAACGAAGTAAATCCCGGGGGCGGGTACAAGGGCGGCAAGAAGATGCGGCCGCGTGCAGAGTGGCACATTAAGGAAAACACGCACCCGGCGCTTATTAGCCAAGACGAAGCCGAGGCACTCCTAGATCAACTGGAACACAGCATCCATGGGGAAGCGGTCTCTCGTGCGCGCCGTGGGCTGTCCGAGCATTTGCTCTCGGGATTGCTTCGCGCGCCGGACGGGCGGCTATGGGAGGGCTGGTGCCAGAGCTACCGCCTGAAGCGCGCCAAAAGTGATAGGGGCCGTTATGTGCGGAAGGAAGCCGTGGACCGCGCAGTCGTCGATCAGATCGTCTCGGATATGGGCTCAGATGACTTCATCGACGCGCTCTATGCCGAAGCAAAACGCGAAGCACGCGCTATAAAGTCCGACACCGCCGGGCCACTGAGCCGGGAACTGCAGCAGCTCGAGGCGCAGATCAAGAAGGCAATGGGCTTCGCCTTGCAGCTTGATAACCCCGCACCGGCGCTGCGTAAGGTAAACGAGCTAGAAAGCCGCCGTCAGGTGCTGCTCGAAGAAATCTCCCGAGTCGAGCAAGAGCACGCGGTACGAAACGTACTCCACTCAGTGACACGCGATGAAGTCGCAAAGCTAGTGCGCACCCTGGCAGTGGAGATCGACGAGGCCGAGCGACCCAGACTGAAAGGAGTCCTTCAGGCCGCCGTCGAACAGATCACGCTCGACCCCGGCAATCTGCACTGCCGCATCCACTACCGCATTGCGGCGGGTCGCACCCTCGACATGGCGTCCCCAAGGGGATTCGAACCCCTGTTCCAGCCTTGA
>CAYGAS010000022.1:0-2904 GCA_964347935.1 uncultured Nitrospiraceae bacterium | reverse complement strand
AGTCTGCCTCGTGCGGCTGCTGCGCCAAGTGGGCTGAGCATCTCGAGGCGAATGGCTTCGCTGTCCGGACGACCGACACGGCGAACCTCCAGGGGATCAAACGCCGGCACGGTGTCCCCCCTCATGCCGAGAGTTGCCACACGGCGATCGTCGGGGGTTACGTCGTCGAAGGCCATGTGCCGGCGCAGGACATCAAGCGCTTGTTATCGGAACGTCGCGCTGTTTCCGGTCTATCGGTCCCTGGAATGCCGATGGACTGGCCCGGCATGGAAGGGTCGCGCAAGGACCCCTACGACGTCTCCATTTTTGATCACGCCGGCAAGACTAGCGTGTATGCAAGATATTGAGGTGCTGATGAGTGCGAGGATTGTGGTAAGTGCGCGAACCGCAGCCGGCCAGCAGCGCGAGGTGGTGCCAGATATGTAAAGGCGGTCCTACTTCTTCGTAAAGACATATTCACTGCCTTTTCTTGACACGGCCACCGCGGTCTTTGCGAACAACACCTCTTTGCCATCATCGATGTCTTGTACGTCGCCGGCAACGGTGACTAGACCCTCGCGGGTTACACCACAGTGTAAAACGCCGAGCTTGCCGTAGGCGCGGGGCGCCAGCGTAATCGTTTGCGCGTTCTCGGACATGTCGCAATCCTCCTTTTTGTCGTGCCCGCCTCGGGACAGACTATGCCCTGATGCACTAAGGTATTTCAAGGGCACGGAAAAGGGCAAAAATTCTGATGGCTTTCTTTAAGCCCGGTCGGACAAAAAAACAAACGGCCCGTCTGCTGACCGGGCCGCTAAGAACGGAAACGTCGTTATCGAAAAAATATTTACAAAATGACGTAATTATTTGACTGACTCGCCAGCGAGTGTGATCGCCTGACCGGCCTTAATGACCGAATCCTTGTGCTTTCCAGACTCATGTAGTTTTTGCGCGTCCTCGCAACCTTGCTTTGCCTTCGCGAGTGTCATGGCGTCACTTTTGCCCTTCTTTTCTAGCTTTTGGACCAAGGTACGACATTCTTTGACCAGCGCCGGACAATGAGCAGCCTGAACGGGCGCGGTTAACGCCAGCAGAAAAGCGGCTGCGAGAATGGCGATAGCGGATTGTTTCACGATTGTTTCTCCAAGTGTGGGTGTTTGAGAGCGAAAAATGTATATACAAGGCGCATACCTGTCAAGCCAGAAAATGTGTGGTTAAAATGTCTGCGCAAGATCATTATCTGAGGTGTATGGCACAACAGCGAAGCGCTGGCTCGAGCGATGACGCTTGTCGTGAAGTTATAAGCGAGTGCAGCAATTTCAACTTGCCAAAGGCGTCTCGTGTCGTGACCGAGCTCTTCGAGACAATTTTGTCACCGACGCGACTGCGATCGACACAAGTCGCTGTCCCGGTAGCATTGGGGGCGCAACAGAAACTCATCATTGCGGGCCTTGCGGGCGAAATTGTGATGGCGCCATCTATGCTTTCTCGCAATGTCCGGCTCTTGAAGCGCGATGAACTGATGCAGCTCCAGTACTTAACCGATGCGGCTGAAGTTCGCGGTCAGCACCTGTTCTAATCGTGCAGGCAAGTTTCCACCTGACAGCGTTTAAGCGGTTGCAGGCCAGCGCGACGGTGGCCGGCACGTGTGGGCAATGAGCATGTCTTGGGCCTGGATACCCATCACATTATTCGCAGTGGTCATGCAGACGGTGCGCACGGCCGGGCAAAAGCACCTGACTACGCATCTGGATGCGATGGCAGCGACACTGGTGCGGTTCCTTTTTGGCTTGCCATTTGTGGTGGTTTATCTAGCTGCGCTCGCACTTTGGTTCGATACCGAGCTGCCGGCGTTCAATGCGGTTTTCATCGGCCACGCGGTATTCGCCAGCGTGACGCAGATCTTGGCCACGGTGTTGCTGATTTACCTCTTCTCGCTGCGGAACTTTGCTGTCGGCACTACCTATGCGCGTACCGAGGCCTTCCTGACCGCCCTGCTCGGCGCAACGTTGTTTGGCGAATGGATTAGCCTTGAAGGTTGGGTGGCGATCGTAGTCAGTGTCGCGGGCGTCATCGTGCTCACCGTTGCACGCACGCACCTGGATCAGCACACTTTGTTGCACCGACTGTGGAACCGGGCGGCGGCTGTTGGCCTCGCGTCGGGATTGGGCTTTGCCCTGTGTTCGCTTTCGATACGCAAGGCGAGCCTTTCTTTTGGCATAGACAATTTCCTGCTCACCGCCGGGGTAACACTGGTCACCATGGTAACAATCCAGACCCTGATAACCGTCGTGTATGTCGCCATGCGGACGCCGGAACAATTCGTGCTCATGGCCAGGCAATGGCGCGCATGCATATTCGTTGGGGTGACGTCGGCGCTAGGCTCGATTGGCTGGTTTACCGCCATGACGCTGGAACGAGCGTCGTACGTCAAGGCGCTAGGCCAGATTGAGTTTGTTTTTGCTCTGGCCATATCCACGTTTTTCTTCCGCGAGCACAGCTCCCGACTTGAGCTCACAGGCATGGGCCTGGTGGCAGCGGGTATCCTCGTGCTGGTTATGGCTGCCTGATGGACAAGGCC
This sequence comes from uncultured Nitrospiraceae bacterium, assembly GCA_964347935.1. Classification (GTDB taxonomy): domain Bacteria; phylum Pseudomonadota; class Gammaproteobacteria; order Acidiferrobacterales; family SPGG2; genus SZUA-472. The sequence continues at coordinate 344 of CAYGAS010000022.1, read as the reverse complement.
CCTGTACCGGGCCACTAGTTTTTGACAGTCTCCACATTCCGCGAGGATGGGGACGACAAGGCAAGGTGGACATTGATGGGGAGCTGGTACGTCTACATAGTGCGCTGCGCCGATGACAGTCTCTATACGGGCATTACCAAGGATGTAACAAGGCGTGTGCGCGAGCACAACGCTCGCGGACTGTCAGCGGCGCGTTATACACGCGGGCGCCAACCAGTCGAGCTGGTATACCGCGAAACTGTAGAGTCGCGCGCAGCAGCGACGCGGCGAGAACACGAAATCAGGCGCTTGCGAAGAAATCAAAAACTGGGTCTCATCGGCAAGAGCGAGCGATAGGACCTTCT
>CAYGAS010000021.1:0-13948 GCA_964347935.1 uncultured Nitrospiraceae bacterium | reverse complement strand
TTCACGCTCGCCACCGACATCAAGGTGTACTTCTGCGACCCACAAAACCCCTGGCAGCGGGGATCGAATGAGAACACCAATGGCCTATTGAGGCAGTACTTCCCGAAAGGCATGGACCTCTCCAACGTTCATCAGAACAGACTCAATGCGGTAGCCAGACAGCTTAACGAGAGACCGAGAGAAACGTTAAACTTCGAGACACCGGCTGAACGCTTTAGCCAATGTGTTGCGTCGATCGGTTGAAACCGCAGCCAATAGCGGCCATTCAAGAAGTCAAAAATAGTTAGGCTAAGGGCGCGTATTTAGAGGCACAGCCGCAGGGCAACATTCACTGTACGGAACGATACCGGCACGACGCTCATACCAACCTCGAGACTGGTTGACTACTCGCACAGCCACCAGCATTACGGGAACCTCGATCAACACGCCCACGACAGTGGCTAATGCAGCACCAGATTCGAATCCAAATAATGCAATAGCTGTGGCCACAGCTAGTTCAAAGAAGTTACTTGCACCGATCAGTGCGGACGGTCCTGCAACGCAATGCGGGGAACGCATCTGACGATTAAGCAAGTAAGCCAATCCTGAATTGAAAAAGACCTGGATCAAGATTGGCACTGCCAGCAACGCTATAATCAATGGCGCGGCAATTATCTGTTTTCCCTGGAAACCAAAGAGCAATATCAGCGTGGCTAACAACGCGCCAAGCGATATCGGGCCGAGGCGCGCAATAACCTTATTTAATTGCGCCTGACCATTATCGCGATTCAATAGATTCCTGCGCCACAGACTTGCGATGATTAGAGGTATAACAATGTAGAGAACTACTGACAGAAGTAGCGTGTTCCAAGGCACAGTGATTGCGGATAATCCCAGCAGCAATGTGATGATGGGCGCAAAAGCAAACACCATGATTACGTCGTTTAAGGCCACCTGCGAGAGTGTGAAGTGGGGCTCGCCTCGCATCAGGTGGCTCCAAACGAATACCATCGCGGTGCACGGCGCTGCGGCCAGTATCACCAGCCCGGCGATGTAAAAATCGATTTGTTCGACAGGAAGGTAGTCGCGAAAGAGATAGCCGATGAACAACCAGCCGAGCAGCGCCATTGAAAATGGCTTAACTGCCCAGTTGACGAATAGGGTGACCCCAACACCTCGCCAGTGTTGGCTGACTCCTCTAAGTTGCTTCAGATCGATCTTGATTAGCATCGGAATGATCATCAACCAGACAAGCACGGCAACTGGCAGGTTGATGTGGGCCACCTCGATACGGCCTACGAACTCAAATACGTTCGGAAACAGTTGCCCAAGCACGATGCCAACGACAATGCAAAGTGCGACCCATATGGTGAGATAGCGTTCAAAGATGCTCATTTACCGCTGCCTAACTAGTATTTAACAGTCGATTTTGCCGTGTAACTGAAGGCATATTATATGGCATCGTGATGCCCGTCTTCGATCTGGACTTCTCCGGCTGAGCAAGCACTCTGTTTTCTCCCTCGAGTAGTATGGACGTCGGCTATGGGTCGGAAGCCGCCTGACAGAAGGCTATCGCTTGAGCGGCAGCTTCCGGCCACAAGCGGCCGTTCAGATGCCCCCTGTTTCGGCCCGCACACCGGCAAAACTCTCGCACTATCCCATTGAAATGGTCTGAACGTGGGCGTTCTTGCCTAAACAGTCTGGATATGGGAGCGAGTTATGCGACAGTGGATCCAACACCCAGTGAAGAACATACCTTTGGGTGCCCTCGACGTTCAAGCAAGAGGCGGAAGACCCAATAGACGTTCAACGCAATAAAGAAGAGGTTCCAGTAAACAACGACCATCAGCGGCTCGGGCCCGAAACGGAAATACACAGTAAGGCACGATGCGGCGATGACAGTGAGTATGCGCAGCCACAACATGTCTCGCACGAAGCACGAAAGCAGGTACAGAACGTTTGCGATGTTGATCAAATACTCCACGACCGTTAATGGCCTGCTCTGACTCATGAAATGTTGAACGTCTGCATTTGCGATCGCCGCGCAGTGCCGAGGCTTGGAGAATATCAGGCTCTCGCAGCCAACCCATGACACCTACAAGAGGCGAGCCGCCAGGGTTGGCCGCTGAGCCCGGCCTCTACTTCGGCTCTACTCGAACGTCCACATTCGCACCCCGGGTGATGGTGTTGAATACGGGCGAGTACAGGGCCAGTCTTTTGAGCCTTTCCATGCTGGCCACATCGGCCTTAACCTTGAAGTTGACGCGGATGTCGGTAAATCCCTTTGGCACGTCATCGGCAAGCCCAAGGAAACCTCTCAGGTCGATGTCGCCCTCAACCTCTGACTCCAGCTCCTCGATATGAATTCCTCGGACCGCGGCATGGGCCACCATGCTCGTGGTTACACAGGCCGCGAGGGCGTTCAACAGATGCTCGACCGGATTGGCGCCTTCGTCGTTGCCCGCCAGTATGGACGGCTCATCGGCGTACAGCTCGAACTGCTGCTTGTGGGCGATTTCCTGCCGAGCGCTGTAGAAGCCGGTAACCGTCGATCGATTATGGTTACCGCCTAGCCAGGTGTTGCGAACGCGGAACTGGCTTTCTCCCAGGCCGGGGTCCTGCGCGATCGCCTGCACGGTCTCCTGCAGGGTCGGCATATGGATGCCATTGACGGTAACGTCGTTTGGGGCGGATTCCACCCGGTTGCTTTTCGTCTGATATGACATGGTCGATCTCCTTTCAAAAGTTTGGTTACTCGATGCGTCGCTTAGGCTGCGTGACAGCGTGGAAGCAACGTGAGCCATACGATAGGGCTTGACAGGCGGGGGCATAAGATGGACTTTGGCCACTACCGGGGCATTCGTGCCACTGATTTGAGTTCATCGGATGACAAGCGCCAGTAAAGGCTCTGTGCAAGTCCTAATCGTCGCCGTCCCAGAGACCGCAGGCTCTGCCCTCTACGGCATGGTGGATGTCCTCCAGGCGGCGGGAAATCTCTGGCAGACCCTGGTGCGCACGGAACCGGAGCAGACCCTTTTTCAGGTCCGTATCGCGGCGCCCAGCAGAGAAACCTTCACCTGCGGCAATCGGATTCCAGTCGTGCCCGATGTTTCGGTCGCCGATGACCCCAAGGCTACTATCGTTATCTTGCCTGAGCTCTGGCTGGGACCCGACGAAGACATCCACGGACGTTACTCGGAGCTTATGGAATGGATACGCCGCAAGTATAAGGAAGGCACCACGCTTTACTCGGCCTGCTCAGGTGCGCTGATGCTGGCCGAGACTGGCTTACTTGATGGCCGTGAGGCCACGTCCCACTGGGGCTATCAGGATCTGTTCAGGAAGCGCTATCCGAAAATCCATTTCCGACCGGAACCGAATCTCGTCTTTGCCGATCCGCAAGGTCGCATCGTCACCGCAGGCGGCAGCACGTCCTGGCACGATCTAGCGCTACACATCATATCTCGCCACGCCAACCCGGGAGAGGCACTGCGCATCGCCAAGGTCTATCTCCTCAAATGGCACGGGGAAGGCCAGTTGCCCTATGCAACCTTGGTGCGCAGACAGCCCCATGCCGACTCTGTGGTGCGGGCCTGCGAGGAGTGGCTTCGCAAACATTTAAGAAATGCCGATGCCATCAAGCAGGTGGTCAACTCATCAAAGATCCCCGAACGTACTCTGAAGCGGCGGTTCAAGGCCGCCACTGGCGTACCGCTTATCGAATACCTACAGAACTTACGCGTAGAAGAGGCGAAGCGCCGGCTGGAATCCGGACAGATGCCCGTCGATGAAATCAGTGTGGAAGTCGGCTATGAAGACGTGTCTTTCTTTCGCAGGTTGTTCAAGCGCTGCACGGGCCTCACGCCCCGTGAATACCGTCGCATGTTCCAGCCGGTTTTCAGTGCTTCAGCTTCAACCTGAAGAGGCACAGTTAGAGGTCGGGCCTTTCTTGCGTGGCGCGTCCGGGGGGCCGAACCTCCGCCAACCTCGGCAACCGGCGCCCATCACTCATTGCGAGTGTCCGGTTTGGGTCGGTAGCCGCCTGACAGGCATCTATATTTTTAACGGCAGCTCTTGGGCCGATAACGGTCAGTCAAGTTCGATCAGATCGAACACTGTCTGCATGGTCTAGTTCGAGTTAGTGCATCTGATTTCATATAGACCCGACACCGCCGCTCCAAACGGCGCAGCTACCGCACTGCTGTAGCACCGCAACGCACGAAATCTTTACCCATTCGTTACAAAGTTTTTAAAAATTCGTTATTTGTCTCTTATAACCGCCGGTTACTCTGCCAGCGTCCTTGTCGCCATTTGCTTTAGGTGGCCAAGGTTCTGCAACTGTCCATGCCTATCCAGGCCCCAAAGGAGGTTTGTAATGAGCACGCTGTACGGCATCCGTAGACCGATGTTTACCGCCCTGTTGGCTGCTTCTTTTCTCGCTATCGGCGTAGTCACGACCGCCGGTAGCGCCGAGAAGGAAAAGGGAATGATGAAACAGGAAACAATGATGACGAAAGAGGAAATGAAAGACAAAGATAACATGATGAAAAAAGAGGAGATGATGGAAAAGGAGCAGATGCCGGACAAGAAAGGTATGACCGATAAGGGCATGATGAAAAAAGAGGAGATGATGACAAGCGATAAAGACAAGATGATGGGCAAGAAGCAATAGGCCTAGAAAAGGGGCCTGCGATTCGGCGTCGGCGCGCCTAGCCTGAAGGGTTCGGCGGTAGCCGAAGCGGCGGCGGGTTCATCAGCGAATGGGGTTCGCTTGGCGCGTGCGGGTCCGGATCAGTCTGATTGGTCTTCCGCGCGGCGGCCGCGCCCCTGGCGCCGATCCGGTTCGCGACGCATGCTTTGGCGGCGTTCGGGTCCTACCCGGCGCTGCGCCGCGCGTCGCTCATCGTCTTGGCTTTGCAGCTGCCGAGCGCTTTCATGCCGCGCGGGACTTCGGCGTGCCATGCGCCAGATCACGATTACGATTAGCGCTACGGCGACGATGACGAGTAACTGGATGAAAGACGGCATGGCCAGTGGCAGCACCGATCAGAAAACCGTGTGCGTCACAGTCTACCCTAACTTTGCAGTCACCCAAATGAGTTGCGCTCGATTCGCGCGAGATGCTTTTTGTTGCCGGACTGAGTATGCTCAATGGCCGCGATTCACGCGCGTGTCCTGCTCTAGGGTCGGCTGGGACAGGCTCGGGAATAGAAGCCGATCCCGCTCTACACCCGGTGAGAACCCGACTTGGCAAAAAGAAGGCGGGCCGATTGGCCCGCCCTTCGCGCCCACGCGGGTATTTTGTCACCCGCTCGGGCCACCAAAACCCAAGCGATCGGCGACGGCTTTTTGATCAGGCGTCAATACGCTGTACAGGTCCTTGCGCGCCTGTTGCACGGCCTTCATGCCCGCCAAGCGGCCTTCCATGAAGGCGATATGCTCATCAGTGTTCTGGGACCAACGGGGATGTCCCTGCGTCATGAGCTGTCGCTGCGCAGTGACAGCTTGCTCGAACGCCTCCCACGCCTTGCTCTGTTCAGCGGTGAGCTTCAGCTCATCCTTGATCGCCTCCAAGCGCGTGCCGGGGCCTCCTGCCCCCACACACGGAGCAGTGCCGGGTCCACCACCATAACCACTCATCATGCCGCCCATCATGCCCATACCACCGCCGGGTCCGTACCCCATGCCCGACCCATAGCCGGGGCCGTGGGCAAAGGTGCTCGCCGCGACCGCGATGGTGCCAACTGCTAGCGTTGCTACGACCAATTTCGATAAGGTTCTCATCTGATATCTCCTTTACGGATCTCTTTACTTTCCGCAAGACTAATGAAAACACGTGTCTGTAACCGGTGTGTGTCAACAGCAGGGGATTTTTGTAACGCTTCCCGTCAGCAGCACGCCTTGTCACATTCCGTTACAATTTTTTGAACCGCGCTGCGCACGATTGGCGTATAAAGACGCTCATGGACCGTCCCGAACATATCTTGATCGTCGACGACGACGCGGAGATCCGCCAGCTTCTCCAGGATTACCTGACGCGAAACGGCATGCGCGCCGACGCCGTCGGCGACGGTCGCGCCATGCGTGCGGCGTTAAACAGCGGGCGCTACGATCTTGTCATCCTCGACTTGATGCTGCCTGGGGAAGATGGTCTGACGCTTTGTCGCGATCTTCGCACACGCTCCAATCTACCGGTCATCATGCTGACGGCGCGTGGCGAGGACACCGATCGCATCGTCGGTCTCGAGATGGGCGCGGACGATTACGTGCCGAAACCGTTTAATCCGCGCGAGCTGCTGGCGCGCATCAAGGCGGTATTGCGACGGGCCCAAACATTGCCCGGCAGCGGCTTGGCAAGCGATACCAAGCGACTGCGCTTCGCGGGTTGGACACTGGACCTCTCAACGCGACAGCTAACATCGCCCCAGGGTGTCGTTACGCCTCTGACTAGCGGCGAATACCGATTGCTACAGGTATTTCTTGAACACGCGAACCGGGTATTGAGCCGTGAACAGCTGCTCGACCTTACGCGCGGTCGTGACGCGACTCCTTTTGATCGCAGCATCGATGTACAGGTCGGGCGCTTGCGTCGCCGCCTGGCCGATACCGCGCAGGAACCCACACTTATCAAGACCGTGCGCGGCGAAGGTTACGTGCTTGCCGTCACAGTAGAGATAGAACGATGATCCGGCTGCTGCCATCAACGTTGTTCGGTCGGCTGGTAATGATTCTGCTCGGTGGGTTACTCGTGGCGCAAGGAGCGGGGGCGTGGATATTGCTTCGCGATCGTGCGACCGCAGTGTACGAGACCGGCGGGCATTTCGCGATCCAGCGCATCGCGAGTATCGTGCACGTTCTCGACACTTTGGGCCCTGATCAGCGCCGCACCATTCTGCCGGCCTTGAACACCGCCGGACTGCGTGTGGCCTTCACCCCGCCACCGGAGGCCGGCTCGTTCAGTAACGCTGACAACCCCGCGGCCACGCACCTGCGCGCGGCGTTGCGTCGCGCATTGGGCGACGACCGTAACCTCCGGATCGCCGTCGCCGCCACGGGTCCGGCCCCGGGCGCATCATCGCCCTCCCGCGCAGGCCCGCCACCGCGCCCGTGGATGCGTCACATGGCACCCGAACATATGCGGTTTTTCGGCTTACCCCCATTTCCGCATGCATCGTTCCTGGTGCAGGCGCAACTGCGTGACGGGGCCTGGATCAGTATCGCCCACCGCTTGCCGGACGAAGCATTCGCCTGGCCAACGAAGTTGTTGCTCGCCTTGGGCGTGCTGCTCGTTTCAGTGGTGGCCCTGTCGCTTATCGCCGTGCGCGGCGTCACCCGGCCGCTGGCTGTGCTGGGAAATGCCGCTGAGGAGCTTGGACGCGATATTCAGCGCCCGCCGCTCAACGAGGAGGGACCACTCGAAGTGCGACGTGCGGCACGGGCCTTTAACACCATGCAAGCGCGCTTAGCGCGCTTCTTGCGCGATCGCGCGCAACTGCTGGCGGCCGTATCGCATGATCTGCGAACGCCGATCACACGCCTGCGACTGCGGGCCGAATTCATCGAGGATCCTCAGCAGCAAGCGAAGTTCCGCCGCGATCTAGACGAAATGGAAGCCATGACCCGAGCGACGTTGGAGTTCCTGCGCCATGCGAACACCCGAGAGCCGGTGCAACCGGTAGACGTGCAGGCGCTTGTCGAAACCTTGCAGGCGGATGCCGAGGCCTTAGGGCAAGAGGTACGAATACAAGGAGCGGCCAACTCACCGTACCCCGCACGCGCACTCGCGCTGCAGCGCTGTCTCGCTAATCTGATCGACAACGCCCACAAATACGGCCGCCGCGCAACGGTCACGGTGGACGACAACGCGGCGCGGCTGCGCATCAGTGTTGCCGACGAGGGTCCCGGCATTCCCGAGAGCGAGCTCGAGCACGTGTTCGAGCCCTTCTACCGCCTCGAGCAATCCCGCAGCCGGGAAACGGGCGGCGTCGGACTGGGATTGAGCATATCCCGCGACATCGCCCGGGCTCACGGCGGGGATTTGGTGCTACGCAACCGGCCGAATGGCGGGCTTGAGGCCGTGCTCACCCTGCCTCGCTGACGCACCGCGCACGTCAGCGCTTCGCTTCGGCCTTGTCCTGGACGCGCCGATCGAAGCGCTCGACGTCAACAATGACGCGCTCGTGTGTGCCTTGGCCGATTAATTCCTTTTCGTCCTCGGCCACGACGCGAAAGGTCAACCGTCGACCCTTCACCTTGCTCAGCTCGGCGCTCGCGTGCACGCGCATGCCAAGCGGTGTGGCGGCGACATGCGACACGTCCAAGCGGATGCCGAGTGTCTGATACCCTGCCGGCAGATGTGCTTCCACAGCCGCCAACGCCGCCGCCTCCATCAGGTTGACCATCACCGGTGTGGCGAGCACGGCAATCTTTCCGCTGCCCACGTGCGCTGCGGTGTGCTCGGGTCCGACGATGAGCTCCGCCGAACCCTTGATCCCCGGTGTCAGCGTAATCCCTTTCATGGCTCGTGACTGCTCGCAACACCTGATGACTCGACTCCGAAGTCCGACTGTGCCTTGCCAAGGGGTCACATTCAAGCGCCGCTACTTGAGGGAATTCGAATTATTGGTCATCGCGAGGATGTTGCATCGACACCGGTAGTTCTCAGGTGTCGCGCTCTCCAATAAAATAGTGGGCCACCATCGCCACATCCGGGGCTAGCGGAGACGCCATGACAGTCATCAATCAACTTGCAGAATGGGCGGCCGAGGTGCCGGCCCAATGGTCCGAGGTTGCGCTCGCGCGCGCTGAACATGCCGTCGAGGACGTGGTGGCGTGTATGGTGGCCGGCGCCGGCGATGAGGCCGCCGCGCGCGTCCGCGCTGCGATCGCGGCCTGGGGGGGAGGCGTCTCGACCGTCGTAGGGCAACGTGCCGGTGCCACACCACCGTATGCGGCCTTGGCCAACGGCACGGCCGCGCACGCACTCGATTATGATGACATCTTCCGACCAGGCATCACCCACGCCGCGGCGGTGCTTTTCCCCGCGCTGCTGGCGCTCGCTGAGGAGATCGATGCGAGCGGCGCCGCTTTGTTGGACGCCTATGTTGTCGGCCTCGAGGTGCAAGCCGCGGTCGGCCGTGGCGTCAACCGCTCGCACTACGATCAGGGCTGGCACGCGACCTCGACAGTCGGCTGCATCGGTGCGGCAGCCGCCTGCGCACGGCTGCTCGGCTTGGATGCCGCGCGTCTGGCCCACGCCATCAGCCTTAGTGTAAGCATGGCCTGCGGGCCGAAGGTACAGTTCGGCACCATGGCAAAACCGTTTCATGCCGGCCTGGCCGCGCAACATGCGGTCATGGCGGCGACGCTGGCGAATTCCGGCCTCCAAGGTCGGGCGACGGCACTGGAAGGCGCGCTCGGCTTCTTGGCACTCTACGGCGGTCCCGAGCCGCACGGGTGGGAACAAGTACTGACCGGCTTCGGTAAAAAGCTGGCCATCGAAGACGCCGGCATCATCTTCAAACGTCATCCGTGCTGCGGCTCTTCGCATCTAGTCTTGGATTGCATACTGGACCTTCAGCGTGAGCACGGTTTCGACGCCGGTGAGGTGGTCCGGGTCGATGCGCTGATCGGTTCTGGCAACAAACGCAATCTTATGTATGACGAACCGAAAAACGAGATGCAGGCACGCTTTTCGTTGCAGTACTGCGTGGCCGTTGCCTTGCTCAAGAGCCATTTGAGTCTCGCTGACTTTACGCCCAAAGCAGTCATGCGTCCTGCGGTTCGGCGCCTGCTCAAGCTCACCCACGTGCATGCCTATGATCCCGTCGATGAGCCGTCTGATCCCGACGCGACTATGGCGCATCGTGTGAAAATTATGCTCAAGGACGGACGCGAGCTGTGCGCGGAGCGCGCGCATACACGCGGTTCCATTCACGAGCCTTTTGATGAAGACGATCGGCTACGAAAATTCGACGATTGCTGTAACCCGATGCTTGGGATAGAGGACGTTGCCGCCTTGCGAAATTTGGTGCGGCGATTGCGCGACCTCGACCGTCTGCGACGCATCGGCATTCACTTGCGGGCTGAAGCCGCGACAGACACAGGCGAGCGTTTCGAGCACGCACCTCCGGGTGCCGATACGCCCTCTGCGGTGGCGCGTCTGTAAGCAAGCACTGGCCCTGTGCACAAATTAGGGGGCAATCGAGGGCAAACGCACAAACCCTTCGCTTGCACGGGAGCGTAAATTGCGCATACCAGGCTGTCACGACCATCAGACATGCACGTTCACTCGTCAGTCGCTCCTGGAAACGCGAACATCCACGACAGCACAAAAGTCAGGGGCAGAACGGCGCCGACACCAAGACCCATGAGCAAGTAGTAGAGACGTTGCGCGGTCGTCCCGGCATCGAGCGACCCAACAATCGCAAACAAGCTCGCTAGCGACAGCGCGGCCGCGATCGTGGTCTTGATACCCTCTGCAAATGTCGGCTCATTGGCAACTCGCGTCTGCTGCTTCATGGCGCATCCTCCTTGTACCGCAATGGGCACGGTCAGCGCTAGGATGATGGAATACGCGGGGCACAAGCTACGCCGGTGGCGCCAAATGGCTGTCTGGGAGCGTCAGCAGCGAGGTGGTCGGGTTGCGGCCCGCTGCGCAGAGGCCAGCGTCTTGCGCAAATAGGCATTAGCGAATACATTTGCCCTCAAGAACGGAAGAAGTATGCCAAGCGGACGGGTGGGGGGCCTTACGGCCACGATTAACAAAAAACGAAGATAGGCATTATGGCCAGTCTTAGCAGCATCGTTACGGCACGATCGACAAGGTTCCGGGCAAACAGACGAAGCATCAATCGCGCACAGACGGCGAGAACGCCCAAAGCGGAATGCCCACAGTGCGGACGTCTTGGCGACGACCACGCAAAATACTGCCCGCACAACCTTGGCCCCCGGGACGGCAGCTAGTTCATAGTTTCGTTGAGTCGTGTTGCATGACTCGCGCGCTAAGGGTGCGCGCGATCACTCCGCCGTTGGCTTCGGCTGGATGCGGACGTCGATGCGCCGATTCTTGGCGCGGCCCTCTTTAGTCTCATTGTTCGCCGCCGGCCGTGTTTCGCCATAACCGATTGCCTGCACGCCAGCCGCATCGAGACGCATGTTGGCGACCAAATACTCCTTCACGGCCTCAGCACGCTTTTGCGACAAAACGAGGTTAGCTGCGTCACCGCCGAAGGAATCCGTATGTCCTTCGATCGTAAGCGTGCGCTGCGGAAACACCCGGATTGCTTCCGCCAGCTTGGCCAAAAGATCGAACGCCTGCGACTGAATTTTTGTTTCTCCGGGCGGGAAGCTCAGACCCATAAGCCGGATGATAATGTCGTTCGATTCGCGAATGATCCGTGCTTCTTGTGGCGAGAACATGCTTTCAACCTGCGCGAACTGATCGCGCATCCGTGCTTGCGCATCAACGCGTTTCGCTAGTAACTCGCGTTCCTTAGACACGTTATCGAGAAGCTGCTCGAGCACCTCGATTTCGCGTCGCAGGGTGCCGACCTCTTGCTGGAGATTTTCGCGCACCTCCGATTGCGTACGTAAACGATCGGCAAGCGCGCCGCGTTCCTCCGACACGCCACCTAAGCTCAGGTGCAGTTGTTGGACTTCAGCCTCCAAGCTGCTGGTCTGCCTCTCTAGTGCTTCGCGTCGCTGTACCTGCGCTTGCAAACGCTGTGCAAGCGCCGAGCGCTCCTCAGAGACGTGACTGAGCTGCTCCTGCAGCTGTCCGACTTCCGTCTTAAGATCATTGTTGCTCTGCTGTAGCCGTCGCGTGCGCTCATTCTGGTCTTCCATGTGCGCAATGATCTTCTTGGTCGGCTCATCGAAACCGCTCTCGAAAGAAACCGTCATGTCCGCGGCCGCCGTGATCTGGCGCAACGGGTTTTCCCCTCTGACGATCAGATCCTCAGGTGTCAGCTTCTCTGCCTTCGCCTGCTGTATGGCCTCGGCAAGATACATTGCGCGTTTGACCTCTGCTGTCGCCCGCTGCACCAGACTGCGGGGACGATCAGCATCATAGCGGTCCTTCTCCAGCGCCAGTTCTGCCTGTGCCATCAAATCCTTGGCTTTCTGCAGGGTCTTCGGGGCATGACGCTCTACCTTGGCCTGCTCGGCTCGCTTCAGCGTTAACCGCAATTCGCCAAGCAACTCCCCCTTTATGGTGACCAGCTCGGCTTCGCGGTAAAGCTGCTCTGCCTCCGCTGCCCGTTGGTCGGCGGAGCTGCGAGCCTCGCGCTCGAAATCATTGATCGCCTTTTCGAGTCGTTGCTCGGCGCGGCGCCAAAGCTCATTAGCATGGGCCGGCGCTTTCATCTTCTCTGCGTCGGCACGCGCTTTGAGCACCGAGGCGAATCCCGTCTGTACCGCCCTGCTCGTCTGCCGCGCCGCTCGAAACTGTTCGGTTGCAAGCATTAACTCGGAGCGAACGGCCTCCGGGCTTTGGCCGCCGGCAAACTTCTGCTCCGCACTGCGATAGTGCTTTATCGCTTTGTTATAGCTCTTAGGCGCGTAGACATCGGCTTTCTCTGCGCGCGCGGCCTCAAAAGCACCGCTCGCCTGTTGAAAAAGCGCCTCCTTCGTATGCTGGGTCGCACCTGCACCGCTAAGGGCAACGAGGAATAGAATCCCGCTCAGGCCCCACTTAGGTCTGCCTCGCGCTGGCATGTTTGCCCCCCTCGGATCTTAACGTCAGTTGCTGGTGTCGGGGCCGATGATAAGGAATAATGCGTCCGTTGTCAGACGTGCGAACAGATGGGCGGCACGGGGGCACGGATCGAAGGGCCTACGCCATGCCCTTGGCCGGGGCCGGACGACGCTTCGGTCACGCGAGTCGGGCCGTACCGGGATATCGTAGTCCTGCGAGGCGGAATTTTTGCCGAGGCAGCGCTGAGCAGGGCCTATTGGCAGAACTCGGCGCGCTTGACCTTCCTGAGTGCCTGCTGAAACTCCTTGCCGGAAATGCGTATCACCTTTTCGTGGTCACCGGCTTCGAAGTAGATTTCCGGTTGATTGACGAGACAATCGTCAACCACCGTCGGCATACCGTACGCGAACCCGAGCGGCGGCACTGCGCCGAACGCGCAATCTTCAAACAGCACGCCCAGACGATACTCCGGCACGACAGCCAAGTCCCGGCCCAATGTTTGTGATAGCTCCTGCACATCGACGTGGCGACTGCTTGGCAGTACCGCCATCAGGTAACCTTTTTTGTCGCCCAAAATCACTGCCTTGGCCATGCGCTCGGCCGGGACATGCAAAGCGTCAGCGGTTTCCTTGCTTGCAGCGGTACGCCGGTGCGGCAACACTTCGTAGGCTATCTCGTTCGTCTGCAAAAAGGCTTGGACGGTATGGGCAATGCTCATCTGCGCCTCCTGTTCATTCCCTAGAACCGATGCTTGTATACCGACTTTCCGCCGCACGAACGCAGAAGTCATTGACTTACGTCAATAAACACCCCGCGCTATCCATTCAATAATACGCGCTGAGGGCGCTCGCTCTGACGAGGAGAAAGATGAAAGAAAAACGTGACATGACTCGCCCCCCCGACCTGAAGCATGGCCAATTCTCCGGGCCACGACGCATTCAGCGTCCCGTCTATGTCGATCTGCTGCCGCCGTGCAACCACGCCTGTCCGGCGGGCGAAAATATCCAGGCCTGGCTTGCACATGCCCAGCAGGGTCAGCTCGAACAGGCCTGGCGGGTCCTCATGGACGACAACCCTATGCCCGCGGTACACGGCCGCGTGTGTTACCACCCGTGCGAGGATGCGTGCAATCGCACTCGTATCGACACTACCGTCAGCATCCACGCGGTGGAACGCTTTCTCGGCGATGAGGCACTCGCCCATAACTGGAGGGTGGGCACGTTGAACGCACCGAGCGGCAAGCGCGTGCTCATTGTCGGGGCCGGGCCGAGC
>CAYGAS010000020.1:0-5443 GCA_964347935.1 uncultured Nitrospiraceae bacterium | reverse complement strand
GAGAGACGACAACGACTGAGGACCGAACCATGAGCAAGAACACACGATACAACGTGATCGACTCGGGTCGCGGTGTACCGGTAAAGGCCTGGACCGAGGGCGTGCCGTTCGAGGACGAGGCGCGCGAGCAAGTACTGAACGTGGCGCGCCTGCCGTTCGTCCACAAGTGGGTGGCGGTGATGCCGGACGTGCACGCGGGCAAGGGCGCAACGATCGGCAGCGTCATCCCGACAACGGACGCCATTATCCCGGCCGCGGTCGGCGTAGACATCGGCTGCGGCATGATGGCGGCGAAGACCACGCTGTCGGCGAACGCCCTGCCGGATAATCTGGCAGCGATGCGCACGGCGATCGAACAAGCCGTGCCGCACGGCCGTACGCACCATGGCGGCCGTAACGACCGCGGCGCCTGGGGTGAAGTGCCGGGGCGTGTGGCGGACGCATGGAAGACACTATGCGATCAATTCGATGTGATCGCTGAGAAGCACCCGGCGGTCGCGCGCGCGAACCACGTGAACCACCTGGGCACGCTCGGCACGGGTAACCACTTCGTCGAGGTGTGCCTGGATGAGGCGGACACGGTGTGGTTCATGCTGCACAGCGGCTCGCGCGGCGTCGGTAATCGCATCGGCAGCTACTTCATCGAGCTGGCGAAGCAAGACATGCGTAAGTGGTTCATCAACCTGCCGGACATGGACCTTGCTTACCTGCCGGAAGGTACGGACCACTTCAACGACTATGTCGAAGCGGTCGATTGGGCGCAACGCTACGCGCTGACGAACCGCGCGATCATGATGGAGCACGTGATCGCGGCCGCGCGCAAGGTGATGGGCGTCGCGTTCGACGCCGACGTGGAAGCGGTCAACTGCCACCACAACTACGTGGCACGCGAGCACCACTACGGCAAGAACGTGTGGGTGACGCGCAAGGGCGCAGTGCGGGCGCGGGCGGGCGAGCTCGGCATTATTCCCGGCAGCATGGGCGCGCGCTCGTACATCGTTCGTGGCTTGGGTAATGACGAGAGTTTCCACAGCTGCAGCCACGGCGCCGGCCGGGCGATGTCGCGCGCCGCCGCGCGCTGCCGCTTCTCGGTGGATGACCACATCGCGGCAACACAAGGTGTGGAGTGCCGCAAGGATGCGGAAGTGATCGACGAGACGCCGGCGGCGTACAAGTCGATCGATGCGGTGATGGAAGCGCAAAAGGACCTGGTGGAAGTCGTGCATACGCTTCGCCAAGTCGTGTGCGTGAAGGGCTAGGCTCGACGCGCTGGTGAGCGGCGGTGGCCAGCCGTGCAGACGGTCACCGCCCCTTTTTCAAAAATGGTTTGCGATCGGCGTCGGCGCAAGCGGACGACGATTCAGAGGTTGAAGTGACCGACAGTCGCTCAGCGGTCCAGGTTCGGAATGCCTGGCCTGCGCACTCAAGCTTAGCGCGTCAGCGCGATCGCACGGTGTGTACAGAGCGGAGGTGGGTTTTCAACGCGAGTGGATAGCTCAGAGGAAAGAGCAACCGACTGATAATCGGTCTGTCGCAGGTTCGATTCCTGCTCCAACTACCAAAAGACCTTTGGGTGTAGGTAACACCCACTATGAACGAACGGCGCCCCCGGCGGCTTGCGCTCGAGTAGTTCAGTAGTACAAGCGTAGAAGTTCCGCAGCGCGTGTGCGGCCTTGCGTGACAGCGCGCCGCTAAAGCGTTCGATCGATGACGGGATGCGTGTTGGCGAGCGAAGTCGATTCGCGCTCTGTAACACGGACGTTGCGCAACATCGTCCCTTCGCGGTTGAAACGGTTTAGCGTCCCCTGTCTCCCGCCTCGCGGGCGAGGGGGTAGCCGGTTTTTCGTGTGCAGGAGGTGAAAGTTGAGGAAAACGTGACGTGTCGGTGGTGACGCCCCGGTCGTGCCGGGGACCGAGTGAGAAACAGTCACGCGGCATAAGGGCAAATCTGTGACAAGAGGAGATTGAAATGTTTAGTCTAAAGCGAGTTGTAATTGCCCAACACGAGCGCGGACTGTACCTGAAGGATCGCAGTATCGTGAAGATTCTGGAACCGGGTGTGTACTGGACGAGCGAGTTTCTGCACACACGCATCCAGGTGTACGACCTGGCGGCTCCAGAGTTCGAGCATGCGCACGTAGACACGCTGCTCAAGGAGCAGCCTGCGCTGGTTGAAAAGCACTTTCAGGTGATCGAGCTCGGCGACTACGAGGTCGGCTTCGTCTACAAGAATGGCAAGCTGACC
This sequence comes from uncultured Nitrospiraceae bacterium, assembly GCA_964347935.1. Classification (GTDB taxonomy): domain Bacteria; phylum Pseudomonadota; class Gammaproteobacteria; order Acidiferrobacterales; family SPGG2; genus SZUA-472. The sequence continues at coordinate 3,198 of CAYGAS010000020.1, read as the reverse complement.
GGCGTACTGCCGCCAGCGACGCGTCAGCTGTACTGGCGCGGTCCGGTGGAGGTGAAGGTTGAGGTTCACGACATCTCGACCGAGTTCAAGCTCGCGCCTGAGAAGGCGCACCTGATCGCGCACGCACGCGGCAAGGGCCTGGCCACACAGCTGGTGAACTATGTGTATGCGACCGAGGTCGCGGATAAGCACCTGGGCTTGCTGATCGTGGACGGTGCCCTGGTAGAGACGCTGACCCCGGGCCTGCACGTTTACTGGAAGTTTAACCGTAGCGTGAAGGTGGAGCAGGTGGACCTGCGTGTGCAGGCGCTGGAAGTCTCGGGTCAGGAAATCCTGACCAAGGACAAGGTGAGCCTGCGCGTCAACCTGTCGGCGTCGTACCAGATCACCGATCCGGTGAAGGCGCGTTCGAACCTGACCGACTTTGCGGATCATTTGTACCGCGAGCTGCAGTTTGCGCTGCGTCAGGCAATCGGTGCGCGCACCCTGGATGTCCTCCTGGGCAACAAGGACGCACTGGATCAGGAGATCCATGCTGCCGTACGCGCCAAGGTCGGTGAAGACGGCATTGATGTGCGTAGCGTGGGCGTGAAGGACGTGATTCTGCCTGGCGAGATGAAGAACATTCTCAACCAGGTGGTTGAAGCGGAAAAGGCCGCCCAAGCGAACGTCATCAAGCGCCGTGAAGAGACGGCGGCTACGCGTTCGCTGCTCAACACCGCGCGCCTGATGGACGACAACCCGACCCTCCTGCGCCTGAAGGAGCTGGAAGTGCTCGAGAAGGTCACGGAAAAGGTCGACAAGCTCACCGTATTCGGTGGCCTGGATGGCGTCCTGAAGGACACGGTGCGCATCAATGTACGTTCGGACTAGTCCGAACGATAAGTGGAACGGGCCCGGCAATGGGGCCGGGCCCCGTTTCGCATTGCCTCGCAAACGGGTGTTGTTTGGGCCAACGATACACTGAGTAAGGTCCCGCCCCCGCGACCTGTGTGGGCGCAGACGTAGGCGCGATGGCTTTGCGATGCTGTGGCCGATGCCTAAACTCGTTCGCGGATGGGCATCTTTCTATTGATGGCTACCGTGCCGACGACGAGCAAAGCAAAAACGATGGTCGTCGCGTCGAGCGTCTCATGGATCAGCATCACCGATGCAATGATCGTAATAAAGGGCTGCAGCAGTTGTGTTTGACTAACACGCGCGACGCCACCGAGAGCGAGTCCCTTATTCCAAAAGAAAAAGCCGGCCAGCTGACTGACCAGGGCCAGATACATAAAGCTCAGCCAAACATTCACCGGCAGCGCCACGCCGGCCTGTGGTGCGCGCATCAAGGCTGGAATCAGAATAAACGGCAACGACACGACCAAGGCCCAACAGATAACCTGCCAGCCGCCGAGTTGTCTTGCCAGCTGCCCACCTACGGCATAGCCAATCGCGGCGGCCACGATCGCGCCGAGTAGGGCCAGATCACCCAACTGCGGACCACCGACCCCCTGAAGCGATGCGTAGCTCACAACGAGTGCGCTACCGGCGATGCCGGACAACCAGAAACCCCATGAGGGGTGCTCATTGGAGATCAACACGCCTGCGACGGCTGTGGCCAAGGGCAGCAGCCCGAGCACGACTCCGCCATGCGAGGCGGGGACCGTTTGCATCGCCCAGGCGGATAAGACCGGGAAGCCGACCACCACGCCCAGGGCGACGATACCCAGGTGCGCGAATTGACGTCGCGTGGGGAGGGCTCGCCGGGTTAGCAGTAGCAGGGCCGCCGCCACGAGCGCGGCCACCACAGCCCGGCCAAGGCCGATGAAAACGGGATCGAGATAAGGCACGACAAAACGCGTGGCGGGCAGCGTCAGACCGAAGGCCGTGACCCCCAGAAAGCCGAATAGCATTCCTTTTGTTTCGTTTTTCATATGTGTTCCAGTCGCCTGACGGATGATAACCCACCGCGCGCTTCACCCCTGAGCGCCAAGGATTTATGATCCTACACTTCGCGCAGCGCCTAGAGGGAAGGTAAGCCATGCAATATTTGCATACGATGGTGAGAGTCACCGATATCGATCAATCGCTGGACTTCTATTGCAACAAGCTCGGCCTCGTCGAGGTGAGCCGGCGAGACAGCGAGAAGGGTCGCTACACTTTGGTCTTTCTTGCCGCCCCTGATGATCTGGAACAGGCGAAGACCAACCGCGCACCCATGGTGGAGCTGACCTACAACTGGGACCCCGAGAAGTACAGCGGCGGGCGCAACTTCGGCCATCTGGCCTACCGGGTAGCGAATGTCTACGCTGTTTGCCAGCGCTTGTTGGACGGCGGTGTCACCATCAATAGGCCGCCGCGAGACGGATACATGGCGTTCGTGCGGTCGCCCGACAACATATCGATCGAGCTCCTGCAACGCGGAGAGCCCTTGCCTCCCGAAGAACCCTGGGCCTCAATGCCGAACAGCGGGGAATGGTAGTCGCGGCCAGATAGCCTGGCGCCGTGGTTTTAGCGCGGATTTGATCTCGATCAATGCAAGCGCAATAGCATTCCCGGTACGGTGAGGTCTGGCTGGTGGGCTCTTGACGTATGGTTGCACCCCGCGCAGGCATTGTTTTTGGGGATAGGGTCCGCCAGCTCTAAACCGCGAGTGCCCAGAAGGCACAATCGGCACGAAGACCCTGGGTGGCCGCACCGGCACCCAGGGTTTTCTTTTTCTTACACGCGCCGATCCCTCCCGTTAAGTCGCCGACTAGTAGAAAACCTCAAAGCGCGTTGCGCAGCATGAGCTCCGCCGGATGCGGGGAGAGGTAGTACTGGTTTTCCACATACGGATGTGGATGGCGCCTGAAGTGGTGCTTCAGCAGCGTGATTGGCACGATCAGCGGGATGAGACCGCGGCCATAGGCCTCGATGGTGTCGTGCATTTCGGCCCGATCGCCGGCGTCCAACTGCTTGCGCAAGTAACCCAAAAGATGCTGCAGCACATTCACATTGTGACGACGTCCGGCGCGACGATTCAAGGCCGTCATGAGTTCGTGAACGTATCCCCTCGCAAGGTCGTCCATATTCTCGCTGCCTGCGCGGGCGACAAGGCGTCCCATGCGGCGGTAGGCGGCCTGGTTGTGTGCCAGGATGAGTAGCTTGTGTCGGGTATGAAAGTCGACGAGCTTCGCCGGCGTCAGGCCGTCGTGCACCAGGGTTTGCCAGCGG
>CAYGAS010000019.1:0-5453 GCA_964347935.1 uncultured Nitrospiraceae bacterium | reverse complement strand
CTTTTACTTTGTGCTGAGAAATCACGCGCCAAAACGTGCCGGCATCGGGCGTGCCTACAGGTTTGCCCTCGAAAAGCACGGTGGTGTTGCCGTTGAACAGCGGGCCGTACACGATGTAGGAATGGCCCACCACCCAACCGACATCAGACGCAGCCCAGTAGACATCCCCGGGGTCGACGCCATAAATGTTTTTCATGGTCCATTTCAGCGCTACCACGTGACCGCCGTTGTCGCGCACGACGCCCTTCGGCTGCCCAGTCGTGCCGGACGTGTAGAGGATGTACAAAGGGTCGGTGGCGGCAACAGGCACACAGTCGTGCGGCGCGGCTGCGTCCATGGCTTCGCGCCAGTCAAGATCGCGCCCGGCGACCAGCTCGGCGCGCTCCATGGGTCGCTGCAAGATGATGCACTTGTCCGGCTTGTGCCGCGCCAGCCGGATGGCTTCGTCGAGCAGTGGCTTGTAGGGAATGACGCGGGCGACCTCGATCCCGCATGAGGCGGAAACCACCACTTTGGGTTTGGCATCGTCGATGCGCACCGCCAACTCGTTGGGGGCAAAACCGCCGAACACGACCGAATGAACGGCGCCGAGACGAGCGCAGGCCAACATAGCGACCAAGGCTTGTGGCACCATCGGCATGTAGATAATGACGCGGTCGCCCTTGCCGACGCCCTGCGCGGCCAAGGCACCGGCAAAAGTGGCTACCTTGTCGCGCAGCTCGCGATAGCTGAAAGTCTTTATCTTGTTGGTAACGGGACTGTCGTAGATCAGTGCAGGCTGATCGCCGCGGCCGTTGTCGATGTGCAAATCGAGGGCGTTGTAGCAGGTATTGAGCTGGCCGCCCGCGAACCAGCGGTAAAAAGGCGGATTACTGTCGTCGAGGACTTTGTCCCATTTCTTGTGCCAGTGGACATTCTCTGCCGCCTCGGCCCAGAACCCGTTTGGATCTTGTATTGAGCGCTCGAATACGGCCTGGTAGTGACCTTTCGCCATGTTGCCCCCTAGTCGCCATGATCAACCGCTCTGCTTCCTCGCACCGCCAAGACCGGCGGGTGGTGGTGCGCCCCTGTGCGTGGGATAGCGATATTGAAACAATAAATAGCTTGAATCAATACCTGCGGCTTTGCTTATTAAAAAAAATAATAGTTCACATTGTCTCGACTTATGCTTCAGCGATACGGCCCGTTAGGCGATGACCTCGGACAGCTCTGCCAGCGTCCTCAGCTCCACGACGGGTTCACCGGGCAGACGCTCGCGCGTCTGACCGAAGCGGTTGATCCATACCACCTGCATGCCGAAATGGGCCGCCGCCGCGGCATCCCAGGCGTTCGAGGATTGGAAGCTCACCTCCATTGGCTCGACGTCGAGCTGCGCACAGGCCAAATCATAGACACGCGCATCCGGTTTGTAGATGCCCACCTCGTCCACAGAATACGCTCCGTCGAGGTGATCGCCGAGCCCGCTCGAATCAATCGCCGCCTTGAGCATGCGCGGCGAGCCATTGGACAAGACTGCTGTTTTCAGACCCCTTCGCTTCAGCGTGGCCAGCGTGTCCTTGACTTCCGGGTAACAGTCGAGCTCGAGATAGGCATTCATGAGATCGGCACGCAGATCTGCGTCTTCAATGCCGCACGTCTCCATCGCAAAATCGAGACCATCCTGGGTGACTTGCCAAAACTCCACGTACGCGTTCATCAGGCTGCGCAACCACGTGTATTCTAACTGCTTCGTTCGCCACAACATCGAAAGTTGATCTGCCTTCGCACCGACACGCGCACGGTGCTTGCCGACAGCGGAGTGCACGTCGAACAGCGTGCCGTAGGCGTCGAATACGCAGGCCTTGATCCCGTTGAGCTTTTTCATGGCCTAACTCCCGTTATCCTTGAGTCTTATTTAGACCTAAGTTTTTCATTCAACCTTACCGTCATCGACATTCAAACCCCGACGCGCTCGCGGTGATGGCGTCGATGCCATCGTGTGTGCAGAAACAACGAACCTGAACGTACCCCCTGGGCGCCCGCGCACCTTATCCACTAGAGGATACGATCGTCTGAATACGCAATCGCTTGCACAGCCCGCCATGATGCCAGAGCCCGGCACGTGCGAACTTAACTGAAAGTCACGGGCCTCCCGAACCATTCCGACATCCTCTTGTCGCGGGCTTCCTTGAAGCTCAATCCGTACTCGCGCCGTTTCGGTGACAGGGGCATCGGCTGCTTGTCCCAGGAAAGTCCTGCTCCCGCGGACACGGTTTTGCCGTGGCTTGGCTGTATCTCGACGGTGACGCGCGTCTGTACTGACGGCGAACTCCTCACGCCGTGATTGGGTACACAGGGTCGTGGACGGCCCGGGCAGTATACCCCCCGCCCGGCGCCCTGTTAACGCAGCGTGGTCCGATCCGATTGCACAGCAGTAAGTCCCAGTCAGCTGGTTTCGGCACCGCCGCTCGCGTAGTTGCGGTCGCCAGGTCTTTAACGCTCACAGCGAGCGCGACAGGGAGTCGCCGCATCGTGTCTGATCATCATCGAGCACGAGCTTAAATCTGCCAAGCTTCACCGCGCCTAAAGCTTGATGCCGACTTCGATGCCCGGGTCGGGGCACGCTGTGCGGCATCTCCCGGCTCTGTTCGCCTCCCTCGATCAACCCCGTGCCATCCAGCAAGGCTGCAGTCCGCATATATGTTGCACCGCACACTCCCCCGGCCGTCGGCTGTTCTACGCTTGCGATCATGGTCCCTGCCGCTAGACGTGCTTGAGTTTCGCTTTTGTGCGGGGTTGCGGTCGGTCAATTTTGCGTGTCAGAATGCCTCGAGGCGCGTTCAGGCGGGACTAACTTACGGAAAAGACAGGACTCGGACGAGCGCACCCAAGCTATAACCTTAAATCTTTTATGGAGGGGAATATGCTTAAGACTTACCCAGCTAAGTCTGTCCTTGCGATCGTAGCGTCCTCGCTGATTCTCTTCGTCGCAGGGCCTGCGGGCGCCAAGGTAGAAGGCGACACCATCGTTCTCGGGTCGGCCATCTCGTTTACCGGCAAGTACTCGACCAATGGTATCCATGCGTCGAACGGCTACAACCTGGCTGTAAAACGCATTAACGAGTCGGGCGGCGTTCACGTAGGCGGCAAGGCGTACAAGCTCAAGGTCCAATATTACGACGACGAGTCGACACCGGCACGTACCGCTCAGCTGCTCGAACGGCTGATCAAGCAAGACGGCGTCAAATACGTGCTTGGCCCCTATAGCTCGGCAACGACTAAGGCAGCGGCGCCGGTTACGGAGAAATACAAGATTCCGATGGTCGAGGCCGAAGGCGCATCGCGTTCGCTATTTACGCAGGGCTACAAGTATCTCTTCGCCGTGCTCTCGACATCTGAACAGTACCTCGCTAGCTCAATCGCACTCGCGGCCGAGATGGCGGAAAAGGACGGGCGCAAACCGAGCGATGTCAAGGTCGCGATGGTGTTCGAGAACGATCCATTCTCGCTCGATGTGCGGGCGGGTGTCGCTGATGACGTGTCGAAATTTGGCATGAAGATCGTCATCGACGACAAGATGCCGCGTGATCTGAGCGACATCTCGGCTACCCTGACCAAGGTGAAAGCTTTGCAGCCGGACATCCTCGTCATTTCGGGGCACTCCAAGGGGGCGGCGACTGCCGCACGGCAAATTAAGGAAATGAAGATCCAGGTGCCCATGATCGCGATAACCCATTGCGAAGCGGCGAAGATAGTCGCCAAGTTCGGCAGTGCCACCGAGGGAATTTTGTGCCCCACGCAGTGGTCGGAAACCCTGAGCTACAAGGACACCTTATTCGGCACAGCCGCCGACTATGACAAGTTGTTCAAGAAGGAGTATTCCGGGTACAAGAACGTGCCGTACCAGGCGGCTCAAGCCTCGGCAGCGGTGCAGGTGTGGAAAGACGCATTCGAGCGCGCGAACTCCTTCGATACCGAAAAGCTGCGCGATGCTTTGGCCAATACCGATATGCAGACATTCTACGGGTCCATCAGGTTCGCCAAAGAAGGGAACAATGTCGCCAAACCGATGGTGTTGCGGCAGATCCAAGATGGCAAATTCAACGTGGTAGCGCCGTCTAATTGGGCTTCGCACAAGGTGGTTTTTCCGCGCAAGGTCAAGTACTAACAAAATTATAAAAATCTTTGTGGCTATCTAAAGATGTGCTCCTGCCTCACGTTCGTGGGGCAGGAGCTTTGTGTTTCAACGATACAAGCGGTAATTAGACCATGCTCGACAACATAACGGTCCTCGTTAAGGCACCAGTGCTGAATCTGCAACTGCTGCTGGACGGTGTCTTCATCGGTGCGATCTTTATTCTGATCGCCTACGGATTGGCGCTGGTCTGGGGCGTGATGAATGTGAAGAACCTCGCGCAAGGCGACTTCGTGATCATGGGCGGCTATATCGCCTTTACGATATCGAGCCCCTCGTACATGGGGGATTATGCGATTCACCCGATCTTTGGCCTGCCCGTGGCCATCGTGTTCATGTTTGTCTTCGGCTGGATCATTTACTTCTTGATCATTAAACGCGTCGTTTATCGCGACATGTTCACCTCGCTGCTCGCGACATTCGGGCTCGCCATCGTCATTGCCCAGCTGCTCAATCACATTTTCGGCCCCGAGGTACAAGTCGCGGAGTCGGGCTATCCGACGCTGACGTGGGGCCTGTTGTCCGTCGCGGTGATAAAGTTTGTTGCCTTTGTGCTGACGGTCATCCTCGCGGCGGCGGTGATTGTCTTTATGAAATATAGCCGCATGGGCCAGGCGATCCGGGCCACGGCTCAGGACTCGCGCGCCGCCAAGGTCATGGGCATCGACACGGAGCGGGTCTATGCCTTTACCTATGCCCTCAACGCCGCCATCTGCGGCGCTGCCGGTGTGCTGATCTCGATGATCTGGGTGATCCAGCCATTTTTTGGGCTGCCCTATTCGCTGCGGGCCTTTGTCGTCGTCACCGCCGCCGGTCTGGGCAACCTGCCCGGTATCGTCACCTATGGTCTCGGGCTCGGCATCGTCGAGCAGTTCGGCGGTTTTGTGCTTGGTGCCGAGTTTCAGCAGGCCATCGTCGTCAGTATGCTGGTGCTGGTGCTCGTTGTGCGGCAGATCCAGCAGAGTCGATACCGGCAGGCGGTGGTATGAACGCGCAAAATAAGCTGGCTGGCTACGGCGCGATCTTGCTGTTGGGCATCTTTGCGCCCTTCCTGTTTCCCGCCTATATGTTTCAGCTGGCGGTGCTATGGCTGATGATTCTGTTTGCGCTCACCTGGGACATCATGGGCGGGCAGATGGGTTACAACTCGCTGGGCAATATCTTTTTCTTTGGCGCCGGCATGTACATCTCCGCCCTCGTTCAGGTTGGACTGTATTACAACATCGGGGAGTACACGGCCGCGCACGGTGCGATCAAAGTCGATTTTACGCCGGAGCAA
>CAYGAS010000018.1:0-8281 GCA_964347935.1 uncultured Nitrospiraceae bacterium | reverse complement strand
GTGCGTACCGCGATCGCTCTGCTGCTTCACCACCCGACCCTGGCCCAGGAGGAGAGTCCCGGCACCGAAGAGCTGGCGGCTCTCGACATGCCAGGCGTGACGCTGCTCTCAGCGCTGCTCGTACTCCTGCGAAATCAGCCCGGCCTGACGACTGGCGCCATCATCGAGCGCTATCGGGACAGCGAGTACGGGCCGGTGCTGGAAAAGCTGGCGGTGTGGACCCATCCGGCAGTCCAGCAGCAAGTGGACGTGAAGGCCGAGTGGACCGGTGTGGTCGAGCAGTTACGGCGTGCGGTCCACGCGCAGCGCACCGACGAGTTGCTGCACAAGGAGCGCGTGCAAGGTCTGGGGCCGGCAGAGAAGGCGGAGCTGACGCGCTTGCTGGGCGGGGCCCGGCCACCGGCTGGCTAGGGGTTTGGGGGAGCACTATTATTTCAGATATACTTTCCCGTTCGCCTCGATATCCAATCCTATTGTCGGAAATACACGCATGGATCAAGAGACCCAACGTTCCCAACTCAGAAAACTCATAATCCAGGGCAAACAACAGGGTTTTCTCACCTACCGCGAAATCAACGACCACCTGCCGGAGGATGTTCACGACACCGACCAGATCGAGGCGGTGGTGAACATGATCAATGACATGGGGATCGACGTTTACGACGAACCCCCGGATCCGGACGCCCTATTACTGAAGACCGAAGCCCAGAGCTCGGACGATGACGACGAGGAGGTGGTCGAAGAGGCAGAGCAAGTGCTCGTCTCAGCTGTGGATAGTGAATTCGGTCGCACGACCGACCCTGTGCGCATGTATATGCGCGAGATGGGCACCGTTGAATTGTTGACGCGCGAGGGCGAAATCGAGCTCGCCAAGCGCATCGAGGACGGCATCCGCCAGACCACAGAAGCCATTGCCGCCTGCCCGGCCGCCATCATCGAGCTGCTCCGTTTGATGGAGATGTGTGAAAACGAGCAGTTGCGATTGTCCGAATTGGTTTCAGGCTTCGTCGATCCTGATGCGGATGACGAGATACCCGTCATCAATGGCATGGCCGACAGCAACAGCGATGCAGAGGACGGTGACGGAAGCGCGAACGACGAGGATGCGGCAGCGGCCCGCGAGGAGGCGCTCGGGCGCTTCGCCCGGGTGCGCAAGCTCCACGCCAATCACGTGCGAAACATCGGCAAGAAGGGCTACGATAGCACTGAAGCCGGGCGCGTGCGCAAGAAACTGATCGACGAGTTCCTGCAAATGAAGCTCGTGCCCAAGCAGATCAATCAGCTGGTAAACCAAGTGCGCTCGCTGGTGGAGCAGGCGCGCGTACAAGAAAGGGCCATCATGGTGATCTGCGTGGACAAGGCGCGTATGCCACGCAAGAATTTCCTGAAGAGCTTTCCGACCAACGTGACGAATCGCCGCTGGGTGCGCAGCATCGCGCGGCAAAAGGATGTGGATCGTAACGTCATCGACAAGTACATCGACGTCGTGCACGGGGCGCAGGACAAGCTGCTGGTGATCGAGGAACGTGCCGGGATGCCGATCCACCAGCTCAAAGAGGTGAACCGGCGGATGTCTATCGGCGAGGCCAAGGCCCGTCGCGCGAAAAAGGAGATGGTCGAGGCCAATCTTCGTCTAGTGATCTCGATTGCCAAAAAGTACACCAACCGCGGCCTCCAATTTCTCGACCTCATTCAGGAAGGCAATATCGGGCTGATGAAAGCGGTCGACAAGTTCGAGTATCGCCGTGGCTACAAGTTCTCGACGTACGCGACGTGGTGGATCCGCCAGGCAATCACGCGTTCGATTGCCGATCAGGCGCGCACTATCCGTATTCCGGTGCACATGATCGAGACTATTAATAAGTTGAACCGCATCTCCCGCGAAATGTTGCAAGAGATGGGGCGCGAAGCGACACCGGAGGAACTTGCCCAGCGCATGGACATGTCGGAGGACAAGATTCGCAAGGTGCTGAAGATTGCCAAGGAACCGATCTCGATGGAGACGCCGATCGGCGACGACGAGGATTCGCATCTCGGCGATTTTGTCGAGGACGCTAACACGACCGCCCCGCCGGATGCGGCCACCTCTGCCGGACTTAAGTACGCCACCAGCGACATCCTTTCGACTCTGACGCCGCGCGAAGCCAAGGTGTTGCGCATGCGTTTTGGCATCGGCATGAATACCGACCACACGCTCGAGGAAGTGGGCAAGCAGTTCGATGTCACGCGCGAGCGCATTCGTCAGATCGAGGCCAAGGCGTTGCGCAAGCTGCGCCACCCGGCGCGTTCTGATCACCTGCGAAGCTTCATAGAAGGATCGTAGAGCCTATATGGCCGAAGGGCCTGTAGCTCAGTTGGTTAGAGCGGCGGACTCATAATCCGTTGGTCGCAGGTTCGAGTCCTGCCGGGCCCACCAAAAAATCAAGGACTTGTGTCTTTCGGCGCAGGTCCTTTTTCTTTGGTACCGGCTGTTTGCTAACACTAAGCTGTATCGACCGACATACGGCCGGATGGGGACAGGAACCCAGGGGGCTAGAGCAACTTACGCAGCACCCGCTAAGACGTAGCGGGAACAACTAAACGCACTGACGATTCTTTAGGGCACGGGTTCGCTTTCGCCGCTCCGCTCGCGATTTTGCCGCGAGTGAAATTGCACCGCGCTGGAGGACCGTAAGGCGCGCATCCGAGTCCGAGGCCTGTCATCCGTAGCAAGCCCGTTCGTCGGCGCGAAAGGTCACGGGACCTTCGCCTCGTCCCGGCTCACCCTGTGGGGCCCACCATCAAGTAGAGAGATCAGGCTTTCACCGGGTCGGTTGTCTTTGGCCGATCGTCTGACACCTTTGCCCGCAGGGACCAAGTAAAAACCAAACTACATGAGATTGTTATCATAAGACATTGATCTGAATTGTCTTCAGTCGGAGATCGGCAAACACCCGCTCGTCGCCGCTGCATTGACGGCAACCGCCGGGCCGGTTATATAGAGAACTGCGCAAAGCTTGTAGTGAAGTTGTGCATGCTTATCCCGCCTTTTCTTCAGTGCGTCAGCTCTTTAAACACGGATGTCCTCAGTTCGACCAACGAATGGAGCGCAACGCCATCACCTGGCGGGGATAGCCTGCGTCTGAAGTAGCCGTGGAGTAAGAGTATGACCCTGAAAAAGTGTTTTCCGGCCGTGTGGAGACTGACGGCTGTAGTCTTGACAGGGATTGCCATGTCGGCCCCGACAGCAGTTCTCGCCGATACCTTGCACGTGACGGATGACGCCTATATTGATCTCTCGAGGCCTCACCACCGTCATGGCAAGAAATCCGATGTCCACGTGCGCGTGGAATCAAGTCGTCGACATCGTCGCCACCGTCACGAAGTGGGTGAGGCCCAAGGCTTTGTCAAATTTGACCTCTCCGCGCTTCCCACACGCATGACCGGTGCTGACATCGAGAAAGCCACGCTTCGGATGTGGGTGAATGATGTCGACACGGACGGTAAGTTCACGCTCCATCTGGTGCAGGCTGACTGGTCTGAAAGGACTATTTCTGCCAACACGGCGCCGGACGTGGGGCCGTTGATCGCCGAAGTAATGATTGTGGATGCAGACGACAATCACTTCGTTGCCATTGACATCACGGATGCCGTGAAAGGCTGGCTCGACAAGCCAGGCAGCAACTTCGGTTTGGCGCTCGTTCCTGTCGATGCGGACTTCAGCGTGGACAGTAAGGAAAGCCGCCTCACGAGTCACCCCATGGAGATCGAAGTGATTGGCGGCAGCAGTATCGCTGAGGCGGGGCCTCCAGGACCACCCGGGCCACAGGGCGATCCGGGTCCTGCGGGTGCCGCGGGACCGCCAGGACCTCCCGGACCTCCCGGCGCGGCTGGGCCCCAAGGACTTCCAGGTCCTGGCGGCCCTCCGGGACTCCCAGGACCCCCTGGACCACAGGGTGAGCAGGGTGACCAAGGCGTTGCAGGCCCGGCGGGTGCGGACGGCGAGCCCGGGCCCGCAGGTCCGCCAGGACCCGCCGGCGACCCGAGAGGGACCTACACCGTGTGGGGTCAGAACACGTGTGCCCCCGAGCACATTGTCCTCTATACGGGACATGTCGCGTCGGTCGTCGGCCTCAGTGGTGGTGCCGCTAATTTCTGTCTCGACGATGCCGTTGGATCCGGTTGGAAGGAGTGGGACGATGCTTTGATCTGGCGCGCCAACAACAACCCTAATAGTTCCGTCAATCGCGGCCAGTTCGCGAACGGCGACAACGATATTCCGTGCGCCGTGTGCCAGGGAACGACCTACACGCACTGGGGAAGCGCCAATTGCGGAAGCGGTTACCAGCGGCTCTATTCGGGCTTTGTCGCCGCGATGCTCGGACGTTGGACTGGTCCGAACTGGGCTGCCGGTGGGCCACCGCTTTGTCTAAACGAGGCCGCCGGTTCGAATTGGACTGACTCGAACGTCGGCCTGGTGGTTCGCGCTAAGGGTTCCGAAGGAAACGACCGTGTGGAATTCCAGGACGAGCAGTCGATTCTTTGTGCCGTGTGCTTCTAGCACCAGCGCCGTGCGCTGTCGCGCGCTAAGGTTCACGGTTCGATAATCAACAACACAGAGGGCTGCGAGAGGTCGCAGCCCTTTTCTTTTTGTCGTTTTACCCACCGATATCACCAGCGGTAGGACCTCTGTCAGCCGCCAACGGTATACTAGGCGCATCCAGGACGATCGCCGAGGAGCGATACGGACCCAGGCCGTGCCCACTGCCGAACATCAATCTGGCACTTCCGACAAGACTCCCGTCGTGCTTTTTCTTTCCGGTCGCCGTCGCGGCCGACTGGAAAAACTCGAAGAGGATACGCTTCGCGTCGTTAGAGCAGCCGATTCTTATGTACGTTTCCTGGCCCCCGAGCACGAAGACGCGCACGAGTATCACGCGACGCTGCATCGTGCCGGTACCAGCTATGAGATAGAGGTCACACCCGGCCACGAAGTCTGGGTGAACGGCGAACGGGTAGACGAGAGCCACTTACTGAAATCGGGCGACTTGCTCGAGATCGGTCATGCCGGGCCTGTATTGCGTTATCGCCTGTATCTTCGCGGAGCGACGCCGAGAAAGTCGGTCGCCGATGCTCTGGCCGATTCTTTCAACGGCGCGCGCGCGGATGGCCGTACCCGCTGGGGCAAGAGCGCTCGCTTCGTCGCTAATATTGTCCGCGACCTGGCGACGCAGACGTCTATGTGGTTTCGCATCTGGGTGTTGGTGCTTCTCACCGCACTCGTGGTGAGTGTTGCGCTGCTCGTTGCTCAAGGCCTGCGCCTGCAAAAGCGCGTGGCCCTAGAAGGGGTGCGCATCGAGAGCATTGCCGAGGCGCTTCATAAGACCGGCGGCGAGATGATGACGCGCGAGGAGTTGTTGGCACTGCAGCAAGAGACCGAGGCGCGACTGGCGGCTGCGATCGAACGCCTCGAGGCGTTGGAGGCACGCGCGGACGTGGTAGCCCGCGTCATCGCCGCCGCGAGCCCCTCGGTGGCCTTTATCCAGGGTAGCTTTGGATTCGTTGAGCCGCAGACAGGAAAACCCTTGCGTTACGTCAAATCGCCTGAGGGGTTGATGCTGTTTACGTTGGAAGGCGACAGCAACATCGTCGAGCTGAGCTTTACGGGGACCGGCTTTGTCGTCTCCGAAGACGGTCTGCTGATGACCAACCGGCACGTCGCCGAACCCTGGTCGGAGGGCGAGCACGCTGAGATGGCGGCGCACTATGGGTTGGAACCTGTGATCCAGCGCCTGTTGGCCTTCCTGCCAGGCGTGCGGGAGCCGCTCGCGGTTGAGCTCGTGCGGATCGCCGACGAGGTGGATCTGGCGCTGCTGAAGACCCGCCAGCCAATCGCAGGTGTTCCGGCTCTCAAGCTCGATCCGCAACCGCCGCGGCCTGGGGAAGAGATTGTCGTTCTTGGATACCCATTAGGCATGCAAGCGCTGGTGGTGCGAACCAGTCCTGCATTTCTAGAAAAGATCACCCCGGAGGGCGACGCCGATTTCTGGGCGGTGGCGCGCCGTCTCTCGGACGCCGGTTACATCAAACCGCTCGCCAGCCGCGGGATCGTCAGTCAGGTCTCGGAGGACGTCATCGTCTATGATGCCGAGACGGCCATAGGGGGCAGCGGCGGCCCCGTGCTCGATCTAAGCGGGCGCGTGGTTGCCGTCAATGAGGCCGTGATTGCGGAGTTCGGGGGATCCAACATGGGTGTGCCGGCCCGCCAGGCACAAAGACTGCTTGCCATGCCGCCAGCCGCTGCGGCCGACAAATAGCTTCGCTAGCAAGCGCGCGCGATAGCCGCGGCCTGGCGATAAGCGGCCCGGTAACTCTTGGAGAACAGGGCGCCGCTTAGTCGTTTTCCTTGATATCGGCCCGATTGCTCTGCGGCGGCCAGCCGCAGGCGACACCTGCCGCTGAGACAGCCCCCAACAGCGCCAGATAATCCATGGCCGCGTCGCGTGTCTCAAACGGTCCTTCGGGACTGACGGATGTCTCGATGTACCAGCCGTCTCCCTCTACGTGGTACACGCGTTCGCTGCTATTACTACTACCCATAGTCCTCACCTAGTGGTGTCGTTATGTCGATCAGGCAGCAAGCCCCCTGCTAGATTCGCAAGGTGGCTGCGTGCCCAGCCAGTGTTTCAAAGTATGTAGCGGTATGCAATACGTCGGCACCAAAGCAACATCGGCCGGCGATGTTGCAGCGCAAATATCGGTCAAAAACACTGGCCAGTCTCCACGGGGACAGGATCGTCATGCAGCAACGCGATGTTTCGACGGTGGCGTCGCCGGCGCGATATCCTAGGGCGCGCTGCATCGACAAACGGTTCGCAACTCTCAGCATGTGGCACCCGCTACCTAAAGTGTCTGGTCAGGAGTAAGTCACCATGAGCCCAAAACGAACTCCGCACATCCCTCGCTACATCTTCACTGGCGTCATCACAGTGATCCCAATCTGGGTTACCTGGCTCGTGTTTCAATTTATTTTTGTTCAGCTGTCGAGACTGGGTCTGCCAGGAGTCCGGTTTTTGGCTGGGGCCGTGAGAGAGGATTCGCCGGCTCTGGCACAACTTCTGCTGCAGCAATGGTTTCAGTCAGTGTTGGCTGTGCTGCTAACGGTGGTGGGGCTGTATTTGCTGGGATTCGTCGCCACGCGCGTGATCGGTCGTCGTCTGATCAAGTTGCTCGATCGGCTGATCGACCGTATTCCCGTTGCCGAAAAAATCTACGGTGCAACCAAGAAGCTCTTGAGCGCACTGCAACGGGAGCCGAGCAATGTGCAGCGTGTCGTGTTGATCAATTTCCCGTCTCAGCATATGAAGACGGTCGGATTGGTGACACGGGTGATGAAGGACAAGAGTACTGGACGCGAGCTCGCCGCCGTCTATGTGCCGACGACGCCCAACCCCACGTCGGGCTATCTCGAGATTGTGCCCGTCGAGGACGTCGTGCCGACTGATATGAGCGTTGACGAGGCGATGACGCTCATCATCTCGGGCGGCGCGGTCGGCCCTGATGTGGTGAGTTACGAACGGTCGGCCGCAAGAGAAACCGAGTCTAAAAAGTGATGGCAGCGACCATGCTGTTCTATCGGCCGCAGTTATGGCTCCGTTCTTTCTAATGTATCGGCAGACTG
Source organism: uncultured Nitrospiraceae bacterium (assembly GCA_964347935.1). GTDB lineage: Bacteria > Pseudomonadota > Gammaproteobacteria > Acidiferrobacterales > SPGG2 > SZUA-472. The sequence goes on along the minus strand of CAYGAS010000018.1, from coordinate 621 downwards.
CGCTTGCTGTTGAGCCATTTGATGAGCGGCTGCCACTGCTCGGTGTCGTGGGCGACCTGTGATGGGGCCAGCTCAAACAGACCCAGTCCACGTTCAGCCGCCTGGATGTAGTTCTGAGTGTCGCGCAGGGTCGTGAGAAACGGCACCTTCAATCGATCGAGAAACTCATAAAGGTTATCGTAGGCCACCGTGTTTTCCCGCACCCTGTTAGCTACGACCCCGAGGCGTGCCTTGGTAATCGCTGCACCGCTACCGAAGATCGCTTTCAACAAGGCGCTGACAGAGGTGTCGAGGATGTTTCGGGAAGACATCTTGCCGACGTGTTTTATTTCTTGAATGAATCTCGCGGCAGCGCGGATGTCGAGCGGCGACGGCAGGACCGGCATAACGATCGTCTGCGTGTAGCGCATCAGCGATACCAGTCTCTTGCCGTAGTGACCGGATGGCGCATCGATAATAACGTAGTCGGTGCTTCGCGGTACCCGCAGGGGCTCATCCCATGCGGCGATCCCCTGGATCGGCGGTCGATCCTCGGGCCGTGCTTTGAGCCAGTTGATGCTCGACGCTTGCGGATCGAAGTCTGCCAGAACGACTGCTTTGCCTTGCGTTGCATAGTAGGAC
>CAYGAS010000017.1:0-15345 GCA_964347935.1 uncultured Nitrospiraceae bacterium | reverse complement strand
CAATCTCGCCGCCATGGGCTTGCCGCGACCCAGCGTGCAGCCGGCACCGCAGTCGCGGCGTTTTGAGCCATATTCGCTAAACTGAGGCTTTTTACATACAATCACACGGGCGGATGCTAAAATACGCAGTTTAAGTGAGGTTAAACCCGCCACTGACACGTTGACCCTGACGCGCTGATGCTAGAACAGACCAAACAACCCCTACCCGGCACCACCGCGTGGCGCCTGCCCAAGGTGGACGATGCGCGCGGGCCCGGCATTTCCGAACACGCACTGCGCGACGCGGTCGATGCCGCGCGCGCGGCCCTGCTAGCCAGACAACACGCTGACGGCTACTGGTGCTTCGAGCTTGAAGCGGATTGCACCATCCCTGCCGAGTACATCCTGATGATGCACCACATGGATGAGATCGACGAGGATTTGCAGGCGAAGATCGCCACGTTTCTGCGTGAGCGCCAGGAAGACCACGGCGGTTGGCCGCTGTATCTGGGGGGCAGTATCGACCTGAGCTGCACGGTAAAGGCGTATTACGCGCTCAAGCTGGCGGGAGACGATGCCGATGCGCCGCACATGCTAAAGGCACGCCGGGCAATCCTTTCGCTCGGGGGCGCGGCGAGGGCGAATGTCTTCACTCGTATCACGCTGGCCCTGTTCGAGCAGATCCCGTGGCGCGGTGTGCCGTTTATGCCGGTGGAAATCATACTGCTGCCGCGGCGATTTCCGTTCCACCTGACCAAGGTCTCTTACTGGTCGCGCACGGTGATGGTGCCGCTGTTGATACTTTGCAGTCTAAAGCCGCGCGCGAAAAACCCGCGGGGTGTCGGCATCGAAGAACTTTTCACCGTTCCGCCCCATCGTGAAAAAGATTATTTTCCGGTCCGCTCGCGGCTCAATTATCTCTTTCTCTGGCTAGACTGGCTGGGGCGCCGGCTGGAACCGTTGATCCCGCGCGCTATCCGCCGTTGGGCCCTGCGCAGGGCGGAAAACTGGTTTATCGAACGACTGAACGGTGAGGACGGGCTCGGCGCGATCTTTCCCGCCATGGTTAACGCCTATGAGGCGTTGGCGCTGCTTGGCTATCCGCCGGACCATCCCCACTGCGTCACGGCGCGCAAGGCGCTGCGCAAACTGCTGATCATCGGCGAACGTAGTGCCTATTGTCAGCCATGCGTGTCGCCGGTCTGGGATACCGGTCTCGCGTGTCTGGCCTTACAGGAGATAAACGGCGGTAAGCCGACCGCGGAAACGTTGCGAGCCCTGGACTGGCTTAAAGAACGCCAAATACTCGATCTGCACGGTGATTGGAGCATACAGCGCCCGAACCTGCGCCCTGGCGGCTGGGCGTTTCAGTTTGCCAACGCGCATTACCCGGATCTTGACGATACGGCGGTCGTGGCCTGGGCGATGCACCAAAGCGGGGAGTCACGCTACCGGGAATCGATCGCGCGCGCAGCTGAATGGCTTGCCGGCATGCAGTCGCGCAACGGCGGTTTCGCCTCCTTCGATGCCGACAATACCCATTACTATCTGAATGAAATCCCGTTTGCCGACCACGGTGCGCTGCTGGATCCGCCCACTGCCGACGTCAGCGGGCGTTGCGTCACGCTTTTCGGTCGCCTGCGAGACCCGCACTATAACGAGGTCCTGAACCGATGCGTGGAATTTTTGAAGAGCGAGCAGGAAAAGGACGGTTCCTGGTTCGGGCGTTGGGGCACGAACTACATCTATGGCACCTGGTCCGTCTTGGTTGCGCTCGAGCAGGCCGGCGAGTCAAAGACGCAGCCCTACGTGCGGCGTGCCGTTGGCTGGTTGAAGCTTAACCAACGCGCCGACGGCAGCTGGGGCGAGAGCAATGATTCCTACGTCTATCCCGATCAGGCGGGTCAGGGCGATGCCGATACTGCGTTTCAGACCGCGTTGGCGCTCTTGGGCCTGATGGCGGCGGGCGAGGGCGACTCGCTGGAAGTGCGTCGCGGTGTGGATTACCTGTTGCGGACCCAACAGCCTGACGGGCTATGGTGCGATCCCGAGTTCAACGCGCCCGGTTTTCCGCGCGTGTTCTATCTTAAGTACCACGGCTACGACAAGTTCTTTCCTCTGTGGGCGCTGGCGCGCTACTACAATCGCAGGAAACGCAAGCGCCTCTGACGCGCCTTGGCATCGTGGCGGCCATGCCGCCGGAGGCACACTGCCTGACCCAGCGCCGACCCCGGCCGGGTGAGTTGGTCGAGCTTCCCGGCCGCGTTTCCCTTCAACTGAGCGGTATCGGACCGAAACGCGCTTCGCGCGCGGCCGAGTCATTGCTCGATCGAGGGGCGACAGCCTTGCTAAGCTGGGGCATAGCCGGTGCGCTGGCGGATACGCTGCACCCCGGCAGCTTGGTGTTGCCGATGCGGGTATTGACAGCCGATGGGGATGGCTACGAGGTGGACACGAGTTGGCGCGAACGCCTGGCTGAATGTCTACAGCATCGGCTCGCGAGCGATGCCCGTCCGCTCTTGCAAAGCTCCACCGTGGTGGCCGACGTGACGGAGAAAAGCCGGCTGTTCGAGCGTCTAGGTGCAGTGGCGGTCGACATGGAAAGCGTGGCCGTGGCGGCGGTGGCCGCTCGAGCAGGCGTGCCCTTTATCGTAATCCGCGCGGTCGCGGATGCCGCTCATACAGCGATTCCGCAAGAAGTGCTCGGTGCGGTCGATGCGCACGGCAACTGGCGTTTGTCGCTGCTGGCGGCGAAGTTGCTGAGACGACCGCAGGCGATCATGGACTGCATGCGCTTGCTGCGCGACAGTCGCGCCGCCTACGCTACGTTGACGCAAGTGGCCAGGCTCGCGGGACCGCATCTGCGCTGGAGGGAATCGAGTGCGGATCATGCCACTTGATGGCAGGGTCAGACGATGACAACGCTCGTGACCGGTGCGTCAGGATTTATCGGCTCCGCCGTCGTACGCGGGCTGTTGCGGGCCGGTCACGAGGTGCGGGTATTGCTCAGGGCGCAAAGCAACCGCGGCAATATAGAGGGATTGCCCGTTTCCGTGACGACCGGCGATCTCGTCGATCCACTATCGCTCGAAAGCGCGCTTAAGGGGTGCGAGGCCCTGTTTCATGTCGCCGCCGATTATCGCATTTGGGTCCCGAACCCTGAGGAACTCTATCGCATCAACGTGCGCGGCACACGCGAGTTGATGCTGGCTGCTAGTGCAGCGGGCGTAAAACGTATCGTGTACACGAGCAGTGTTGCGACCCTGGGTCTGAACGGGGATCGCAGCCCGAGCAACGAGGATACGCCGGTGACGCTGGCGGAGATGATCGGCCATTACAAGCGTTCGAAGTTTCTGGCCGAGCAGGAAGTCCAGAAGCTCGTGCAAGAAGCCGGGTTGCCGGCGGTGATCGTTAACCCCTCCGCGCCCATCGGGCCGCGCGATCTCAAGCCGACGCCGACAGGACGCCTGGTGCTCGACGCGGCGATGGGACGCATGCCGGCCTACGTGGATACGGGCTTGAACGTGGTGCACGTTGACGATGTCGCCACTGGCCACGTGCTTGCGTTTGAACGTGGCCGTATCGGGCAACGCTATATCCTGGGCGCGCGCAATATGACCTTGATAGAAATTCTGCGGGCGATTGCCGATATCAGCGGTCATCCTCCGCCGCGCCTGCGTTTGCCTCCGAACGTGGTTTTGCCCTTCGCGCATCTGTCGGAGATGTGGGCGCGCATGACGGGTGGCGAACCGCGCATCAGCGTAGATGGCGTGCGGCTGGCCAAGAAGTACATGTTTTTCTCTATCGACAAGGCAAGGAGCGAGCTCGGCTTCGATCCGCGACCCGTCGAGCAGGCTCTGCGCGATGCCATTGACTGGTTTCGCGAACATGACTACTGCTGAGGATTTTGACGCCGTTCGTCAGCACAGACGCTAGGGGGTGGTGGGCGAGTGACCGACAGACAGTTTTTTGCGCTTCTGTCAGCAACGTTGCTGGCACTTTTCATCTGGTCCGGCGTCGCACCGCGGGATCGCCTGACCTGGGTGCTGGAGGTTGCACCGGTCGTTATCGGGTTGGCGATCCTGGCCGCCACCTATACTCGTTTCCAGTTCACCCGCCTGGTGTACGTGCTCGTGTGGCTGCATGCGGCGATTCTCATGATCGGCGGGCACTATACCTACGCCGAGATGCCGCTATTCAATTGGCTGCGCGACACCTTTGATCTGGCGCGCAATCACTACGATCGGCTGGGCCACTTCGCGCAGGGTTTCTTTCCGGCGATCATCGCACGCGAGGTTTTGCTTCGCTTGTCACCGCTTACCCCGGGTAAATGGTTGTTCACGCTCGTGGCCTGTGTGTGTCTTGCGATAAGCGCCTCTTACGAGTTGTTCGAATGGTGGGCGGCATTGCTAACCGGATCGGCAGCCACGGCCTTTCTCGCTACGCAAGGCGATGTCTGGGACACGCAATGGGACATGTTTCTGGCGCTCGTGGGCGCTGTCGCCTCGCAGCTCATGCTGGCCCCGCTGCACGATCGCGCCTTGCAGCGCCGGGCACGCTGAAGCAGCCAACCCCGAAGCCGGCGCGCCAAGGCTCCTCGAGTCCAGGGGCTGTGCTCGGGCGCCGGCTGCCAGCCCGTCCCAAACGGCCGCGCCCGGGCCGTTACCGCTAAAATGCCGTTTCCCGGTGGGGAGGACGCTTCTGTCGAGTTGTGGAATAATCTCTCGAACGCAAGGACCGCTGCTCGGTGGGTCCTTCTCGGGTTTCTACTGGTCTCGGACCGCTAACACCGCATCAGGAGTCGACGATGGACACTAACAAGCGCAAGGCGCTGAGCGCCGCCCTCGGTCAGATCGAAAAGCAGTTTGGTAAAGGCTCGGTGATGCGTCTCGGCGACGACGGGACGGTGCAACATGTGCAGGCAATTCCCAGTGGCTCGCTGAGTCTCGACATTGCGCTCGGCATCGGCGGTCTGCCGCGCGGGCGGGTGGTCGAGATCTACGGACCGGAGTCCTCGGGCAAGACGACGCTCGCTCTGCAGGCCATCGCCGAGGCGCAGAAGCTCGGTGGCACGGCCGCCTTCGTCGACGCCGAGCACGCCCTCGACCCGAGCTATGCACAGAAGCTCGGGGTGCAGGTCGACGATTTGCTGGTATCACAGCCGGATACCGGCGAGCAGGCACTCGAGATCACCGACATGCTGGTGCGCTCGGGGGCGGTGGATGTGGTCGTAATCGACTCGGTGGCGGCGCTCACGCCCAAGGCCGAGATCGAAGGCGAGATGGGCGACTCGCACATGGGCCTGCAGGCACGCCTGATGTCGCAGGCACTACGCAAGCTCACGGCGAACATCAAACGCTCCAACACCTTGGTCGTATTCATCAACCAGATCCGCATGAAGATCGGGGTGATGTTTGGCAACCCGGAGACCACCACCGGCGGCAACGCCCTCAAGTTCTACTCCTCGGTGCGCTTGGATATTCGTCGCATCGGCGCCATCAAGAAAGGCGAGGAAGTGGTCGGCAACCAGACGCGGGTAAAGGTCGTCAAGAATAAGCTGGCGCCGCCGTTCAGGACCTGTGAGTTCGATATTCTGTACAACGAAGGCATCTCCAAGGAGGGTGAGCTGATCGATCTGGGGGTCGGCTACGGCGTCGTCGAGAAATCTGGGGCGTGGTACAGTTACAACAAGGATCGCATCGGCCAGGGCAAGGACAACGTGCGCCAGTTTCTGAAGGAGCACGCAGATGTCGCTGCCGAGATCGAATCGCGCATCCGCGACAAGCTGGATCTCGGCAAGGCGACGAAGCAGGAAAGCGAGCTCGCCGCGGCGGAGGAGGTCGAGGCCTGAGCCAAACACCGATCGATGCGGCACGCGCGCGCCGCATGGCGCTCGATATGTTGGCGCGGCGCGAGCATAGTCTGCACGAGCTGCAACAAAAGCTCGTTCGCAAGGGCTGTGCCGCCGAGCTTGCCGCCGAGGTGGCACAGGAACTGGAGACGCGCCAGCTACTCTCGGATGGGCGATTCGCCGAGGACCTGCTGCGGGCCCGACGCGAGCGCGGTTACGGGCCGTTGCGCATCAAGAAGGAGATGCAGGACAAGGGTGTCGATGAGGAACTGATTGAGCGCTTTGTGGACATGTCCGATCCCCTGTGGTTGGAGATCTTAAAGCGCGTACGGCGTAAGAAGTTTGGCGACCGACGACCGAGGAGTTATCAGGAACGCGCCCGTCAGGCGCGTTTTTTACAGTATCGCGGTTTTACGTTCGATCAGATTCAATCGGTGTTGAACGAAGTCGACTGAGCCGACAGAGCGAGCGATGAAGAGTACGGAGATCCGTCAGCGTTTTCTCGACTACTTCAAGTGGCAGGGTCATGAGATTGTGCCCTCGAGCCCGCTCGTGCCGGCCAACGATCCCACGCTGCTGTTCACCAATGCGGGTATGGTCCAGTTCAAGGACGTGTTTCTCGGCAAGGACAAGCGACCGTACAAGCGTGCGACGACGGCGCAGCGTTGCCTGCGCGTGGGCGGCAAGCACAACGACCTCGAGAACGTCGGTTATACGGCGCGTCATCACACCTTTTTCGAAATGTTGGGCAACTTCAGTTTCGGCGATTATTTCAAGCGCGACGCGATTCATTTCGCCTGGGAGCTGCTGACTAAGGACTACGGCTTGCCGCCTGAGCGGTTGTGGGCGACGGTCTACGAGGATGACGATGAAGCGGCGGAGATATGGCTCAGCGACATCGGTGTGCCGCAAGAGCGCTTCCGGCGCATGGGCGCGGACAGTAACTTCTGGGCCATGGGTGAGACCGGGCCGTGCGGGCCCTGCTCGGAGATTTTTTACGACCATGGCCCAGAGGTCGAGGGCGGACCGCCGGGCAGTCCGGACGAAGACGGTGATCGCTATGTCGAGATTTGGAATCTGGTGTTCATGCAATTCAACCGTGACGAGCAGGGGACGCTGCATCCGTTGCCGCGGCCGTCAGTGGACACCGGCCTGGGGCTCGAACGCATGGCCGCAGTCATGCAGGGTGTGCACAGCAACTACGACATCGATCTGTTCCAAAACCTGATCACGGCCGCCGCCAAGCTCGCCGGGGTCAAGGACACGGACAATCCGTCGCTGCGGGTGATTGCCGATCATATACGTGCATGCGCTTTTCTGGTGGTCGACGGCGTGGTGCCGTCGAACGAAGGCCGGGGTTACGTCCTGCGGCGAATCATCCGACGCGCGGCCCGACACGGTTACGAGCTCGGGTTGCGCGAGCCGTTCTTCTACAAGCTGGTGGCGCCGTTGCGCAAAGAGATGGGCGAGGCCTATCCGGAGCTGCCGAAGGCGCAAAAGCAGGTCGAGCGCGTGCTTAAACAAGAGGAGGAACGCTTTAGCGAGACGCTCGAGCAAGGCATCAAGATTCTGAACGAGGCGCTGCGCAAGTTGTCGGGCAAGGTGCTGCCCGGAGAGACGGTGTTCAAGCTTTATGATACTTACGGGTTTCCGGCCGATCTCACCGCGGACTATGCCCGCAAACACGAGGTGTCGGTCGATATGGAGGGCTACGAGAAACAGATGGAGCAGCAGCGCGAGCGGGCACGAGCAGCCTCGACGTTCAAGATGAGCATGCAGGCGCAGGCGATCGAGGTCGAGGATGCCGAGTTTACCGGCTACCAGACTACCGCGGACCAAGGCGTGGTGCGGCATATCTATGTCGACAATGCGCCGGTGCAAAGCATCGCCGCAGGCGAAGAGGGCATCGTCTACCTGGATCGCACACCGTTCTACGCCGAGGCCGGCGGCCAGGTCGGTGATCGGGGGCGGTTGCGTACCGATCATGCGAGCTTCGCTGTGGCGGACACGCAAAAGTCCCATGCCCACATCGGGCGCATGGAACGCGGCGAGCTACGGGTCGGCGATCGCGTGATCGCCGAGGTCGAGAACGCCAGACGCCAGGCTACGGTCTGCAATCACACGGCGACGCACCTGCTGCATGCCGCGTTGAAGAAAATTCTCGGCTCGCACGTGATGCAGAAAGGCTCGCTGGTCGAAGCCGCGCGTTTGCGTTTCGACTTCTCGCATTTCGAGCCGATAACGCCGGCGCAGCTGGAGGAGATCGAACGACTGGTGAACGACGAGATTCGCGCCAACCTCGAGGCACGCACCCGCGTGCTGCCGCTCCAGGAAGCGCTCGACTCCGGTGCTGTGGCGCTATTCGGCGAGAAATACGACGCCGATGTGCGGGTGCTAAGCCTGGGCGATTTCTCCACGGAGCTGTGCGGAGGCACGCACGTGCGCCGCACCGGCGACATCGGTTGTTTCAAGATTGTCGCCGAGAGCGGCATCGCCGCGGGGGTGCGCCGCATCGAGGCGCTCACCGGCCAGGGGGCGCTCGACTACGTCCATGCGACCGAAGTTCGCCTCAGGCGCATCGCCGAGAAGGTCAAGGGCACGCCCGAGGATGCAGAGCAGAAGGTGGAGCAGCTGGGCCAGCGCGTGCGCATGCTGGAGAAGGATCTCGATGAGCTTCGCCGCCGCCTCGCCACCGGTGGGGGTGGCGCGCTGGATGAGCAGGTGCAGGAGGTCAATGGCATCAAGGTGCTGGCCGCGCGCTTGGATGGCGCAGACGCCAAGGGGCTGCGCACGGCTGTCGATCGATTCAAGGACAAGTTCGGCACGGGTGGCGCGATTGTCCTCGGCGCCGTACAGGGCGACAAGGTCCTGCTGGTGGCGGGCGTGACCAAGGATCTCACCAAGCGCATTCACGCCGGCGCGCTGGTCAATGAGGTCGCCGGTCACGTCGGCGGCAAAGGCGGTGGACGCGCGGACATGGCCCAGGCCGGCGGTAATGACCCCTCGAAGCTCGACGCCGCGCTGGCGGGCGTGACGGACTGGCTCGCCCAGCAGTTGCACTGATCACCGACACTCGCCTGCCATAGGCAACCACACACGGACGCGCTTGCACAGGGAATGCGTGTAATGTTATTGCTACCCTAACTATGGGCCTTATCGTGCAAAAGTATGGCGGCACGTCGGTCGCCAATTGCGAGCGTATTAATGCTGTGGCCGAGCGTGTCGCACGCAACCGCGACCAGGGCAACGAGCTCGTCGTGGTCGTATCGGCCATGAGCGGCGAGACCGATCGCCTGCTCACGCTGGCGCGAGAGGTCCACCCGAACCCGCCGCCGCGCGAGCTCGATGTGCTCATTGCCACCGGCGAGCAGGAGACGGCATCACTGCTAAGTATGGCGTTGCAGCATCGTGGTTACGATGCGCGCTCGTACATGGGTCACCAGGTGCACATCCTTACCGACAATGTGCACGGCAAGGCGCGGATCCGCGGTATCGACGACGCGCGCGTGCGCAAGGACCTGGCGCGCGGTCGCGTCGTCGTCGTTGCCGGCTTTCAAGGCGTGGACGAGGAGGGCAATATCACCACACTCGGGCGCGGCGGCTCGGACACGACGGCGGTCGCCATGGCCGCAGCGCTCAAGGCCGACGAGTGCCAGATCTACACCGACGTGGATGGTATCTACACGGCCGATCCGCGTATCGTCCCGGAAGCGCGGCGCCTCGATCGCATCACCGTGGAAGAGATGCTCGAGCTCGCCAGCCTCGGCGCCAAGGTGCTGCAGACGCGTTCGGTGCAATTTGCCGGCCGTTACAGGGTGCCGCTGCGCGTTTTGTCGTCGTTCGAGGAAGGACCGGGTACACTGATTGCCTATGAGGAAAAGCAGATGGAAGACGCACTGATTTCAGGGGTTACCTACACGCGGGATGAGGCCAAGCTCACGGTGACGGATGTGCCCGATCGGCCCGGCGTGGCGCACAAGCTGTTCGCCGAGGTCGGCGCCGCCAGCATCGATGTGGACATGATTGTGCAGAACGTCGGTGCCGACGGGCTCACGGACATGACCTTCACCGTGCACCGGGCGGATTATCCTAAGGCCATGAACATACTGAAGAAAGTCTCGGAAGAACTCTCGGCTGGCAACGTCACGGGCGACGATAAGATCGTCAAGATTTCCATCGTCGGTGTGGGCATGCGCTCGCACGCCGGCATCGCCGCCACCGCGTTCCAGGCGCTCGCGGCCGAGGGCATCAATATCCAGATGATTTCGACTTCCGAGATCAAGATTTCGGTGGTGGTGGAGGAGAAGTACCTGGAACTGGGCGTCCGGGCGCTGCACAGCGCCTTTGGGCTGGACCAGGTCCCAGGGCCGACCAGCTAGCCAGACCCTCCTCCCGGCTGGCATGGAACCTGCATATATGCTGTTCGTGAGGGGAGGGAGTGTATACTGAGGCCCTTCGAACGGGGTCTAAAAAGGCATACAAAAATACAAGCCGTGCGCTCCCACTGATAGCAGATGCCCCACGGAAGGGCATGATTTGCCTGTCTGCGTCAGGCGTCGAGCATAACAGGGACTGACAAGGACCGTCGCGCAGGCCGTTTTTTGGCACGCGCCATCATTTGGATGTGGGTAACGGATCGCTATTGAATGGTTAAAGGAGTACAGCACGATGCTGATTTTAACGAGACGCATAGGCGAAACCCTGAACATTGGGGATGAGGTTCAGGTCACCGTACTCGGGATCAAAGGAAACCAGGTGCGCATCGGTATCAACGCACCCAAGGATGTCCCCGTTCACCGGGAAGAGATTTACGAGCGCATCAAGCGTGAGCGCGAGAGCGAGAGCGAGGGCAACGGAAACGACGTTCCGATTGTCCAGGCGCGCGAAAATTCTGCTTGACGGCTGTCTTTACGCCAGCTTTGCCAGTGAGTATGCTGCCGGCTGATCGGGAGAGATGGCCGAGTTGGCTGAAGGCGCTCCCCTGCTAAGGGAGTATGGGGCTAAAAACTCCATCGAGGGTTCGAATCCCTCTCTCTCCGCCAATCATTAAAAAAGCCGACCCCCGGGTCGGCTTTTTTAATGATTGGCGCACCGGGGTTCGAACCCGAGAACAGGGTGCGACCAGAATCGCCGGGGGCGATTCGAAACGCCGCGAAGCGGCGGCCCGGAGGGCGAAGTACACGGGCGAGCGGGTTCGCAACGGATGGCGAAGCCCGGGCTTTCAAGCGGCGCAGGAAAGCGAAGCGCAGAAAGTACGCAGTAATCCCTATCTCTCCGCCAAGAAAACGAATTGGGCCCACACGGGCACATTTCTTTTTACCTCCTCCCTAAGCCTCCTTCACAGGTGGGGAGGGAACTAACGAAGACGCAATCTCACGACAGAGACCATGGAGGTCAAGAAGAACGAGAAGTCTAGATTGCGGTGCGATGTCCCTATCCGCGGTGCCAGCCGACAGGCCGCAGTCGCACCAGATGCAGGGGTTTGTTACTATTCGCGCCCTGAATGCACGCGCCCGTAGCTCAGTTGGATAGAGTACCTGGCTACGAACCAGGTGGTCGGGAGTTCGAATCTCTCCGGGCGCGCCAATAATTCAGGTGGTTAGCGAACCGCCTTGTGCTTGAGCAAGACCAGTGCGGGACTTTTGCGGGACCCTTCCCTGCATACCTTATTCGCGGCCGCGATCAGATTGCTAAGCTCTGGGCCGCTGTAATGAGTTGTAATCCGTCCCGACTTGTGCCCCAGTAGGTCTTGACGATCCTCAAATGACACACCCGCGGCCCGAAGTCTGCGGCCAAAGTGGATCTCAAACTCCAGGACGTGAACGATCCGGTCATTCAGGAGAGCAGTGACTTCACGGCACCGCTTCCGGTCGGGCGCTTTATTTTCAATTACAACATCACGCCGCGATGGAAGTGGATCAACGCATTCGACTTCTTTTTTCTGAAGGCGCGCGATTTCAAAGGCACCATGCTCGACCTGCGCAGCGCGGTCGAGCATCACACCTTCAAGAATGTCGGCTTCGGCTTCGGTTTCAATCGCTTTTCGCTCAATGTCGAGACCGGGGACGCCGATGCCGAGGAGATCGCCGAGGCGAACATCGTCTACGACGGCCTGCTTGCCTACGTCAAGGTCTACGGCGGGTTCCTCAAGTAGCGCTGCGCCCCGATCCGCGTTTGTCGATCACCCGGATCGCTCAGGCTTGCGCAGGCGCGGCGCCCGTCGGCGTTGCTTTGCCGGCGCTCCTTGCAGCCAAAGCCAGCAAAATATACGACCAGCCGTTGGTGATCATCTCGATCGCCACGAAGAGACCGATGACCCACAGCCCCGAAACCGGCCATTTGGCGAAAATCACCAGCCCGAGCACGATAGAAATGATGCCACTCACGAGCACCCACACCCAGCCTTTCGACCCGCGATGTTGAAAGGCCATGATCACGCGCACGACGCCGGCGCCGGCGATGGTGCCGGCCAATACCAGTGTAATCAGTGCCGAAGCCAGCACGGGGTCGGAAATGACGGCGACGCCCGCGACGACGTAGAGAATCGCCATCAGCACGTGCCAAACGATGCTCTTCCAGCCCTTGCACTTGAAGGCGTCGACGAACTGCGCGCCGCCGCCCAAAAGCAACAACACGCCAAAAAATATTACGCTCGCCATCGTCAGGCCGAACAGCATGCCGAGCCCGATCGTGCCTAGAAAAATAAAGATGATGCCCAACAAAAGCAGCCAACCCCAGTTCTTCTGAATCAGGCTCAAACTGTCCGGTGTAGCGCTTACCGCTGTGTCACTGCCTTCTGCCATTGTGTTTGTCCTCCCATTGTTATCTCGGTAGGAACGCTCGGTGGTTGGGTCGTGTATGATGCCAGGTTAGGCATACATTGAATAGGAGGCGGTTCACGGCTAACGAATCACGAGTCACGCGCCCGGATCGCTGTTGCAAGCCTGTTTCTCGCAACGCCTTGTGCATGAACCGCCAGAATGCCTGTGCAATAATCGGCGCATCGTGATCCCCCTTAAGTAGGAGTAAATAGAGTCAGACTCGAGTTACGGCAGTCAACCCGTTAGAGTAGGGTAGGCGCAAGAACGGAGGCCTACCCATGGCCCGACTCCCGCGGTATTTCGTCAAAGGTCAGCCGCTGCATGTGATTCAGCGCGGCAATAACCGCCAAGCAATCTTCGCTGCCGAGGATGACTACCGCCTCTATCTCAAGTGTCTGCAACAAGCTGCGCAGCGCCAGCGCCTGGCCATCCACGCCTACGTGCTGATGACCAATCATGTGCATCTGCTGGTGAGTCCCGCCACTGAGGTAAGCTTACCGAAGACGCTGCAATCCGTGGGTCGGCGCTATGTGCCGTATTTCAGTTACACCTATCGAGCGCACCGGTACGCTGTGGGCGGGGCGCTATCGAGCAACGCTGATTGACACCGAGCGTTATCTACTAACCTTTATGCGCTATATTGAGCTCAACCCCGTGCGCGCCCGGATTGCCGGGCACCCGCGCGCGTATCGCTGGTCAAGTTACCGTGCCCATGCGCACGGCCAATCGAATGCGGTGGTGCAGGCTCACGCGCTCTACCTAAGGCTGGGGCGAAGCGCGAAAGCAAGGCAGGCAGCGTATCGAGAACTCTTTCGAGCCCAGATCCCGAGAGCAGAACTCACGACGATTCGCGAGGCAACCCATAAGGCTTGGGTGCTAGGCGATGAGCGTTTCCGGCGTAGAATCGAGCGCCTGGCCGGGCGGCAGGCAGCGCCACTGCCCAAGGGGAGGCCGGGGAGGGCAAGATAAATCGAGTCTGACCCTATATCCGCTCGCTCTAAGAGCGATGAAAGTACTGAAGTCTTTGGAGAGTTGGCGTTTTCCGCTGCCACGATGAGTATTTGAGTAAAGAGTTGTGATGACTAGTTCGTGGTGGCGGTAGCCACCACGAACTGCTCTATACAACGTTAACCTAACTTTATTGCCGAAAAATTAAGTTAATGGGTCATTAAAAGATGTTAACTTGAATGAAAAACCATCTACACAACATGTTATCTAAATGGTCTGCTCTGCATATGGTTTTGGTATTGACTTGTCTATTTTTATCTACCACACCCGTCCAGGCAGGCGAACAACCAAAACTTATTTTACAGATTACCATCGATGGGCTACGTGGTGATTTCCCGAGCCGTTTTAACCATGTACTAGGCGGGAGTGGCTTTCGTTACCTGTTAAATAAGGGCATTCACTACAGTAATGCTCATTATCAACATGCGAATACGGAAACCATAGTGGGACACACTTCTTTAGCCACGGGTGCGACACCTGCTGCTCACGGCATGGTGGCGAATGTCTGGTTTGATCGTGAGCAAGGACGTCTTACCTATAATATAGAGGACGCTGGTTACCGTTTGCTTACTCCCGGCGCCGACGTCGATAAGAAGACCGAGATCGATCCTACTCAGAAGGCGGCCAAGGTGGATGGTCGTTCCCCTAATAATATTCTTGTATCTACTTTTAGCGACGAGCTGGCCATTTATTTTGCCGGACAATCAAAAATATTTTCCGTGTCGGTCAAGGACCGCGGTGCGGTGGCGATGGCCGGGCATGCAGGTAAGGCTTTCTGGTTCTCCAAGAAAAGCGGCGAGTTTGTTACCAGCACTTATTATTACCAACAATATCCTGACTGGGTGAATAAGTGGAACGCGGCTAAACCAGCTATGGCCTATGCTGGTAAGTCATGGCAGCTGTTACATTCACCATCGAAATATCTATTTGTTAAAGCAGATGATCGACAATATGAAACCAACTTCCCGGGTTTTGGCAGGACATTTCCACATGCCTATGGTAAAGCCGATGATAAATACTTTAGTACACGCTTAACACTGAGCCCGGTCGGTGACAAATTAACGCTGGACTTTGCTAAAACATTAATAGCAAATGAAGGCCTTGGTCAGGACAAAATACCGGACTATCTTGCGATTAGTTTTTCCTCAACCGACTACGTTGGCCACTTATTCGGAGCCTCTAGTTTGGAAAGCGAAGATAATCTTGCGCACTTGGATCACACCTTGGCGGATTTGTTTGCCTATATTGATAAAAAGGTCGGATTGAGAAATACCTTGATCGTATTGTCCGCCGATCACGGACAACCAGAAGTACCGGGCTATCTACATACCCTGGGTGTCGATAAGGCACATCACTTCGATACAAAGTCCCTGGATAAGAAACCTGCAATTGCGGCATTGAAGAAAAAATTCGGTATCGGTGAAGAGTTAATTCAAGCTTACTTTCATCCGTATATTTATCTCAATCACGATCTGATTCGTAAAAAGCGCTTGAATAAAGCGGCGATAGAACAAGCCGTCGCAGAGGAAGTTATGAAGTTCAAAGGCATCGCCTATGCGATATCGAGTTCGGCGTTGCGCACAGCGAATTTGCCCGATACACCTTTGATACGTTCAATCCTGAAGAATTTCCACCCTAAGCGTTCCGGCGATATCTACCTGGTCTTCGAACCCAATGTCTTTATTA
>CAYGAS010000016.1:0-11200 GCA_964347935.1 uncultured Nitrospiraceae bacterium | reverse complement strand
CTCGTCCCTCACCGTCGGCAGCCGGATCAAGTGGAAGTAATTTCATCTGACAACAACCGACTGCAATAGTAGAAAGTGCAAGAACAAATAAGAAAGCAATAGCTTGCCCCCGACGGGGGTATGGAATGAGGGCCCATGCGCTGCATGGGCCTTTTTTTTCTTACTCACCGCTCTAGAGAGGGGCGACATTTGCGAGTTTCGCCGCTTCGTATAGTATCTGCCGCACAGGGCCAGTCCAATTGGTGCTCGGGTTAGCTTTACGCGAGAGATGTAGAAAGTGGCTCAGGAATCTCCACTTTATCGAATCAAGAAGATCACGGGTGCGATCGAGCGCGCGCCGCACGCGAAGGAAACCCGCGTGCAGAAGCTGCTCGAGATCGGCCTGCGCTTCCACGAGCAGAGTAACTTGCCCGAAGCGGAGCTGATTTACCGCGAGGTCCTGCGCCAGGATTTCGACAACGCCGATGCCTGGCATCTGCTCGGCGTCATCGTCTATCAGAGCGGCTACTACGACGTCGCCCTCGAGCTCATCGGCGAAGCGGTCACCCTCGAACCGGACGATCCGGTTTATGAGAACAGTCTCGGCAACGTCTACGGGTGTCTCGAAGACCTCGAGGCCGCACTGGCGTGCTACGACAAGGCGCTGCGGCTGCGCCCGGACTATGTGGAGGCGCACTACAATCGCGCCGGCGTGCTTCGCGCTCAGGAAAGGCTCGATGAAGCGGTGGACACCTATCGCACCGCGTTGCGTCTGCAGCCGGACGCCTTCGACGTGTTGAACGATCTCGCCGGGACGTTGCGCCGGCAGGGCGACACGCAGACGGCGCTGGCGTGCTACCGCAGGGCCATCGAGCTCAAACCCGACAGCGCAGCGTTGCATCTGAACCTCGGCCGCGCGCTAGAGACAGTCGGTGCCATCGACGAGGCCGTAGCGGTCTACCGGCGTGCCGTGGAGCTCGACCCGGATCTGACGGAAGCCCGCACAAGTCTGGCGGCAGCGCTGGAGCACCCAGGAAGTCCGCCAGAGCCCGGCCAGCCGATCGGTAAGCCCCACCGCGAACCCCAGTGAGCGTTGCCGGCGGGGCGAAGGTTCTTGGGTGAGCAATCTTTCGGATCTCTTGCAAACGGCGGTCGCCAACCACGAAGCTGGCCGCCTGGCGGAGGCCGAGGCGCTGTATCGCCAGATCCTAAAGCGGACGCCGGACGATCGCCATGCGTTGTTCTTATTAGGAAGCCTTGCGCTGCAAACCGCGCGTCCTGAAGCGGCCGCTGACTGGATCGGCCAGGCGATCGCTGCGGCCCCCGATGATGTGCCCGCGGAGTATCACTACAATCTCGGGCTCGCGTGCGCGGGCATGGGCAAGGCGGAAGAAGCGGCAGCACATTTTCGCCGCGCGATTGCCATGGCCCCCGACTTTGTCGAGGCTCACAACAGCCTTGGCAGCGCCCTGAGAGAGCTCGACCGCAGAGACGACGCCATCGAGCATTACCGCCGAGCCGTCGCGCTCGCCCCCGACTACGCGCTCGCGCACGCCAACCTGGCGGCAGCCCTTCACGAAAGCGGACGCTTCGATGAGGCGATCGTCCACGCGCGGCGGGCAGTGGAGCTCGACCCCGGCGATGCCGAGGCGCAAGCCAGTGTGGCCAGGGCGCTCGCAGCGCTCGGGCAGGACGAGGCAGCGCTCCCGGCCTGGCAGAAGGCGATCGCGCTCGCACCGGATCGGACCGATTTCTATGTGGGCGTGGGCGGGGTTTTGGCGCGGCTGGGCCGCCTTGGAGATTCTGAGAGCGCCCTTCGGCGCGCGCTTGAATTATCACCGAATCACGCGGGTGCCCGGTTTACGCTCGGGTCGGTTCTTGAGCAGGCCGGCCAGTTGGAGGAAGCCGAGGCCTGCTACCGGCAGGTCCTGCTCGTCCACCCCGAGAACGCCGATGTGCATGTCACGCTCGCGCGTGTGCTCGACGCACAAAGCCGACTCGATGCAGCCGAGCAGAGCCTAAAGCACGCCCTTGCGTTCGATCCCCGAAACCCGTCCGCGCATTTGGTCCTGGGCGCATTGCGTGCGTCGGAGGGCCGATTCCGGGAAGGGGAGCAGAGCTACCGCGAGGCCTTGC
Source organism: uncultured Nitrospiraceae bacterium (assembly GCA_964347935.1). GTDB lineage: Bacteria > Pseudomonadota > Gammaproteobacteria > Acidiferrobacterales > SPGG2 > SZUA-472. The sequence goes on along the minus strand of CAYGAS010000016.1, from coordinate 9,085 downwards.
GCTGCCAGCCCGAGTGCGCCGCAGCCTTTTTCGGTCTTTCGAACATCAAGCGCTATGCGAACCTGGAGGATGCGGATGTAAAAGCGATCGGCGCCCTTCTGGCGCGCCCCGAGATCCCGGAAAGCGATGCGGCGCAGCTGCATTTCGCGCTGGGCAAGATCTGCAATGACTGCGGTGCCTACGAGAAAGCGTTTTGCCACTACCGCGAGGGGAATGCGCTCAAGCATCGGTGCGCGCGTTTCGATCGGGGCAAGCTCGAGGTGCAGACCGAGGGGGTGTTACGTACCTTTGATCGGACGTTCTTTCAGGCACGCAACGGCTATGGCGTCAACTCGGAACGACCGGTGTTCGTCGTCGGCATGGCCCGCTCGGGCACGAGCCTCGTCGAGCAGATCATCGCGAGCCATCCGCTCGCGCGCGGCGCAGGCGAGCTGACCAAAATCGCCGACCTTATTACTGCTTTCGAGCGCACAGCGGGTCCCTACCCCGAGTCGGCGGCAGCACTCGACGCGAACACGAGCCGCGAGCTCGCCGCCGCCTACGAGTCGCACCTCTGCCGGATGGCCGGGGATGATGCCGCGCGCGTGACTGACAAGATGCCGGCCAATTTCATGCATCTCGGCTTCATCGCGCTGCTCTTTCCGCACGCGCGCATCGTGCACTGCCAACGCGACCCCCTCGATACCTGCCTGTCGATCTACTTCCAGCACTTCCATCACGGCAACGACTACGCTTACGATCTCGGCGATATCGGTTTCTTTTACCGCCAATACCGGCGCCTCATGGGTCATTGGCGCGAGGCATTGCCCATGGCGATCCACGAGATACGCTACGAGGAATTGGTGGCAGACCCCGAAGGCCAAGTGCGGGCGTTAATCGAGTTTCTTGATGTGCCTTGGGACAAGCGTTGCCTGGTCCCTCACCGAAAAAAGCGTGCGGTGCAGACCGCGAGCAGCTGGCAGGTGCGTCAGCCGATCTACGCCAGTGCCATCGGCCGCGGGCGCCACTACGATAAGCATCTGGGTCCGTTGAAGCAGGCGTTGGGATTAGAGGAGCCGTAGCGAGTTGATGACTGTTTTCTCCTTCCCTCGTTACTCGCCACTCGCTACTGAAGTTAGAACGCATTCACCCCTGTGAGCTCGCGCCCGATCACGAGCTCGTGCACGGTCTCGGTGCCCTCGTAGGTCACCACGCTTTCGAGATTGAGCATGTGCCGGATCGGGCAGTACTCGATGGTAATGCCGCCGCCGCCGAGCAGGTCGCGCGCATCGCGGGCGATGTCGAGTGCCATGCGCACGTTGTTCCACTTCGCCAGGCTCACCTGGCTCGGATGCATGCGGCCTTGATCCTTCAAGCGGCCGAGCTGCAATGACAGCAGCTGGGCGGTCGTGATTCGGCGCACCATCTCCGCCAATCGGCGCTGCACGGTCTGGGTGTGGGTGATGGGTCGCTCGAACAGCGTCCGGGTTTGAGAAAACTCCAGCACTTCGCGAAAGCAGGCGATCGCCGCGCCGATCGCACCCCAGGTGATGCCGTAGCGGGCCTGGGTGAGACAGCCCAAGGGCCCTTTCAGCCCTTCCGCCCCGGGCAGCATGTTGTCTGCCGGCACGCGCACGTTATCGAAATAAAGCTCCGATGTGACCGACGCGCGCAAGGAGAATTTGTTCTTGATATCGCGGGCCTCGAAACCCGGCGTGCCCTTTTCGACGAGGAAACCGCGCACGCCGTCCTCGGTTCGCGCCCACACGAGCGCGACGTCGGCCAGCGTGCCGTTGGTGATCCACATCTTCGAGCCATTGATCACCCAGTCGCCGCCCTGTTTCTTGGCGTGGGTGTGCATGGCGCCCGGATCGGAACCGCCATGGGACTCGGTGAGGCCGAAGCAGCCGATCGCCTCGGCCTTGGCCAGCGCCGGCAGCCAACGCTCCTTTTGCTCTTCGGAGCCGTAGGTGTAGATCGGCCACATGACGAGACTGCTTTGCACGGACACGAAACTGCGAATGCCGCTATCCCCGCGTTCGAGCTCTTGGCAAGCAAGCCCGTAGCAGATGTTGTTGATGCCGGCGCAGCCGTAGCCTTGAAGCGTGCTGCCGAGCAGTCCCATGGACGCCAACTCGGGCACAAGCTCACGCGGAAAGCGATGTTCGGCAAAGGCCTTGGGGATGATGGGGAGCGCCTTTTCGTCGACAAAGCGCGCGACCGTTTCCTGAACGATGCGCTCTTCGTCGCTCAACAAGGACCGGACGTCAAAAAAGTCGGTGGGGTTCGGCGCCTGCATGGGTTTTTCCTCCATCGTGCGCAGTCGGTAGTGAAGACCCGAGTAGAAAGTTTCAGGGCAAGCAGTCGTTGCCGGTCCCTTACACTGTCGCCTTGTTATTGCTTACTTGCACTCGCCTCTCAAGCGCGCATCGCCGGCAACACCAGGCGCTCAATCCAATTTCGCACCTCAACGAGGCGCTTGTGTTCGTCCATGACATCGTCGTCCACTCCCAGTAGCCACGCCAAATCCTTGCGGCTCGGGTCTTGGTGGAGCGCCTCGAGCTTGTCCACATAATCGAGCGCAGCCGCGCGATCGGCAAAGAAACCCTTGCTGACGAGCTTGTCGGCGCGGCAATAGGTCAGGCGCGCAAGCTCGTGCAGGTCGTATTCGGGGTGGTATTGCACTGCCCAGAACGTGCCGCCGTTGTGTGTGACGGCGACCGCCTGCACGGTCGTGAAGGAATTCGAGGCCAGCAACACCGCTCCGCCAGGCAGGCGAGTGACTTCGTCCTCATGACTGATGAAGGCGTCGAACACAATCGGCTTGCCGGTAAAAAGCGGGTGTTTCTGGCCTTCGGGCGTCAGTGCGATCTTGCGGGCAATGCCCATTTCCCGACCACGCGGATGCGCGGCCACGCTGCCCCCGGCAGCGACCACCGCGATCTGTGCCGCCCAGCAGCTTCCAAAGCTGGGCACCCCCGCGGCGAACGCCGCCTTGGCGAGCTCGACCTGCGGCGCCACCCGTGCGTCGTCGGCGTAGATCGTCAGGCTCGAACCGGTCCAGGCAATGCCGTCATAGTCCGCAAGCGCGGCACCTCGAGGCAACGATACCCCGGGATCGGCCGGATAAACGATGTCGACTTTGCACGTCGGCAAGATCTTCTTAAGCATCTGCGCATAAAGCTCGCCGGCGGGCGTCGCCCCACCGGCACGTAGCTCCTCGCGGCCGTCACGATGATAGCCGTCGATGACGAGAAAATGCGGTTGCGCAGTCATGGCAGAATTCCCTTCTTCTCAAGTGCCCTCGCGCGCGAGACGGTCGATGATGGCGGGCAAGTCCTCAGGGCGTTCACAGATGGCGTCAGCCGACGTCGTGTCCTTGTCCCGATCGCGTGTCGCTGTAAAAAGAACGGCCTTCATGCCGAGCGACTGCGGGCCCTTGATATCATTATGGTCACGATCGCCGACGTGCACCATCTCCGTGAGCTCCACGCCGATCTGGCGTGCCGCCGCCGCAAAGGCTTCAGGATGGGGTTTCGATCGACCCACCTCGTCCGAGAAAGCGAATGCACTGAAGTGGTCCTTGAGCGCGTGCATTTCCAGCCACTTTCGCAGGTTGCGACCGGGCGTGACGATGGCATCGGACACCACGCACAGCTTGTAACGCCTGGACAGCTCGGCAATCGCTCGGTCCATGCCGGCAATGGCGTCGGGTGCGATCGCGATCTCCATTTCTTCGTGTCCCGTGACCACGGCGGCAAAGTCATCGTCAGGCAGGGTTCGCCGCAGACCGTTGAGCAGGACCTGCACGCGCTCGCGGACGGTCCACGTAATGTGCTGATCGTGCCAGACGTGGTTGAAGGCCGCTTCCATCACGTCATAGGCCAGCGCGACTTTTTCGTAGGGCATCGGTTCATGGCGGTCGAGGGCCTCCCATACCAGGTGCCGCCGTTCCTCATTCTTCGAACGCAGCCCTTTCGCCGCGCGCTTGGGTTCATCCGAGTTGTCGTGGATAACGGTATCCCAAAGGTCAAATGAAATGGCTTTGATCATAGTGCAACTATTCTTTTCCAGGATTGTGTAGCAAGCGGTTTCATCCCCACTCGACGGGCGCGGGCCGCATCATACCAGATCTGCAGAGGTGGGGTCCTTGTCGCAAGAGGGTCCTGGGGGGATAGGCAACTGCGCGCACTGTTTGTCCAGACGATTCCGGCACACCGGCGTGGCAAATGACCGAACGCTAGCGAATCACGATCAGCATCTGGCTGTTGCCACGAACGATATTGAGCGCGATCACATCTTTCGCCGTTTGCAGCGCGCGCCTCAGCTCGTCTGCGTTCTTGATGCGTTGGCGATTGACACCCACGATCACATCGCCTTCGCGAAGCCCGTAGCGCCATGCCGGACTGCCAATTTCGACCTCCACGATCTGCGCGCCCTCGACCTTGCCGTAGGCCGGCGTACCGGGCTGGATGTCCTGAAACGCGGCACCCGCGAGCTTTTCCATCGGCGTACCGGGTCCGGCGGTGATTTCCTTGGGCGCGGCAACGCGCATGGCCAGGGTCTTGCGCTTGCCATTACGCAGGAGGGTCAACTCGACTTGCTCGCCAATGCGTACGAGGCCGATGCGGTTGCGCAGGTCACTCGAGCTGCGCACGGGCCGGCCATTCAACTCGATGACGACGTCGCCCGCTTGGAGACCGGCCTTTTCTGCCGAGGAACCGGGTTGCACCTGGGTAATCACGGCGCCTTGCGACTGCGCGATATTCAGCGCCTTGGCGATGTCAGGGGTGAGGTCCTGAATCATCACGCCCACCTGACCGCGGCGGACCTCGCCGTAACGTGCGAGCTGATCCATGACCGCACCTGCCATGTTGCTCGGCACCGCGAAGCCGATACCAATATTGGTGGGACCGATGATGGCCGTGTTGATGCCGACGAGCTCGCCTCTGAGATTGACCAGGGCGCCGCCGGAATTGCCGGGATTGATCGAGGCGTCCGTCTGAATGAAGTCCTCGTAGTCCTCGATGTTCAGTACGCTGCGACCGAGCGCGCTGACGATGCCGGACGTCACAGTCTGTCCCAATCCGAAGGGATTGCCGATCGCCACCACGAAGTCACCCACCTTGAGGGCGTCCGAATCGCCGAAGGGCAGCGCCGTCAAGTTACTGGCTTCGATCCGCAGCAGCGCAATATCGGTGCCGCGGTCGCTGCCGACCAATGTCGCCTTGAATCGGCGACGGTCTTTCAGCGTGACCAGGATCTCGGTGCTGTCGGCAATGACGTGATGGTTGGTCAGGACATAGCCCTTTTCGGCATCGACAATCACGCCTGAGCCGGCGCTCATCTGTGGCTGGGGTTCGGGTAGCTCGAAAAAGCGACGGAAGAACGGGTCGCGAAAAAGCGGATTTTGCTCGGGGGGCGAGCGCGAGGCGATATTGACGACTGCCGGGGTCACTTTTTCCATCAGCGGCGAGAGCGTCGGCAGCCGCTGCTCGCCTTCCAACAGCGGCAGCGCCGCCTGGGCGGGCGCGTTTGGCTGCAGCGTCAGCACTGTGACGGCCAGCACAACGGCGAGAGCAAAGGAAACGACGCGCATCGGTTTTTTCCCCAGCCTCCAAGGAACAGCGGCCAAGCGGCCCCCGGCCAAGCTTAAATCTTCAGGCCAAGCCCTTGAACAGGGTGGACGTGCGGCCACCGCGAGCGTTTTTCAAGTAGCGGTGGCCCCATTGGCCGGGCTTGAAAAGGCGCTCTTTAGCCCTATATACGGGCGTTCCGGGGCATCTGTTTGGGCAGTGCGTAGAGGAGGTGAGACGATGATTATGCGATTTTCCGACCCCTTCGAGACCCTGCAGAGTGTGCAGCGTGCGCTCGATGCAGCGATGAGCAGTGATTGGTTTGGTATGGGCACCACGAGCCGAGGCGCCTTCCCGCCGGTGGACGTATTCCAGCAGGATGATGATTTTGTGGTGGTGACGGAGCTGCCAGGTATGAGCAAGAAAGAAATCGAGCTCAAGGTTCAGGGTAACGAGTTACAGATTGCCGGTAAGCGCAACGTTGATTACGGCGAAGGCGCAAGCCTGCATCGAAGGGAGCGCCGGGCGGGCAGCTTCAATCGCACCGTCAACTTTCCGGCGGAGATCAACGCCGCGGGCGTCAAGGCCGAATATCGCGACGGCATCCTGGCGGTCTTCGTCCCGCGTGCCGAAAGCGCCAAGGCGAGGACGGTCACGATTGCCTGACGGCAAGCGCTGTCGCGTGATCTTATTGATATTAGGAGGTAACTATGGCCAATGAGCAGACATTAGACGTGCAGTCGAAGAGGGAGCTGGAGAGACTCGCCAAGAAGGAACTCAGCACGAAAGAGGAAAAAACCCGGCCCGGTAAGTTCTACGTGCCCGATACCGACATCTATGAGACCGACGAGGCGCTGGTAGTGGTGATGGACATGCCGGGTGTCGAGAAGAAAAACATCGACATCAAGGTGGAAAAAAACGTGCTCTCCGTTGAGGGGCAGATCGATTTTGCAAAGTACGAGGATCTGAAGCCGGTGTACACCGAATACAATGTCGGCCATTTCAGCCGCAGCTTCAGCATCTCGCGGGACATCGACAGCGCCGGCATCAGCGCGAAGATCGAAGACGGCGTACTCACTTTGCGCTTGCCGCGGGTTAAGGAGGCGGCGCCCCGAAGCATCGAAGTCACTTAGTCGCACCCTCGTTATCCTGTTCTCAGTGTCGGCGGGTGATCGCCGACACTGGGACAGCGCCCCCGGGGTTTCTTACAAACCCCTTTCCAAAAATAACTGCCCAGACCGTTGCGCCCTGGAAGCAACGCCAAGAACGCCAAGGCGCAGAGCGCGCAGAGGCTCTTTGGAAAAAACATTTTTAGCTTGCTCGGCGGCCTCGGCGCCGCTGCGAGCTCTGCGTTTGTGCCCAGAGCGCTAGCGCTGCCGGGCATTTTGATGGGTTCTTGGCATCGCCAGCCGGCGCGGACCGCAACGGCTGCCGAATCTAGCCCGCCGGTTTATCCTCACTCCACAGCGCATGAAAGTGGTGCACCGGGCCATGACCGCTGCCCACACTGAGCGCATCGGCCGCCCGCAGCGCTGCCGTCACGTAGGCCTTAGCCCGCGACACCGCGTCGGGTACGGCGAGTCCGCGTGCAAGGTAGGCGGCAATGGCGCTGGCGAGGGTGCAGCCGGTGCCGTGGGAATTGCGCGTCTTGATGCGTGGCGCCGGCAGATGGACGGTGCGCGTGCCGTCGTACAGGATGTCGACGCTTTGCGCCGCGTCCAGATGACCGCCCTTTAAGAGCACGAAACGCGCACCGAAGCGGGCCAAGCGTTTGCAGGCGTCGGCCATCGCGCGCTCGTCGGCCGGTGGCGGCTCATCCAGCAACACACCGGCTTCGGAAAGATTCGGCGTGAGCACGGTCGCCAGCGGCAGCAAGCGCTCGCGCAGATGCGCGACCGCTTCCGGCTGCAACAGTAGATCCCCGCCTTTCGCCACCATCACCGGATCCAGCACAATGGGCGACGCGCCATGGCGTTCGAGGCCGAGGGCCACCGCAGCGATCGCCGCGGGCTGGCTCAACATGCCGATTTTGACGGCATCGATGCGTATGTCGTCGAATACGGCGTCGATCTGTGCGGTGATGAACGCTGGCGGTACATCGTGAATCGCCCGCACCTCACGCGTGTTTTGTGCGGTGAGCGCCGTGATCACGGATGCGCCGTAGACGCTGAGCGCAGAGAAGGTCTTGAGATCGGCTTGAATCCCGGCACCGCCGCCGCTGTCGGATCCGGCAATCGTCAAGGCATTGGCAATCATGAATCCCGCTCCTGAGTCCGGTGCGCTTGTGGGTCGATCGGGCATGCCTTAAGCTCAATGCTATCGACGCTTAGCGAAAGCCGCAACAGCATGCAGCGAGCGAACGGCGGCCCAGCGCAAGCGGCTGCCGCGAACATCCAGCGAAACTTTTTTAATATCGGCTTGCCAGTAAATGTCCGAACTAGAACGAGCTCTTGAACACCACAAAGCCGGGCGGCTGCAAGAGGCGGAGGCGATGTACCGAGACATACTCGAGCGTGACCCCGCTCAAGCCAACGCCTGGTTTCTGTTGGGCATGATCGCGCACGACCTAGGCCAATATCAAAATGCGATCGCGCTCATAGAGTGCGCTATCGAACGCAAGCCTGATGTTGCGGTCTACCGAAACGCGTTGGGTGATGCATTCACTGCCATGGGTGAACATGATCGCGCAATCCGCGCCTACGAGCAGGCATGTTCACGCGATCCCCAGTATGCCGAGGCTCACAATGGTCGGGGGGTCACACTGCATGCGCTCGGCCGGCTCGACGAAGCGATTGACGCCTTTAGGGCGGCAGCCGCATCGCAGGCCGGCTTTGTAGCCGGGCACTTCAATCTCGGCAACGCATTGCATGAAGCCGGGCGAACCGAGGAGGCGGTCAGCGCTTATTCGAAGGCGGTCGAGTTGGCGCCGAACGATGCCGAGATCTGGAACAATCTAGGCATTGCGCTCAAAGATGCCAATCGTGTGGATGAGGCGCTTGGCGCATTCGATCGGGCCCTGGCCTTGCAGCCCGAGTTTGCGGGGGTGCACATGAACAAGGGCATGGCGTTACTGGTGCTCGGGCGGTTTGAAGAGGGCTGGAAGGAGTATCGGTGGCGCTTTTCGGCCATGACTGCGGGAGCGAGCGAGGAGACGGTGAACGATGCGCCACCGCTTTGGGACGGCAGCAATTTTTCCGGCAAGACGCTGCTGGTGCGGACGGAGCAAGGCCGTGGCGATGCGATCCAGTTCATTCGCTTTCTGCCCATGGTCCAGGCGCTGGGTGGGCGCGTCGTGCTGGCATGTGACCCAATCCTGCATCGCCTCATCGCTGCATGCCCGGGGGCCGACGACGTTATCCAGGACACACGGCCAAGCGTCAGCGGTGCGCGCCCAGACCTTCGGGTCTCTTTGTTAGATCTTCCGGGACTGCTCGGCACACGCATCGACAATATTCCTGACCGCGTACCCTACATAAAAGTGGATCCCGCGCTCGTAGAAGATTGGCGCAAGCGAATTACAGAAAAAGGTT
>CAYGAS010000015.1:0-2452 GCA_964347935.1 uncultured Nitrospiraceae bacterium | reverse complement strand
GATGTTCTCGATCTCACGGCCGCGGCCACGGATGTGCCGGCCGATGAAAACGTTTGGGCTCAGCTCCGTCGTGCTGTTCGCGCGTAGGCTGATCCCCGGCAGGCCCTCCAGCTCGATCCGTGTCGGCGACAGCAGAACCGACCGGGCGTTGGATTCGAGCACGATGTCGTCACGAAACACGATCTGGCTTGCCGCCAGCGCGCCATTCAGCACGCCGTCCGCTTCAAGCTCGATGCCACGGTCGATCTCGCCGGCCGTGCCGCCCAGGAACACCGTGTCGGCAGTGGTCTGTACCTGCTGGTTATTCAAAACGAATTCGCCGGGCGCGAGACTATCGTCAATGACGAAACCCTGCACCTCCGCGCGGTCGGCCTGTGTCACCGGCAGCTTTTCCAGACGCACACGCGTGGCAATCAACTCACCTGCGGGACCGAGCAGCGTATTGGATGTGATGGGAACCAGGTCACCAACCACTTGCACGAATAGTCCGTCGGCGGGCACGCCCCCAGGAAGGTCACTCGTGTCGGCGACGCGTGTGCCGTAGTCCACGGTGAGCTGGCCGATCGTGAATGTCAGCGCGATCGTGTCCGTGTTCTCTATCAAGCCACCGACCCGAAATTGCGCGGACGAGGACCTTTGTTCGACAAGCGTCGCTTTGACGATGCCCTTATCCTTCACGAATCCGTACACACGGACGATGGCACCGACCGCCGGAGGCACGCCACCGCTGAAGCTCGATGAATCGGGCACCAGGACGGCCTGGCCCAGCACCAACAGCGCATTGGCGTCCAGGACTTGCTCGACCGGACCCTCGATGACGTCCGTAGCGACAATCAGCGGCGCCGAACCAAAATCGCCGCCGATGCGCCCTCTGACGGTGACGACCATACCTTCGCGAAGGAAATCACCCGAAACGGAGTCGTCTCTGAACTTAACCGTCGATGCCGCAGTGTTGAAGCTGACACCATTGACATCCATGGTGCCGATACCGAGGTTGGTAATGCTGCCACTGCTAAGATCTTCGAGACCTCTGAATGAGCCGTCATCGTCATCGTCGCCGCACGCAGCTAGCGCAAGCACGGCGATACAGGCGAAGGCGCATGCACTGAACCGGCGAGTCATGGCAGGAACTCATTAAATCAGGAGTATTTCTTAAGCAATATTTTGCCAATTAAACCGCATCGTGAGAAGTTCCGCCCACGGCTAGCCGCGTCTATCCATAAACCCGCTCATCCGCGCCAGCCAGCCTTGTAAGGCACGCTGAATCAGCCTGCGCTGGCCGCAGAGAGCTTGCAAAATCATCGCAACGCACGGAATTAAGGGAGCAGTCCCCTCCCCTAGATCCCCGGATCACAGGCCGAAACGGGTGGTCTATACTAATTCCCGGGGGGCCTCAATGTTCGTGCGGAGGGCATGTTGTCTGACAAACCGTTATCAGCTAACCGTCGCTTGAGCCCGCGTCGCGTGACCGACGTAAAGGTGTTCGTGGCAAACGACGGTAGTGAAATCAAGAAGTGCCGGCTCCGGGACATCAGTCTCGACGGGGCATTTATCGAGACCAAGGAGTTCAAGCTAGCCGAGGGCACCAAGCTGGACTTAGTCTTGAGGATACTCCGCAAGGAAAAGACCACGGCCTGCCCGGTCCCCGCCGAAGTCGTGCGCGTGGCGAAGGACGGGGCCGCGCTGGTCTTCGGCCGCATTGATCGGCGCGTCTACAATATCCTGTGCGACATCGTCAAGCTTGAGCGGTCGTAAAAGGACTTCCAGATTTGAATACGTCACCCCAATGGCTGCCATTGGGAATGCACTGTCACCTGCCCGCGTTTGCAGGCAGCCTGGTGCGCGCAGTCACCATTTACCGATTGGTCACATACTTCAGCGCACCATCTCCCCGATAATTTATGTGCACCTTGCCGATCGAATCGACAGCAATGCCGGTATCACCACTTGGCGATAGAAAGATACCGCTTACCCCTGCGCTGTCGATGACGTAGGTCCGCCATGCACCTGACGCATTAGTCGTGTACTTTAACTCGTGTTTGGTGTCATCGGTGTAACTGATATGGACCTTCCCGGCGCTGTCAACAGCGATCGCAATCCCAGCTGCCGCCTCACCCTGACTGTCTACGGTTTCGGTCGTCCAGACACCCGCGGCGTTGGTGGTGTAGCTGGGGCCACGGCTCGCCGGACCATAGTACATGATGTGTGCCCACCCTGCGGCATCAACGGCAATTGCAACGTCGCGATCCAAGTCCCCTTGGCGACCGAGGGTCTGGGTGGACCAAAAACCTGCAGAATTGTTTGCATACCCTAAGTCCCCGGTTGGGTAGTCGTAGTAAGCGACGTGGAAGGCATTCGATGAATCCAGGGCTATTGCTGTAACCTTCGCGTTCCCGACAACTGCGCCGACATCGCCTACGACTTCAGTCGTCCAAACGCCTCTGGCAAGGAT
>CAYGAS010000014.1:0-20185 GCA_964347935.1 uncultured Nitrospiraceae bacterium | reverse complement strand
CTGCAGTACCACCACGGCGATCAGGACGATTTCGGCCACGTTGTAGAGTACGGCAAATATCACCATATACAGCGCGCGTACCCAGGTTTCGCTCCGTGTGATGTTGGTCTTGATCGATGTATTCATTTTCTCCCCTTGTGGTGCAGCGCAGTGAGTAGATGCACAATTTATACATGCACTTTGCATTGCGGCTCAAGCACGCCATGGCAGCCAACCCGACGCTAGGCGGGTGAGCGAGATGATCCGCGTGACGCCCAGGATTTCGATCGACGAGCGCGAGATCCGCCACCATTTTATCCGTGCATCAGGGCCTGGCGGGCAAAATATTAATAAGGTCGCGACTGCGGTGCAGATTCGATTCGATGTGGCGCGATCCCCGTCGCTGCCGGCGGGGGTGCGCGAGCGAGTCATGCAGCTGGCAGGCACACGGATGACGAAGCAGGGTGTCCTCGTGATTGACGCGCGACGATTCCGCACGCAAGAAAGAAATCGCCAGGATGCCATTGAACGTCTGGTCGACCTGATCCGCGCGGCCGCCGTGACACCCAAGGTGCGGCGCAAGACCCGCCCCTCGCTGGCGGCCAAAAAGCGTCGACTCGAGGTAAAGCGCCGGCGCAGTGTGAGCAAGGCGCTGCGACGTCGAGTCAGTGCCGATGAGGGCTAAGCGGCGGCGGACGGGCCCGTTCTTGTGCCAGGCAGGTACTGCGCGCCGCGGCTGTGGCGGACGGGTTTCTGGTCGGCTGACAAACGGTCTTTGCATCTGTAACGATAAGGCTAAACTATGGCCAACGGTCTTTGAATGGCCCGGATGACCCTCCAGTGCAAGCTTTTACAGACAGGGGTGCAGGATGACGGCGAAGCTATCGGCGCCTCGCAAAAAGGCCGGCACCCCGCGCGACGACAAGAAGCTCGATCGGGTAGTGGCGCAGGCCTTGCAGGCGCGTAACAAGCGCATGCAGGGTTACCGCGAGCAAGCGCTGAAAGTCCTTCCTTGGATATGCGGCCGCTGTACTCGCGAGTTTAGCCTTGAAAACCTGCATGAGCTGACGGTGCACCACAAGGATCACGATCACGACCATAATCCGGCGGACGGAAGTAACTGGGAGTTATTGTGCCGTTATTGTCATGACAACGAGCATTCTCGCGAGATCGACGCGGTTGCCGGGGATACTGCCGTGACGGTCGGCACCACCGACAATGCGACCTACAAGCCTTTCGCGAACCTCAAGGACCTGCTCGCCACCAACAATAAGAAGTAAGGCGGCAGATGCCCCTGCCGAAGCACCACGTTCTCGGTGCTACAGCCCTTGAACAGGTTTCGGGTGCTCGCCACGGACGTGGCCCTTGAGATCTATAGCACCAGGAATTCCCGGCAGCGTGTTTTTGATCAACATTTCCGGGCCCGGTCGTTGCTCGATGAGCTGCGGCCAGATCGTGGGCAGATCCTTCTGGAACACAGTCACGGAGCTGGCGCGCGCGAGTAGCCAGTCCCCGCGCGCGATCTCGGTCGCCAATTGACCGGGTGCCCAACCGGAGTGGCCGAGGTACAAACGCAGCTGATGTTGGTCTTGTCGCTGCTTTAACAACTCCTCCAGCGTCTCCCGGTCGGCACTATAGTACACGTCGGTCATGACCTGACTTCCGTGCTTAGGGGGTGCGCTGCTGCGCATGAGGAAGATGAGCATGTCCATGCCCACGGGTCCGCCGAAGAACAAGGTGTGTTCATCCGCCACAGGGATCTGCAGATTCGGAAGTACCCTTGACAACAAGATCTCCGTAGGCCGATTGATGATGACACCTAGCGTGCCCTGGTCGCTGTGCGCCAGCAGCAACACGACGGTCCGTTGGAAGCGCGGGTCTTGCATGCCTGGTTTGGCGACCAGAAAGATGCCTTTCTCGGGTGCGAGCGGTTGCGTGCGCGGCAGCTTGCCGCCTTTCGGCATCGAGGCGTCACCTGGATTGACAACGGCAAACGCCAAGACAAAAACGCCAAGTAGTGTTTTACGCTTGGGCATACTGAAAACCGGGAATTGCGCACTCCCCGTAAAATTGTAGTTGAGAATGGCGTTTATCGCAGCCCGGACGACGAGGGCCTTAGGTCACCAGCATACCGACAAGGCAACCGGTCATTGCGGTCGCCAATGTTCCGGCGATAATCGATTTGAAGCCCAAGGCGACGATCTCGCTGCGTCGCTCGGGTGCCATCGTGCCGAGCCCGCCGATCATGATGCCAAGACTGCCAGGATTGGCAAAACCGCACATGGCGTAAGTCAGGATTAGCCGCGTGCGCTCGCTCAGAGAGTCTGGCGGCAAGCGCGCAAGTTCGGTGTAGGCGATGAGCTCATTGAGCACGGTCTTGGTGCCCATGAGCGCGCCGGCGGTGAGTGTCTCGCTCCACGATATCCCCATGAGCCATGCCAACGGCGCCAACAGGTAGCCCAAGACGCGTTGCAAGGTAATAGCGTCATTCCCCCAAGCAGGTAACAACGCCAACGCCTGATTGACCAGACTGACCAGGGCGACCAGCACGATCAGCATGGCGATGATATTGAGCAGCAACTGCACGCCCTGCAGCGTGCCTTTGGTAATCGCATCCATGCTGCCCTCGGCCGCCGGCTCGGGCAAGATATCGCCGGCGCTCGGTGCTCCCTCCGCCGGCACCATCAAGGCCGCGATCACGATGGCGGCCGGCGCACTGATGATGGAGGCGACCAACAAGTGTCCCAAGGCATCCGGGATGACATCACGCAGGATCGTGGCGTAAAGAATCATCACCGTGCCGGCGATGGTTGCCATGCCGCAGCTCATGATCATGAACAGCTCGCCGCGGCTGACTTCTTTTAGATACGGGCGCACGAACAACGGTGCTTCCACCATGCCGACAAAAATGTTGGCGGCGGCGCCAATGCCGACGGTGCCGCCGATGTTCAGGGTTTTCTGCAATACACGCGAGAATGCTTTTACCACCGCCGGCAGGATGCGCCAGTAAAAAAGCAGCGCCGACAATGCGCTCGCGACCATTACCAACGGTAGTGCGCGAAAGGCCAAGACGAAGCTCGCCCCGACGTAGGATTCTTCGAACGGCAGCGGGGCGCCGCCGAGAAAGCCGAAAACAAAGGAGGTGCCGGCGCGTGTGGCTTGCTCAAGCGAAAGCAGCACGTTATTGATGGCGATGAAGACCTCGCGCGATGCCGGCAGCTTAAGCAGGATGACAGCTAACACCAGCTGCAGGGCGAGACCGGCGATGACAGTACGCCACTGAACCCGCGCGCGGTTCTCGCTCAGGAGCCAGGCAAGGCCGACGAAGACGGCCAGCCCGAAGGCGCTGTGCACGACAGTCATATCATTATTATTAGCATTTGCCCGGGGCGGTTGTCGGCGAATGCGTTGGCCGATTGGCTACGGGTTTCACCCACCGGTGTCTTCGACCGGCAGGTGTCGGCACACAAACGCGGGTAACGGAATTGCACGGCCGCTCGCGTAGTTCACCCAGACGACACGCGCCGTACCCGTCGCGTAGACCACATCGGCGGCGGCGTCCTGCAGCGTGTAATAACTCTCAAAGCTGGTGCGGCCGGGCGCGCCGCCGTGCATTTGCACGCGCAGCGTCGCCGGATAGGTGACGGGCTTATTAAACGTGCAACACGCGTTGACGATGACAGAACCTTCACGTGCGCTCGGGCCGAAGGCCTCGGCACCCACGCTCGCGAGCCATCCGATCCGCACCTGTTCCATATAGCTAAAGTAAGCAGCATTGTTCACGTGGCCCAATGCGTCCATATCACCCCAGCGTACGGGAATGGTTAATGCATAGAGCAGTACCCGTTTTTTTTCGTCCATCGCCATCCACTGTCTCCGTCGCGCCCATGAAAGCGTATATTTCGAGTTTTTCCTACCTACTTGCCGGGCGCATGTGCTGAGAATAAACGCATATGCTACATTGTTCAGCCGGGCAGAACGCACTGATGATCGACCGACGGCAATTTGGCAAAACGGCTTTGGTAGCGGGCATATCGCTCGGCGGTGCCGGCGCAGGGTCGCGGGCTTGGGCGGCCAGCGAGCGCCAGTTGCCCCAGCTGGGCGACGACGGGCTCTATCGGCAGCCCTGGTTCATGGAGACTTTTCTTAATCTGCCCGAGGATCTGCAAGAAGCCGCGGGCCAGGGCAAGCGCCTGGCGGTTATCTGGGAGCAGCGCGGCTGTCCCTATTGTAAGGAGCTGCATCTAGTCAACCTTGCACGTCCCGAGATCAGCGAGTACATAAGCAGGCACTTTGCCGTCTTGCAACTGAATCTTTGGGGGGCGCGCGAAGTCACGGATTTCGACGGCGAGACGCTGAGCGAACGAAAGCTGTCGTTCAAGTGGCGTATCAACTTTACGCCGACCATTCAGTTTTTCCCGCCAGCGGTGCCTGCCGACGTCCGCCAACCCGGTGTGAAGTTGGAAGTTGCGCGCATGCCGGGTTACTTCAAGCCATTTCACTTCATTACGATGTTCGAGTTCGTACAGGAGCGTGCGTACGAACGCCTTAGATTCCAACGTTATCTGCGGGAAAAAGTGGCAGCCTTACAGGAGAAGGGGATCAAGCCCAAGGTCTGGTAAGGCGCCGTACTAATCAAGAGGCTGCATCATGAGAAAGCGGATTGTTGGTATAAGGACTGCCGTCAGCACTCTGGCTATCGCGGCGTGCTTGTTGGCGGCTAACACGCGAGCCGAGGAGGCGCTGATCGGTTTTAAGGTGATGAGTCCGGAGACGGCGCTAGAGCTAGCGCGGGCCGCGCTGGCGGATTGCCGCAAGCGCGGTTATCAGGCAACCATCGCTGTGGTGGACCGTTTCGGTGTTGTCCAAGTCGTGCTACGCGATCGCTTCGCCGGCGCGCACACACCGGATACGGCGAGACGCAAGGCATGGACGGCGGTGTCCTTCCGCGTCGATACCCTCACACTCGCGCGCCAGACCGAAAGCGGCAGTCCGCAAGCCGGCGTACGCCATGTGACAGATGCGCTCATGGTGGGCGGTGGGGTGCCCGTGGAAGCGTCCGGATCGATCGTCGGCGGTATCGGTGTGTCAGGGGCGCCGGGGGGCGAGGCGGACGACGCCTGCGCGCGCGCGGGGATCGAGGCCATTGTGGAGAAGCTGGCGTTCTGACGTCGAGCCGTGCAGGCGGAACACGGCGACTCTATGCCACAGGGAATATAAGCATTTTATTCCTTACGGAATATTGTGCGCTGGTGGGTTTATTTAGGATTGTGTATGGTTTGCTTTTTACCAAACTGGAGGAGGAGGCAAAATGCGTTCATCAAGCTATCGCAAGGTCCCGGAGCGGCGTAGTTTTCTCAAGCTCTTGGGGGTGGCGAGCGTGACCGCGGGTGCTGCTGCGCTTGGGATCGTTCCTTCCCTGAAGGCCGCGCCGCTGGGTGCCGTTCAGCCCGAGGAGAAGGTTGAGGCCACGCTGAAGCGGCTGTTCGGGAACCGCACGCTGAATGCAGCGGGCGAAAAGATCAAGCTCGATCTGCCATTGATCGCCGAGAATGGGGCGGTCGTGCCGATTAAGATCGACGCCAATCTGCCCATGACCCCCAACAACTATGTCAAGAGCATCTATATCATCGCCGATCAGAATCGCCGGCCTCTTAACGCCAAGGTGAACTTCACCCCTGAGGCAGGTAAGGCGTACTTTGCAGCCAATCTGCGCTTAGGCAAGTCGGGGAACGTCCGCGCGATCGCCGAAATGAGTGACGGCACTCTCTATCAGGCGGTCCAAGACGTGAAAGTGACCCGCGGCGGTTGCGGCGGTTAGGAGGGCAGGCTCATGGCGGAAATCGGAAAGGTGCGAATGCGCGTCCCAACCCCGACCAAGAAGGGGGAGGTCGTGACCGTGCGCACGCTGATAACCCACCCGATGGAGATCGTGAAGCGGGATAAGGCGGGCAAGGTCATTGAGAAGAACTACAACTTCATCTACAAGGTAACCGCGACCTACAACGGCAAGAAGGTGCTCGAGGTCGAGACCACGCAATCGGTCAGCCAAAACCCGCTGTTCGCGTTTCCCCTGAAGGTAGACGAGCCTGGCGTGCTGAAAGTCGCTTTCACGGACACGCAAGGCAAGACCTACGAGGGCACGGCCGAAATCAAGTTCTGAGCCGGCTGAGTGAGGCCGATGGCGAAAGGGGCCGACACGGCCCCTGGGCGAACCTCATTACAAAAAAGGACGGAGCGAGATGAACAAGAGAAGATTTTTCCACACTGCATGGGTCAGCACGCTTATGGTTGCCGCCGTGGCGACGGGCTGCGCCACCACCGGCGCGAAGCCGCCGAAATGGGAGTCGCGGGCCATCCCGCCGTCGCAGGGAGTCGTCAAGGAAGTAGACGGTAAGCGTGTCCAGCAACGCTACCCCTGGGGCGGTTTCGGACGAGCCAAGGTGAATTACGAGAAGTGGCCGACCCACGCCTACGGTAGTGTTGCGTACTTCGCGCCGAAGACGGCACAGATGCCGACCGGCATCAAGGGCGACCCGAAGAAGGGGCAGGCGATCGTGAAGAACCGCAGGAAAGGTCCGTGCACGGCCTGCCACTTGATCCCGGATGCGAAAGTGTGGCCGATGGGTAACGTTGGCCCCGATCTGCGCACGGCCGGCGACCGTAAGTATTCGGATGCCGACCTTTTTCAGATTATCTACGATCCGCGCGTGCGCTTCGGCAAGGACTCCCCCATGGCGCCCTTCGGCGCCTCCGGTATCCTGACCGAGGAGGAGATTGTGCACGTGGTGGCCTATCTTCAGAGCCTTAAAGGCGACCCCCCGGGTACACCGCCGAAGGTCAGCGACGATAAGCAATGGAATCCGTACACCCGCGACGTCGTGAAGCCTGCCTACGGCGATCCACTCGATCCGACGGCCAATCCGGCGCTTCAGCTCACGGACGACCTCGCCGTACCGCTTTGGAGCAAGGCGGGTTCGACCGGGAAGTCCTGTGCCAGCTGTCACGGGGCGATCAAGGGTGAGGATGCCAAACGCCCGCTCGGCGTGATCGACAAGATGGTCGGGGTGGCGACGCGTTATCCCAAGTGGTTCAGCAAATACGGGCGCATGATGTCGATCGAGGACTTCTTCGAAGTACACGCGCCAGAGACCACCGGGCACGCCATGCCTGGCCAGGGCGAGGAAAACAAGACGATGTCGATCCTCGTCAAGATGCAGTCCAACGGCATGCCGTATCAGATGGACCTAAAGAACCGGAACGTCAAGGCGGCCATCGAACGTGGGAAAGAGCTTTTCCACCGCCCGGTGGGCCAGCGGGGCCAGAAGTGCGCCGACTGCCATACCGCGCGCGGTGGCGGGGGTAAGTTTCTCGGCGGCCGCATGCTGGGTGACGTGGAAAAGGATACGCTCGTGAACCACCCGTACTACCGTACGGCGCAGGCGCGGCTATGGGATATCCGGATGCGGTTTCAGTGGTGCATGACGCCGCTTCGCACGAACTATATTGCCGGCGACTCGCCGGAGTATGCCGACCTCGAGACCTACATCGTCGCCGAGCAGACAAAGCGAGGCGATCCGGTCCAGGTGCCAAGGATCTCCCACTAGTCATTAAGATCATATGAACTATCGCTTCGATACCGGGCCGTGGAAACGGCCCGGTATCGAAGGCGCTAGCTGGCGAGAGTCGGGTCGACCGGAGAGCGTCCGGGCGCTCGCGTATCGCGTTGCGAGATGGCTGATTGCCGCCCGCCTTGAACGGCCCCGACGACGCTGCTGACCCGGGCGAGTCGTATAATGGCTGGGTGCGCCGGCCGATCGACACGTCGTACCAAGCTAACTCAATTGTGGATGCCCGCGTCCTGAGGGCGTGGCGGCGCTGGCTCAGGAGGCATTCGTGGACGTAACGCGCAGGGATTTCCTCAAGCTGATGGCCATAGCAGCCAGTGGCCTGGCTGCGCCGAGCCGCCAGGCGCTTGCCGCGGCGTCGGCACCGGAGCGTCTGCTCGAGTTCGAAGCACTCGGCAACGTGACCCTGCTGCACATGACCGATAGTCACGCCACCCTGCTACCGGTCTACTACCGCGAGCCCGATACCTTGCTCGGCATCGGGCCGGAGATCGGCCAGCCACCCTATCTGACCGGCGAAGCATTCCTGCGCTACTACGGCATCGAGCCGGGTACGGCCGAGGCCTACGCGGTGACTCACCTCGGCTTCACCGAACTGGCGTCGCGTTACGGCAAGATGGGCGGCTACGCGCACATCGCCACGCTGGTCAAACAGGTGCTTGCCGAGCGCCCGGGCAAGACCCTTTTGCTAGACGGTGGCGATACCCTGCAGGGCTCGGCGACGTCGCTGTGGTCCCGCGGCGAGGACATGGTGCAGGCGATGAACCAGCTCGGCGTGGACGTGATGGCCGGGCACTGGGAGTTCACCTATGGCATCGATCGTGTGAAAGAGCTCCTGGGCGACAAAGACAAGGGCGGGCTCTTCAGAGGCGAGTTCGTCGCCCACAATGCACTCGACATCTCCTGGGGGCCGCCGGGGGAGGCGATCTTCAAGCCCTACACCGTGCGCGAGTTAGGCGGTGTCAAGGTGGGCATCATCGGTCAGGCATTTCCTTACACGCCCATCTCGCATCCCTTGCGCTTCGTGCCGTCCGTCAGCTTCGGTATTCGCGACGAGGGCATTCAAGGCCTGATCGACAAGCTCAGGACGCAGGAGAAAGTGGACGTCACGGTCGTGCTCAGTCACAACGGTCTGGCGACGGATCTTAAGCTCGCGACCCGTGTGCGCGGCATAGACGTCATCCTGGGTGGACATACGCATGACGGTCAGCCGCGGCCGATCCAGGTGGGGAATACCCTGGTCATCAACTCCGGGGCGCATGGAAAGTTCCTGAGCCGCTTGGACCTCGACGTGAGAGCAGGCAAGGTGCAGGGCTATCGTTACAAGCTGATCCCGGTGCTCACGAAATTTATCGACGAGGATGCCGAGATGGCGGCCCTGATCAAGAAGATTCGCGCGCCGCACGAAGCCAAGCTCGGGGAGCGGCTCGCCATCTCGGAAAGCCTGCTTTATCGGCGCGGCAACTTCAACGGCACGTTCGATGAGATCATCCTCGATGCCATGCTCAAGCATTACGATGCCGAGGTCAGCTTCTCGCCGGGCTTTCGCTGGGGCATCACCATCGTCCCCGGTCAGCCGATCACGCTCGACGACGTCTACACCCACACCGCCCTGACCTATCCAGAGACATGGACCCGGGACATGACGGGGGCCGAAATCAAGGACATCATGGAAGATGTGGCCGACAATCTGTTTAACCCCGACACGTACTACCGTCAGGGCGGCGATATGGTCCGTATGGGGGGCCTCAGCTACACCATCGCACCCGCCAAGACCATGGGCCAGCGGATTTCGAACATTCGTATCAGCGGCAAACCGCTCGACCCCGCCAAGAAGTACAAGGGTTGCGGCTGGGCGGCCGTGCGGGAGGTCAATGGGCCGCCTGTGTTCGACGTGGTCGCGGACTATTTGAGGAGCAACAAGCGCATCAAGCTCGACCCCCGTTCGCGCGTGACGGTGGTCTGAGACGTGTCCCGTCTGTGCCCATCCTTTCGCGTTCCTGATACCGGCGTAACACCGTGAGCCGCATGTTAAGGGCCAGGTCTATTAACCGCCGACAATTCATCCATACATTGCTTGGCGTGAGCGCGGGCCTGCTTGGGGTGGGCAGGCAAACGCACGCGAGCGCCAAGACCAAGGCGCGGATCGTGATTGTCGGAGCCGGCGTGGGCGGAAGCCGCGCGGCACTTGCGCTGCGCCGCCTTTTGCCGAAGGCCGAGATTGTCGTGATCGAAAAGGAAGCCCGCTTTGTCTGGGGACCGGGCGCATTTGAACATGCCCTCGGTCTGCGCGCTTGGGACGAGATCACCCGTTCTTACGAGCTCCTTGCGGCACAGGGCATTCGGCGAGTCCAGGCACAGGTGCAGGCCATCGATCCGGCACGCCAGCGTGTGACCACCGCGGCCGGTTCCGAAGATTATGATTTGCTGCTGCTAGCGAGCGGTATCCGCCTGGCCACGGAGACCATCAAGGGACTCGACCAGAACCCGGGTGCCAACGCCTGCGTCTATGACGCCTCGCAACTGCCGACACTGCACAAGCGCCTGGCGGCGTATCAGGGTGGCACCATCGTGATCAGCGTTCCCCAGCCGCCCCTGCAGTGTCCGCCGGCGCCATACGAGTTCGTGCTTCTGTTGAGCGAACACCTGCGACGGCGCAAGATCAAGGGCAAGATTGTGCTGCTCGATGCCAATAGCAGTCCACAGCCGGCGCCGCTGGCGAGCGCCTTCGACGCCGCACTGCAACGCCAGCAGGATGTGGTCGAGTATATTCCGGCAATTCAAGTTGCAGCGCTGGAAGCGGGCAAGAAGCAGGTGGTCAGTACGGATGGCGAAGCCTTCCCCTATGACCTAGTGTCCTTGATCCCGCCACATCGGGCAGCGGGGTTTATCGCGGAGGCCGGGCTCGCGCAAGAGGGCGATGCCTTCGTCGAGGTCGATCCTGTCAGCTTTCGCTCGACTCGTTTTCACACGGTCTATGCTGTCGGCGATGCGGCACGCACACCCTATGCCCGCACTGCCTCCTCGGCCAGTGCCTGTGCCGAGCTTTGCGCATACGCGATGGCTAAAGCCCTGGGCGCGAGCGGCGTGGAGACAGAAGTACCGACATCTTTCGAGAGCCCGTGTTACCCCTATGTCAGCGGGCAACAGGCCCTCTCATTACGCATCGCCTATGCGCTCAAACGCGGGGACGGAGAATCGCGCGTCGACGCACGTGTGGACACGGATAGCGATGCAGACGCCGAGTATGTCGCCGAACGCATGGCCTGGGAACGGAGCTTGCTCAAGCAAATCTTCGGCGCATAGAGTAGAAAGTTTGCAACGGGACTCACCCGCAAACCGACCCAAGGCTCGCATCGCAAAGCCGTGTTTGCGGGGTTTCCAGCCGCTAGATCGGCGGGCGACGCCGGCCGGGGGCTAGGATGGCCGGCTTCGACGTATCCTATTTCGCAGCCCTGCTAGCTGGCCTGTTGAGCTTTCTTTCACCCTGCGTACTGCCGCTCGTGCCGCCGTATCTTTGCTTTCTTGGCGGTGTCAGCGCCAGACAACTCGGCGGTACCGAGGTGCTCGACCACGCTGAAGCCCGGCGAGTGGTGCTGGCTGCGCTGATGTTCGTGCTCGGCTTTGCGACGGTTTTCATCGCATTCGGGGCAACCGCAACCACCTTCGGTCAGCTCGTGGTGCAACATCTGCAGTGGCTCGCCTATGTTGCCGGTGTCATTATCATCGTGCTGGGCTTGCACTTTCTCGGCGTCTTGCGCTTGGGGTTGCTGTACCGGGACGTACGCGTGCAGATCGAGCGGCGACCAACCGGCCTGCTGGGGGCCTATGTCGTCGGCCTCGCCTTTGCCTTCGGGTGGACGCCGTGCGTCGGTCCGGTGCTGGCTTCGATCCTGTTTATCGCCGCCGCCGAGGAGACTGCATGGCGCGGCGCTACCCTCTTGGCAGCCTATGCCGCTGGCATCGGCATCCCCTTCCTGTTAGCCGCGCTTGCCGCGCGCCCGTTCATAGCCTTCATGCAACGTTTTCGCGCGCATATTCAACGCATCGAGCAGATCACGGGTGTGCTGTTGGTACTGACCGGCATCTTGTTCCTCACCGGGTCGATGGGCACACTTGCTTATTGGTTGCTGGAGACGTTTCCGAGGCTCGGTCGGCTCGGCTAGGTCACAGCTTAGGAGCGTCTAGTCAGACGCACCGCAGAGACAATATCCGGTCATAGCAAGCGCCAAGCACTGTCGTTAGCGTCGATCTTGCGGCGGTGTTCTACGGCCTTTTGCTTGATCAAACATTGTGCGCCTCGTTCAATACAAACTCCTTGAACGCGGTGGCCGCCGCCGACAGGCGCTTGCCTTGACGATGCACCACATACCAGCGGCGCATAATGGGAAAGGATTCCACATCCAGGATCTTGAGCCGTTCGACCTCGAGCTCGAGCTCGACGGTATGTGCCGACACTATTCCCAGTCCGAGGCCGGCCTCGACGCTTTGTTTGATCGCTTCGTTGCTCGTCATTTCGATGCTGGAGGAGGGCTTGATTCCTTTCTCGCTAAAGAAACGCTCCATCGCCATGCGTGTCCCCGAGCCGCGTTCGCGCATCAGGAACGTCTCATGCCGCAGTTCCGAAAGTGGAATCTTGCGCCGGCGCGTGAGCGGATGGTCTGGCGGGGCGATGATGACGAGAGGATTGTCCATGAACGCTTCGGCGACGGCATTGAGTTCTTCAGGCGGCTGACCCATCAGCACGATGTCGGTCTCGTTCGTTTCGAGCTGGCGCAAGAGGTTCTCGCGATTGGTAACGTCGAGGCTGACATGCACGCCCTTGTAGCGCTGGCAGAAAGCCGAAAGCAGGCGGGTAGCGAAATAGTTGACCGTGCTGGCGACAGTGATTTGCAGCCGTCCGCCTTCGATCCCCTTCAGCTCTTCAATAACTTGCTGTGCCTCGCGTAACTGCTCGGCGATCACACGACTGTAACGCTGCATCGCGCAGCCGGCCTCGGTCAGATGGATGCGTTTGCCAAGCTGCTCGAACAGCGGCAGACCGACTGCCCCCTCCAGCTGCTTCACCTGCATGGATACCGCCGGTTGCGTCAGGTAGAGCTCTTCGGCCGCCCGTGTGAAGCTCAAATGGCGCGCGACCGCTTCGAAGACCTGTAATTGCCGTAACGTGACGTTCATCGCCTAAACGCCGATAAGGCTCAAATTATATAAGTATTCACTTATGCAAACAATCATAATTAATGAATTTTCCTTATGTGAAACACCTGCTAGCATCACGGCTCCATGAAGGCAGGCCGCCGGTTGGGGCCGCCTCGGGACCGCAAGACGACGAGGGGGTTAGCCATGTCAGCCAAGACCTACGAGGCAGGCGTAAAAGAGTACCGTGAAACCTATTGGGATCCCGCCTATACACCGAAGGACACCGACATTCTCGCGTGCTTCAAGGTCACGCCTCAGCCTGGAGTGTCGCGCGAAGAGGCCGCCGCCGCCGTCACGGCCGAGTCATCCACGGGCACCTGGACCACGGTGTGGATGGACTTGTTGACGGACCTGGATCACTACAAGGGACGCGCCTACCGTATCGAGGACGTCCCCGGCGACGACAGCTGCTTCTACGCATTCGTGGCCTACCCGCTGGATTTGTTCGAGGAGGGATCGGTGGTGAACGTGTTGACCTCGCTGGCGGGCAACGTATTCGGCTTCAAAGCGATCCGCGCCTTGCGGCTTGAAGATGTGCGCTTTCCTCATGCCTACGTCATGACCTGCGGCGGTCCGCCGAACGGTTTACACGTCGAGCGCGACCGACTGAATAAGTATGGGCGCCCCTTGCTTGGCTGTACGATCAAGCCGAAGCTGGGCCTGTCGGCGAAGAACTACGGGCGCGGCGTTTACGAGTGTCTGCGTGGCGGCCTGGACTTTACTAAGGACGACGAGAACGTCAACTCGCAGCCCTTCATGCGCTGGCAGCACCGCTTCGAGTTCGTCGCCGAGGCAGTGAAAAAGGCGGAGGCCGAGACCGGCGAGCGCAAGGGACACTACCTCAATTGCACGGCGCCGACGCCCGAAGAGATGTACAAGCGGGCTGCATTCGCCAAGGCGCTCGACATGCCCATCATCATGCACGATTTTCTCACCGGCGGTTTCTGCGCCAACACCGGGCTCGCCAACTGGTGTCGCGAAAACGGGATGCTGCTGCACATCCATCGTGCATTACATGCCGTGCTCGACCGGCATCCGAAGCACGGGATTCATTTTCGTGTCTTGGCCAAGTGCCTGCGGCTCTCTGGCGGCGATCACCTGCACTCCGGCACGGTTGTCGGCAAGCTCGAAGGCGAACGCGCGCCCACCTTGGGCTGGATCGATTTGATGCGTGATAGCTACGTCAAGGAAGACCGCAGCCGCGGCATTTTCTTCGATCAGGATTGGGGCGCAATGCCCGGCATGTTTCCGGTCGCCTCCGGCGGCATTCACGTCTGGCACACGCCGGCGCTGGTTGCGATCTTCGGCGACGATGCCGTGTTTCAATTCGGCGGCGGCACGCTCGGCCATCCCTGGGGCAATGCTGCCGGCGCGGCGGCCAATCGCGTTGCCTTGGAGGCCTGCATCGAAGCGCGCAACCAGGGCCGCGACACTGAAAAGGAAGGCAAGGACATCCTGACGGCCGCGGCCAAGCACAGTCCGGAGCTTAAAGCGGCCATGGAGACCTGGAAGGAGATCAAGTTCGAGTTCGAGGCTGTCGACAAGCTCGATGTGGCGTAAGACAGATACAAGATGGAAGAAGAGAAGTTCGCACCTGGCACCTTTTGTGTTGTATCTATATGCATGCTGTGTCCGCCTAACTTTTGCCTTGGACGGTTAAACAGAGAGTCAGTGAGGGGAGGTCACCCATGAGCGAAGTCCGAGACTACAAATCGAGCCTAAGCGATTCCCAAAGCCGCAAATTCGAGACCTTTTCCTACCTCCCGGAGATGGACAAGACGCGCATCAGGCAACAGGTCGCCTACATTGTGAGCAAGGGGTGGAATCCCGCCATCGAGCACACGGAGCCCCAGAACGCCTCAGGCCACTATTGGTACATGTGGAAGCTGCCGATGTTTGGGCAACGTGATGTGGAGGTCGTGTTGCAAGAGGCGGCTGCGTGTCACGAGGCCTACCCGCATAACCACGTGCGCCTCATCGGCTACGATAACCGCACGCAGTCCCAAGGCACGTCGATGGTTATCTATCGCGGGCCAACGGGCGCGGCCTGAAGAGCACGCAAAACCGTCGGATCAACCATAAGTAAATACTTATCTTTATGATCATAAAATCTTAATGGTCTTTATATAAGCCACTTGCTATCGTGACCCCAAAGTTCTTCGCCTGATCAACTGGTTAACGTTTCAGCCGCACGAACTGCTACAGCTCGAGGGTCACTATGCGTCTATGTCGCCGCGATCTCACCACCGCTGATCCGTGCCTGAGCGATGGGCACCGTGCACAGCGCGTACCCGCAGTATTCGGGGGGCGGATGGGAAAGACCAGCCTCGCCGAGGTGCTGCGCAACGACTGCGTGATCGGCAAACCCGCAAATACTCTATGGATCGCCCTTGACCGTTTCGTGCAGTCAAGCGACGCGTTCCACTGCTCAGCTTTAAGCCGACGTCGTGACGCTAGCAGGCGGGAGCGCTGGCACCGCGAGCGCACTGACCCTGCCTAGCAGAGGAGGGACGCATGTCGAAGAAACACCCGATTATTGCAGTCACCGGTTCTTCCGGTGCGGGAACCACCACCGTGCGGACCGCATTCGAGCACATTTTCTTCCGCGAGAAGATCAGCCCTTGCATTGTCGAAGGGGACGCCTTTCACCGTTTCGATCGTCAGCAGATGCGCGAACAGGTGGCCAAGGCGCTTGCCGAGGGTTGGCACCTGAGCCATTTCGGACCTGAAGGCAATCATCTAGACAAGCTTGAGACGCTTTTTCGCCAATACGGGGACAGCGGCACCGGGCAGCGGCGCTACTACCTGCACAATGAAGTCGAAGCGGCGCGTTACCAACAGAAGCCAGGCACGTTCACGC
The DNA here is from genome assembly GCA_964347935.1 of uncultured Nitrospiraceae bacterium. Classification (GTDB taxonomy): domain Bacteria; phylum Pseudomonadota; class Gammaproteobacteria; order Acidiferrobacterales; family SPGG2; genus SZUA-472. The sequence goes on along the minus strand of CAYGAS010000014.1, from coordinate 4,519 downwards.
CGTGGCAGGACATCCCTGTCGATACCGACGTGTTGTTCTATGAAGGTCTGCACGGTGCCTTGGTGAGCAACGGCATCAATGTGGCGCAGTATGTGGATTTGTTGATCGGGGTCGTGCCGATCGTCAACCTCGAGTGGATACAGAAGATCCACCGCGATACCGGCGAGCGCGGTTATAAGCCCGAAGACGTCACCGAAAACATCTTGCGCCGGATGTATGATTACGTGAACTACATTACGCCGCAGTTCTCTCTCACCGACATCAACTTTCAGCGCGTGCCGACGGTGGATACCTCGAATCCCTTCATTGCCCGCGACATCCCGACCGCCGACGAAAGCTTTGTCGTGATTCGCTTCCGCGACCCGATAAAGTTCGGGATCGATTTTCCGTATTTGCTGGCCATGATCCACAATTCATTCATGTCCCGGCGCAATACCATCGTCATTCCAGGCGGGAAAATGGGCCTCGCGATCGAAATCATTTTCGGTCCGATTATCGATAAGTTGATGAGCCAGCGACGCGAGCTGCTCAAAGCGGCGTAGGGGAAGCATTTCCTCGTTTGGCGTGCTGGGCACAGGCGTCGCTCTTGCGCCGCGGCTCTTCTTCGGGTGCGGCAACGGGGTGCACTCGAGGCGTGAGTTCGCTACAATCCGCGACACGCAGGTGGGGTCCTGCCACGGGGTGCACGCGCGGGGATGCTTTGGTCCTAAACGCGCAAACCACCGTGCATAACCAGCGAGGACGGATTTGCTTCAACCGCGCGTAAGCGACGCCCCCGAGCAACGCATGATTCTGCCCGATTATACGGGCGGCAGCATCGTCAACCTCCTCAGCGCAATCCAGCAAGCATTCGGTCTCGCACCCGGCCTGTATGCGCCAACGCCGCATGTTGACGTGCAGCGTCTGGCAGCTAGCCGCAACATCGTCCTGATGGTCATCGATGGATTGGGCTATCATTTCCTGCGACAGCAGGAGGCCAAGGCGACACTGCGTCGGCATCTGGCAGGACGGCTGACGTCGGTTTTCCCCGCCACCACGGCCTCTGCCATCACCAGCCTCATGACGGGCAACGGCCCGCAACAACACGGCGTCACCGGCTGGTTTACCTACTTCCGGGAGCTCGGCAGCGTCATTGCACCCTTGCCCTTCACCGCTCGCTACGGTGGCGGTGCCTTGAGAGATGCCGGCATCGATGCGCACGCGCTGTTTCGCCCGCAATCGGTCTTTGACGGCATCGGTGCGCAGACCCATATCGTGCTTCCCCGGCGTATCGTCGATTCCGACTACACCCTAGCCCACGGTGCCACCGCCAAACGGCATGCCTATCGTTCGCTCGGACAGTGCTTCGAGCGCGTGCGACACATCCTGAGTTCGTCGACGACGCGTCAATATGTCTACGCCTACTGGCCCGAGTTTGACAGCTTGTCCCATGCCTGCGGGATCGGCAGCGCTCAAGCGGCGGCGCATTTTGGCGAGCTCGATGCGGCGTTCAGCCGTTTTTTGGAGACCGTCAACGGAACAAGCACGACCGTGTTGGTGACGGCAGATCATGGTTTTATCGACTCCGAACCGGACAAGATGATCCGCCTTGAAGAGCACCCAGCGCTGGCCGAGACCTTGATGCTGCCGCTCTGTGGTGAACCGCGAGTGGCGTTCTGCTACGTACACCCGCGCAAGTGCGAGCAGTTTGAAAGCTATGTCCTCGGTGAGCTCGGCGATTGCGCGACGCTGCACAGCAGTACAGATCTCGTGCGCCAGGGATTCTTCGGGCTGGGGGAACCGCACGCTCGGCTTTGCGAGCGCGTCGGCCATTACACGCTGATCATGAAAGACAACTACGTCATCAAGGATTGGCTGCTCGGTGAGAAGCGCTATGTGCACATCGGTGTCCACGGCGGGGTTAGCGAGCAGGAAATGCATGTGCCGTTGATCGTGGTTGAGGCCTGACGGCCTGGGACGCGGCTGTTGTCTGCGACGGACCACGACGCCGACGAGTGGTCGGATACGCGCTTGGCGGCATTCCATGAGGTCAGCGATCAAGAGCGCTGTCATAGGCATTGCCGCTTTCATGGGCCCATCAGTGATGTTCCCACGGTAATGGATCGTGGTCGATCGCTATAGCTTTCACCGCAATCGCGGCCGTCATGCAGCAAGACCTTTCCCGGCTGCCGCTTGAGAGGGATTGCGCCAGCGTCGTTGTCGGGACGGGCATCGTTGAGTCGGTTATGAGGTAACGATGGTCCATCCCTCCCGGATCGTGACGGCGCAGGATCTCTATAATTACACCAAGTGTGCGCATCGGGTGTATCTCGATGCTCACGGTGATCCCGCGGCGCGTGCGCGTGCGAGCGCCTTCGTGCGTCTACTCTGGGAAATGGGACTGCAGACCGAGCGCGAGTACGTGCAGGCGCTCGGCGACGTCGAGTACGAAAACCTGCAGGCGCTGCCGGTGGAGCAAGCCTGTGCGCGTACGACCGAGCTCATCAAGGCCGGTGTCGATCTGATCTATCAGGGCGGCATTCGCCACGGACGCTGGCTCGGGCGGCCGGACCTATTGGTCAAGCACACCGACGCACACTCGCATCTCGGCGACTATTATTACGAGCCCGTGGAGATTAAGGCAGGCAGGGGATGGGAGGAGCGCAACGGCAAGAAAACCGCGTTCAAGCGCCACTACGCATTTCAGATCCTGTTCTACCGCAAAATTCTCAAAGCGATACAGGGTACTCTGCCCATGCGCGGGCGCATCATCAATACTGCCATGGAAATCGAGGACTTTGACCCGCTCCATTTCGAGTCGGCGTTCGAAGCGGCGCTTGCCGATGTGGAAAACTTGCTCGTGGGGGCGCAGACGTCCGAACCGGTTCTCGGCAGCGGCTGTCATCTGTGCCACTGGTATCCGGGTTGCCGTCGCTGGGTCGAGGGCACAGGCGATCCGAGCGGGCTTTATTTTGTTGGCCGACAGAAGTTCGATTTGAAGCGCGCCGGCCTGCAGCACGTTCGCGACATTGCGGAGATGAATGTTGAAGACTATCTTCAGGGCGACAAGAAGATCCCGCGCATGGGTCGTGCGAGCCTCGAGCGCATGAGGGCACGCGCGCAAGTGATGTGTGACGGTCAGCCGGTCGTGCGCGCAGGTTATGAGTTTCCCGAGAGCCGACGGGAAATCTATTTCGACATCGAGGATGACCCCACGCGCGACCACACCTATCTCTTCGGGTTTATCATGCGCGAGGCAGGCGTGGACGAAAAGTTCGATTATTTCCTGGCACGCACACCCGATGAGGAAGAGCAGACGGTGCGCGCGTTTTGGCAGTTTCTCGGCAAGGCCGGCGACGCGGTGATCTACGTATACTCCTCCAAGGAGCGGACGACGCTCAAGCGTTTGATGCAGCGCTATCGACTCGATGAATCGGTGTATCAACGCTATGTTGAGCGTGAATTCGATCTTTACACGGACCTGGTCGTCAAGTATTCGGATTGGCCGACCTACTCGTACGGCATCAAGCAGATCGCGGGACTGGTCGGATTCAAATGGCGTGACGCCGACCCGAGCGGCGCCAACTCGATCGTCTGGTATAACGAATTCCTGGGAGACGAATCGAAGCGACACCTGCTCGAGCGTATTCTCGCGTACAACGAGGATGATTGTCGGGCGATGATCGCGATTAAAGAGTACTTCTCGGTGCGAGCGGCGCAGGTGGTTCCAGTATGCTAGATTTGGAGTTTGCACTGCGCAGTGAGACACAGAATGTCGTCATCGCCCAATGAACGCCTGAAGCAGCTGGTCGAGGGGCCCGAGGAGGATCTCGATCTGGCCGAGGCAGCATTACTGATCGCGCAGCACGAGTATCCACAACTCGATGTCGCCGGCTACCTGCGCCGTTTCGACGAATTCGCCGGCACCGTGCGTCAGCGGCTGCGACCGCATGTGTTGCCCGAGCAGATCATCGCGGCGATGAACTACTTTCTCTACAAGGAGCAAGGATTCGCCGGCAACAGCGGCGACTACTACGATCCGCGCAACAGCTTTCTGAACGAGGTGATGGATCGCCGTCTCGGGATTCCTATTACCCTGTCGATCATCTACATGGAGTTGGGTCGGCGACTCGGATTGCTATTTCAAGGAATTTCCTTCCCCGGTCATTTCCTGATTAAGCTGCCGGCGGCCACCAGCACGGTGGTGCTGGATCCCTACGCCGGGGGCATATCGCTGGGCGTCGACGATTTGGAACAGCGGCTTGTGCAGCTCTACGCCGAGTCCGGGCAGAAGGTCTCGCTCGATGACGCGCTTGCCAACGCTGGCAAGAAGGAGATCCTCTTGCGCGTGCTGCGCAATCTAAAAGCGATCTATGTGCACACCCGCGACTACAACAAGGCGCTGGCTGCCGTCGACCGCATGCTTCTGGTCGTTCCCGATCAGCCGCAGGAGCTCCGCGATCGAGGCTTCATTTACCAGCAACTTGAGTGCACCCACGCCGCCCTGGCGGACCTGCGGCGGTATCTGGCCCTGGAGCCC
>CAYGAS010000013.1:0-11491 GCA_964347935.1 uncultured Nitrospiraceae bacterium | reverse complement strand
ATAGGCTCAAAGACGTTCGCAGAGCTGCCTATCGTCGCGAGCTTAGCTCTATGTACGCTGCTTCACTAACTCTATTAGCCGCAGGGCGTCGCGGGGGGCGGCGCCCTCGGCGTCATTGTCAAAGTATGCATGCACGTCTCGCCCCTCGACCAGCCACTGACGCATGCGTGACGACCATTTTCTGAGTGCCCGCATACTGTAAGCAGAGGCATAGGTGCGTGTGTGACCGTGAAGGCGGACGTAAACCACGTCGCTGGTCACCGCATCCCACATCGGCCAGTCCGCGGCATCGGAGAGACACACGGACAGGCCGTGTGCAGCCAGGCACTCGGCGACTTCCTCATCGAACCATGAGCTATGGCGAAACTCGAGCGCATGGCGTGCCTCAGGCCAGCGCGCCAGCGCGCGAGCGAAAACGCGTAGACGCTCGATGTTCTTATGCAATTGATGCGGCAGCTGCCACACGACCGCCGCGAGCTTGTCACCCAAGCCTTGGGCACGCCCGCGCTCCAGACGGATCGAGGGCGAGGGATCGGCCAGCTTCTTGTTGTGCGTCAAATAACGATTGCCTTTGATGGCGAAGCGAAAATGTGCGGGTGTCTCGTCACGCCAGCGCGCGAAGGTCTTCTTGTCCTGCAGGCGGTAGAAAGTGGCGTTGACCTCGAGGGCGCTGAAGCGCTCGGCGCAGAAGCGCAGCCACTCTTTCTGCGGAACGCCGATGTAGAAGCTCTCCTTCCACGACCGGTAATTCCAACCGCTGGTGCCGATATAAGTGCGACCGGTCACTGAGCCGTTCCCCTGACTTTTGGATAGCTCGCCGGTATCAGTAGGCGGCGCCAGCAGCCGCCTTCAATTAGATTGCCCCTTTTTAACCGGCAAGCTCATTCAGCCCTTGATACAGACCACCGGCTCGAGCCGCGCGACCTTGCGTGATAACCCCGCATGGTGGGCGGCGTCGACCACCGCGCTGACGTCCTTGTAGGCCCCCGGCGCCTCCTCGGCAACCCCCCGCATGGACGGGCTACGAACGAGGATCCCGCGTTGGGCAAGCTCATCAACGACCGCGCGTCCTCGCCAGGTACGCGTGGCTTGATGGCGGCTCATCGCGCGCCCGGCGCCGTGACATGAGGAGCTGAAAGACAACGCCTCGCCTCGCTCGGTGCCGACCAGGATGTAGGAACCGGTCCCCATCGAGCCGCCGATTAAAACCGGCTGACCCACGGCACGCAGTGCGGCCGGCAGCTCCGCGTGTCCAGGCCCGAACGCGCGTGTCGCCCCCTTGCGATGCACGAAAAGGCGTTTGGATTGTCCGTTGATACGGTGCTGTTCCACTTTGCAGGTATTGTGCGACACGTCGTAGAGCAATGTCAGGCGCGCCTGTGGCAACACGTCGGCGAACACCTGCCGCGTCAAATGGGTGATGATCTGGCGATTGGCCAAGGCACAGTTAATGGCCGCACGCATCGCACCCAGGTAGGCCTGCCCAACCGGCGAGCGAATCGGCGCGCAGGCAAGCTCGCGGTCGGGCAAATCGATACCGTACTCGCGGGCGGCGAGCGCCATCTTCTTCAGAAACTCAGTGCCGATTTGATGACCCAAGCCGCGTGAGCCGCAGTGAATGCTGACAAGAATGTCGCCGGCCTTGATCTCAAATGCGGCACCCACCTCTGCATCGAAGACCTCGGCGACGTGCTGGACTTCGAGATAATGGTTGCCCGAGCCGAGTGTGCCCATCTCGTCGCGCTGGCGCTTCTTCGCACGATCGGACACTTCCTGTGGCATCGCACCGCCCATGCAGCCGTGCTCTTCGACGCGCATCAGGTCCTCGGCGTTGCCGTAGCCCTGTTCGACGGCCCAACGAGCGCCGCCTGTCAACATCGCATCCATCTGCGGGGGATCGAGGCGGATCCGCCCGGTGCTACCGACGCCCACCGGTATCTTATAGTAGAGCGCCTCCACCAACGGCCGCTTTGCGCCTTCGAGATCCTCGCGTCTCAGTCCGGTGTGCAGCGTCCGCACGCCACAACTTACGTCGAAACCCACGCCACCGGCCGAGACCACCCCGCCAGCGTCGGCATCAAACGCCGCCACGCCGCCGATCGGGAAGCCGTAACCCCAATGCGCATCGGGCATGGCATAGGACGCGCTGATGATGCCGGGCAAGGTAGCGACGTTGGTGACCTGCTCGTAGACTTTGGCATCCATTTCGCGAACCAGGGCTTCATCGGCGTAGATGATTCCTGGCACGCGCATCTTGCCATGCGGCTCGATGTGCCAGCGAAGTTCGGATTCGCGCTTTAGCAGACCCAGATCCATGATCTAAGATCAGTAGCTAGTGGCGAGCAGCTCATGTCGATAACCCATCCATGTTAATTGTTCAGGTCTTGCCTCGCTACTGCCTTTATACGTCAACCACACACTGAGCTACCCAGCTGCCGTTTGCATCGCGTCCGACATGCAGGCCCGTGTAGGTCGCACCCTTGACCTCGACCGCTGGCTGATGCTTGTCGCGATTGACTGGCTCGCCCCAAGCTTTACCGTGCAACGTCCCGTTTTCCGTATGCACCGCGAAGCGTCCGAACAACATGTTCCGCGTCGCCATTTCGTAGACCAGCGCATTCAACCAATCGACCAGTAGTAGCTCATCATCCGGCGCCTCACAAGACACTTCGACCTCCGTCTCGGTGGCAACTTTTTCCGGACTGGTAATCACCGCCGTCATGGCGACCGCTGCCTGTTCGAACGCGCCATCCTTTGAATCTCCTATGCCGCGCACGCCGATATCGGCCTCGTGCGCAAAGAGTTCCCAACGGCCCGATTCCATGGCCTCGGCCTACTCAGCAACGGCCTGGTCGGCAGGCGTTTGCCAGCACTGCGTGAGCACGCGACTCACCTCGGTGTCGTCCACGTCGTACCAATCTCGGTAGGCGTCGGCGACGGCGAAACTCCAGCCCTGACGCAAGTTCGCGCAGTAAAGTTCGACCGCGTGTGCACGAATCTTCTCCGCTGCTTTCGTGTGGGCCGTGGGTACTGCCACGATGATGCGGCCGGCACCTTGTTTGCGAAGCGTCTCGATGGCCACCTGCATGGTGAAGCCCGACGCCAGCCCGTCGTCCACCAGGATAAGGGTGCGGCCCGTCAGCCGCGGGGGCGGGCGTTGGCCGCAAAGTCGTTCTACGCGTCCTTTGACCTTCGCCGTCGTTTTGGTGACGCTGTCGTCGATATCGGCTGGCGAGAGTTGCAGATGCGGCAAGAGCGCCTCGTTGAGATGCACGCTGCCGTCGAACGCGACTGCCCCAAAGCCGGATTCGCTGTTCCACGGCAAAGTGATCTTGCTGACAACGGCGACATCGAGCGGTAACGTCAGGCGGCGCGCAATCTCCGCCGCGACCGGGACGCCACCGGCAGGAATGCCCAGCACTAGGCTGTCGCTGTGTCGAAACGAGACCAGCATGTCGGCGAGCATCTGCCCTGCGTGAGAACGGTCGCGGAAAACGCCCACGCGATTGCGCAGGTAGGTGAGCTCGTGAAAGGATTCCGGCGCTTGCGTCATGCCTTATCTAAGTCGCGTTCGCCGGCACGCGCATTGATATGGGTCAAACTTGCCGATTGATGGGGGCATTCGGCAGGACGAGAGGTCGATGCCTTCAGGCGGCGTAATTTTTGAGTCTAACCGGCAGCCGCCGTGATCCCCAACTCCCGGGCTGCGCCTCAAAAAGACCGGCCACGGGTGTTGCACAGCGCCGACAGCGTCCATCCGCAGTCAGCTTCCAGGCGGTGATGACATACCAGTCGCGACCGATCAGCATGTCGCCGCAGGCGTGACAATAAGTGCTGCCCCCGGCTTCATCGTGCACGTTACCCGTATACGCATAGCGCACGCCGTTTTTCATGGCGATCGCGCGCGCACGGGTAAGCGTGCTGGCGGGGGTCGACGGTTTGTCCATCATCTTCCAGTCCGGATGAAAAGCGGTGAAATGCCAGGGCACGTCGGGACCGATATTTTCCACCACCCATTGGGTCATGTCCTCCAGCTCTTTGTCAGAGTCATTTTCACCCGGAATCAGCAAGGTAGTAATCTCGAACCAGACATCGGTCTCATGCTTGAGATACTTGAGCGTATCGAGTACGGGTTGCAGGTGCCCACCGCAGATCTTGTAGTAGAACTTCTCGGTGAAGGCCTTGAGATCGATATTCGCCGCATCCATGTGGTGGTAGAACTCTTCGCGCGGCTCAGGCGTCATGTAGCCGGCACTGACGGCCACGGACTTGATGCCGTGCGCGTGACAGGCGTCGGCCACGTCGACCGCGTACTCAAGGAAAATCACCGGGTCGTTGTAGGTGTAGGCCACGCTGCGACACCCGAGCTGCTCGGCCGCCTTGGCAATGGTCTGCGGTGCGGCCGCATCAGCGAGGGTGTCGATTTCGCGTGATTTGGAGATGTCCCAATTCTGACAGAATTTGCATGCCAGGTTGCAGCCAGCCGTGCCGAAGGACAGGATCGGTGTCCCGGGCAAGTAATGGTTCAGCGGTTTTTTCTCGATGGGATCGACACAATAACCGCTCGAGCGCCCGTACGTAGTCAGGACAAGCTCGCCGTTTTGGCAGGCGCGAACGAAGCAAAGCCCGCGCTGGCCCTCGTGAAGCTTGCAGTAGCGCGGACAGAGATCGCATTGCACCCGACCGTCGGCAAGCTTGTGCCAATAGCGTCCTGGTACCACTGCGCCCAGATGGTCGTGTTGGGTCGCCTGTCCCATCCTGTATTACCTGCTGATCGACGATCTGCTTATTCGCCCGCGCAAGCACCCATATTATACCCCTGACTTGCAAAACTGCCCGCGGAGGGGCATGTTTTGCATTACAAACGGGGGTCTAGAGATGTCGAGCAAATCGGTAAGGAATCCCGCCGTCGCCGGCGTGTTCTATCCCGCGCGGGCGCGGGAACTGCAGCAATTGGTGCGGACATACCTCGCGAGTGCGCAGTCAAAAGGCGCAACACCCAAGGCCATCATTGCACCCCATGCCGGTTACATCTACTCGGGAGCCATTGCAGCGAGCGCGTACGTGCGCTTAATGGAGGCACGGGAGATCATTGCGCGAGTGATCTTGCTCGGACCGGCACACCGCGTGCCGTTTCGGGGGCTCGCCGTACCGAGTGTGGATAGCTTGGCCACGCCGCTCGGCGAGGTCGCGGTGGATAAGGCGGCAGTGGCGCAGCTTGCCCACCTTCCTCAGGTGCATGTCATGGACGAGGCACATGCGAGCGAGCACAGTCTGGAGGTCCATCTGCCTTTCCTGCAGACCGTGCTTTCGCACTTCACGCTGGTACCGCTCGCCGTGGGGGAGGCGACGCCGGCGCAGGTCGGTGAGGTGTTGGAGTGCCTGTGGGGCGGAGCCGAGACGTTGATCGTGATCAGCTCGGATCTGAGTCACTACCATGACTACGAGACCGCGCAGCGCATGGATAGCGCGACCTCCCGCGCGATCGAGCAGTTGCGTCTCGAGGACATCGAGTATGAGCAGGCGTGCGGCCGCGTACCGATCAACGGGCTGTTGTATGTCGCGCGCAAGCGTGGATTGAGCGCTGAAACCGTCGATTTAAGGAACTCGGGGGACACAGCCGGACCGCGCGACCAAGTGGTCGGTTATGGTGCTTATGTCTTCCACTGACTCGACGCTGGATTTGTCGGTCGAGGATCGCCGCGCGCTTTTGCAATTGGCGCACGCATCGATCGAAAGCGGGCTTCATGGCAACAAGCTGCGTCTCGATCTCAGTCAATACTCCACAACCCTGCAGCGACCGGGAGCCAGTTTCGTGACCCTCAGGGTCTTGGAGGAGTTGCGTGGCTGCATCGGTTCGATTGAGGCTCGGCGTGTACTCGTGATGGACGTCGTGAAGAACGCACATGCCGCGGCATTTAGTGACCCACGCTTCGATGCCCTGACGTCAAAGGAATTCGAGGATCTCAGCGTGCATATTTCCGTACTCAGCGATCCGCAGGGCCTTACGTTTACGTCCGAAGATGACCTCATTCGCCAACTGCGGCCTGGCGTTGACGGCATTATCCTCGAAGAAGGGTCCTGCCGGGCGACCTACCTGCCCGCGGTCTGGAAAGCGTTGCCGGATGCGCGCCAATTCTTGCAGCAGCTGAAGCTCAAGGCAGGATTGCCGGCGGATTACTGGTCCGAGCGCATTCAAGTACGACGCTACACGACGGAATCGTTCTCATAGTCGCTCTCAGCGATCGAGGGCCAGCCGCTATTGTGCCGCTGGCACAATCTTCATGATCTTGCCGCCACTGTGGTCCGCGACGTAGAGCTCGCGCATTTCATCTTCGCCGAAACTGCTAATGGCGTGCCGTGTCTTTAATAGCTCACGTTGTTGTGTCACCTGGTGCCCGTCATAACGTAAGCCCCAGACTCGCTGGCTGACGTAATCGCCGTAGACGTAAACACCGCACAGACGGGGGATCGCCTTGCCGCGGTAGACGAAACCGCCGGTGATGGAGAACCCGTCGAGATGGGAATAGCTGAAAATTGGCAACTCAAGACCGTTCTTTTTGCAGTTTATGAGCACGCCCGGCGTACAGCCCGCCCCTTCCATGATGTTCCAGCCGTAGTTACCGCCTTTCTTGATGACGTTGATCTCCTCTTCGTCATCCTGACCGACGTCAGCGAGAAACAGCTGTTGCGTGACGGCGTCGAACGAGAACCGCCAGGGATTGCGCAGACCCAAAGCCCAAATCTCTTCGAGGTAGTCCATTTGACCGAGAAAGGGGTTGTCAGGCGGGATGGCGTAGGGCTTGCCGTCCGTGCGCCGGTTTACGTCGATGCGCAGCAGAGCGCCAAGCAGGGTACGCGTGTTTTGACCATGGTCCAGCGGGTCATTGGCCGAGCCACCGTCACCCATGCCGATATAGAGATACCCATCGGATCCAAAGGCGAGCTGACCGCCGTTGTGATTGGCGTAAGGCTGTTTGATCTTAAGCAGCACGCGTTCACTCGCTGCTTCCACCTGACCGCCCGTGCCGCGCTTGAATTCGGCAACGATGGTGTGCAAGCCGCGCGTGCGCATGGTGTAGTTTACGAAAAGAAGACCGTTTTCCCTGTAACGCGGATGAAAAGCGACGCTCAACAGCCCCTTTTCGCCACCGCTAGCCACGCGGTCGCGAATATCGAGGAAGGGCTGGGCGAGCAGGCGCCCACCTTCGATGACACGAATGACACCGGCTTGCTCGACGACGTACAAGCGCTTGCTGCCGTCGCCGGCGTGTGTGATGTGCACGGGAGAGCTTAAGCCACCAACGACTTCCTTCAGCGCGATCGGCGGAATGGGTGCATCATCGGCAGGCGCAAGGCAGGCCGCATAGCCCGACTGCGTCAGGCACCAAGTGGCGATAGCGAGTGCGGGGATGACTTGCTTATTAACGATCACAGGGTTTTTGGATCTTTATTCATTAGAGTGTATGGGCCGTGCCGCGCAAGCGACTATTGTAACCGGTTCTCACCGCTGCTGCCTGTCGCAGTGGCAGGTTCGATACGAACGCTAAGCTGACGTATCGTGCCGGTCTTACTGGCCGTACTAGCCGCGGCGTTGGCAGCATGCGCAAAAGCGTCACCATGCGCGCTACTTGGGCTTACTTGTCAATGCCGAGGCAGGAAAGTACTATGATCTCTGCGAAAGCATACGCCGAGGTACGCTCCATGTTTGAAGGCAGTATGGTGGCTCTGGTCACGCCGATGCGGGAAGACGGGTCAATCGACATTCCGGCGCTGCGCCGACTCATTGATTTTCATATCGAAAACGGCACCAATGCGATTATCGCCGTGGGCACCACCGGCGAGTCCGCGACGGTAGACGTAGACGAACACTGCCAAATCATCAAAGAAACCGTCAAACACATCAACGGTCGCCTCCCCGTCATTGCGGGGACCGGTGCGAACTCGACCGCAGAGGCGATCGAACTCACGCGTTACGCGCATGAAGCGCGGGCAGATGCCTGTTTGCTGGTGACGCCGTATTACAATAAGCCAACGCAGGAGGGCCTGTACCGGCACTATAAGGCCGTCGCCGAGGCCGTGCCGATCCCGCAGATCCTCTACAACGTACCCGGGCGAACCGCCTGTGACATGCTGCCGGAGACAGTGATCCGTCTCGCCCCGATTGGCAACATCGTTGGCATCAAGGAGGCGACCGGAAAAATCGACCGAGTCAAGCAGATCACCGAGGCCTGCGGCGACACGATGGAGGTCTACTCCGGCGACGATCCGACCGCGCTTGACTTGATACTGGCAGGCGGCCGCGGCGTCATTTCGGTGACGGCCAACGTTGCGCCCAAGCAGATGAGTGAACTGTGTGCAGCCGCGCTCAACGGTGATGAGGCCGCCGCACGCGCCATCGACAAGCGGCTGATGGATTTGCACAAGAAACTGTTCGTCGAATCCAACCCGATTCCGGTAAAATGGGCACTTCAGGAAATGGGACTGATCGCGGGGGGGATCCGCTTGCCCTTGACGCCGCTGGCAAGCGAGTACCACGAGGTCGTCCGGCAAGCGCTGCGGGATGCGGGCGTGTTCGCTTAGTCTACCCAGATAGCCGTCATCTTGCGGTCTTAGAGCGTCGATTCTTTTGATACGCATCACGAAAGCCAACCCACTGCTGCTGGTCATGCTGGCACTCGCGTTCGTCGGCGGATGCAGCAACAAGGCCTCGGGTAAACGCATTGACTATGACTCAGCGCGCACGCTCCCGGCGCTTGAGATCCCGCCGGACCTGAGTAGCCTGCCGCCGGATACCCAGACCTCGACGACAGCCGGCTCCGGCAGTGAAGCCACCTACTCGAAGTTCGAGCAAGAGCAACAACGCCAAGCCGCAGGCAAAGACCGCGGGCAGGTCCTGCCCGAATATGAAAAGATCAAACTCGTCCGTGCCGGCGCTCAACGCTGGCTCGTGATCGCTGCCTCGCCGGAAGACCTCTGGCCCAAAGTGTTGGACTTTCTGGACAAAATGGGCCTCAGTATCGTCAAGCAACAACCGGATCTGGGCGTGATCGAGACGAACTGGGCTGAAAACCGGGCGAACGTGGCGTCCGGCGTGGAGGCGTTCTTTGCCAAGATCACCGGTCAGGGTAAGGGCACGGGCCTGCGCGACAAGTACCGCGTGCGCCTCGAACGCGGACGGCAACTGGACACGACAGAGATTTACCTTACTCACCGCGGGATGGTGCAAGTGGTCGATGAGTCCGCCGGTGTCGACCTTACTGGGCGCGAGATCGGCGGTCCGCTCAATTGGCAGCCCCGACCCTCGGATCCCGAGTTAGAAGCCGAAATGCTGCGGCGACTGATGGTGCACCTGGGCATCAACATGGGGCAAGCGGACGCTGTGTTGAAACAGAAGACACAGGCACACGCGCGTCTCGATCGTGGCCAGGGCCGTCGTCCCACGCTCACAGTGGTCGACGATTTGGATCTGGCCTGGCGGCGTGTCGGTGTGACGCTCGATTCGCTGGGATTTTACGTTGAGGATCAGGACCGCGATAATCGGGTTTACTTTGTGCGGGACGTCAACGACCCTAAGAAGAAGAAGAAGCGTAAGAAAAGACGGGACGACGACCGAAATCGATACCGGGTCGCCTTGAAGGACACAACCGAAGGCGTGGCCGTTGAGGTTAGCGATATCGACGGCAGCCCGGTGCGGACGAAGGAAAACGAGGAAATACTTTCCTTGCTCTACGAGCAGCTCAAGTGAAACGGTAGGCAGGGACTGATCGCTAGCACACCTGCCATGCGCTTTGCATGCCTCGGTAGCGGTAGCCGAGGTAACGCCATCGTCATCGAAAGCGGGATGACGTGCGTCTTATTGGATTGCGGATTTTCACTCAAGCAGACGCTCGCACGCCTGCAGCGGCTGGGAAAGAGCCCAGAAGACCTGAGCGCTATCATCCTGAGCCATGAGCATAGCGATCATGCCCGTGGAGTCGCAGCTATCGCACGCAGTTACGATCTCCCCGTATGGATGACAGCGGGTACATTTGCCGCCTTACCCAAACGTTACGACGCGCTGTCGGCCGTCGAGCTATTCAGCCCCCACGAGGCGTTTGAAATCGACAATCTTCATGTGACGCCCTTCCCCGTGCCGCATGACGCTCGCGAGCACAGCCAGTTTGTATTTTCCACCGGTGCTGCGCGCCTTGGCGTGCTGACCGACGTGGGACATACGACAACCCATATCGAAACCATGCTGAGCGGCGCGCAAGCTTTGATTCTGGAGTGCAATCATGACAGGGGGCTGCTGGAGCGGGGCAGTTACCCGGAATCGCTCAAGGCGCGCATCGGCGGTGCACACGGCCACCTGGATAACGCGAGTGCGGCAAGGTTTCTCGCGCGCATCGATTGTACGCGCTTGCAGCATATCGCCGCCGCTCATCTGAGCGAGAACAACAACACACCGGCACTGGCTCGCATCGCACTGGGCGAGGCTCTGGGGTGCGCACCGTCGTGGATTGAAGTGATCGACCAGGAGCAAGGTTTGTCATGGCATGACCTCTCATCAGGGTGGGGTTGAGTCAGCCGATGACGGCAGGCCGATCAAAAGTGCGTGGAGGTACCGAGACAGAAGCGCTTGCGGTCTTACAGCGACGGGGCAGCCCGGCGCTGTCGACCTTTCGACGCGAGCGGCTGTCTCAGACACTGCACACGCACGTGCCGGTTGTGAGCGGCATCTATGCGGAATATTGGCACTTCGCGGCCGCCGCCGAAGCTCTCGATGAGAGCGAGCTGGCGGTCTTTGATCGTCTGCTACGCTATGGCCCGCGCGCCGAGCAGGCTACACCCGAGGGCGAGTTGATATTGGCCGTGCCGCGTTTCGGCACGATCTCGCCGTGGGCCAGCAAAGCCACCGAGATTGCTCACCGCTGCGGCTTGACGCAGATTGTTCGGCTCGAGCGCGGCATTGCCTGGCACATCCGCACCGAAGACGGATCCGCGCTTTCGCCCGAGGCACGCACGGCGCTCCTGCCCTACGTGCACGACCGGATGACGCAGAGCATCTTGGCAGATTTCGAGCGGGTGAGTGAGCTTTTCGCCGCTTCTGCGCCCACGCCGCTGTCGGTCGTCGACGTGCTCGGCGGCGGCCCCGAAGCGCTGATATCCGCCAACACAGACCTCGGTCTGGCGCTGTCAGCCGACGAGATCACTTATCTCGCTGAAAGTTTTGCCCGCATGGGACGTAATCCCACGGATGTAGAGTTGATGATGTTTGCGCAGGCGAATTCCGAGCATTGCCGGCACAAGATCTTCAACGCCGACTGGATCATCAACGGGAGCAAACAGGATGCATCGCTATTCGCCATGATCCGGCAGACGCACAAGCACAGCCCGCGCGGCACCCTGGTGGCTTACGAGGATAACGCGGCGGTTATCGAAGGATTTCGGCACGGCCGTTTCTTCCCGCTGCCCGAAAACGGCCAGTACGGTTATCACGAGGACGACA
>CAYGAS010000012.1:0-9477 GCA_964347935.1 uncultured Nitrospiraceae bacterium | reverse complement strand
CTATTGCACGTGGTTTTCGTCTGCTCGGTCCACAGACATGAGCAAGAAGCCGGTCGGTCCGGACGCGTACAATCGCGCGTGGATCGAATCGGCCTGGGGCAACCAACAGCATGCGGATGTCCTCAGCGGGCCGGCCATTAGCCCCCGCCCGCGGGTCGCACGGGCGATGGAGCTCGCAGCAATCGGCACCGGCCAAAACGTCCTCGACATCGCATGCGGCCGCGGTGAGGTGGTCGCCATTGCCAGCAAGATGGGCGCTTGCGCAATAGGCCTCGACTTCTCGCCTACCGTATTGGAGATTGCCGCCGAATTGAAGTCCGAACGCGCATCCGAGCGCACTACTGGCGGCCACATGGAGCTCGTGCGTGCCGATGCGTGCATCCTCCCATTTGCGGATAACAGCTTTGACCGCATCACGATGTTGGACATCATCGAGCATCTACTTCCTGCCCAACTCGATGCGATGCTGCAGGAAGTGCACAGGACGTTGAAGCCCGACGGGTTTGCGGTCATTCACACCCTTCCGAACCGCTGGGTGTATGACGTTACCTATCCGTTGATGCGCAGGCTTATGCGCACGCTGCCGGCCAACCCACGCAGCGACATCGAAAAGCAAGTCCACGTCAACGAGCAGGACCTTCCAAGCCTGCACCAAACCTTGAAGAAGAATGCGCTCGGTCATCGCCTCTGGCTGGAACAGCACATGCCCGCGCAGGCCCGGTGGACTGTAGCTACCAATCAATTTGGCGACAACCGCGATGCGATTTACCCGGCACTGGCAGGCACCCTCGGCCGCGCGCTGGATTACCTAAGCATGACGCCGCTCAAGCTGCTCCTTTGCAACGATATCTTTGGCCTGCTATGGAAGGGCGCCAGACCAAACGCGGCCCGGCTCAAATTCTCCCCGTTAGCGCAAATCGCTTGTTGGCTTCCAGCCCGCCATCCAAACGGCGACCGGCGCCCAAGCTAGCATAAACACGACCAGCCGCAGCATCAGGTAGACCGAAAGCGTTGTCGCCTGCGGTATGGCAAGCGCAGAAAACAGATAGATCCCCGTCACCTCGGCAGTTCCGATTCCATTGAAGCTCACCGGGATGTAGGCGACGAGCGAACTCGTTGCCGACAGCGTAATGACTTGCCAAATGCGGGCATCGAGCTGCCCGAAGGCAGCGAACATGCACCAATAGGCAAGACCAATCAGGCCCATCTTTACGACAGTTAAGGTGCAATTCAGCAACACCCGCTTGGGGTGATGGTAGGCCGTGTGCGCCAACTCGCCGATACAGCGTCCTATGAAACCGCGCAATCCTGGCTGCGTCGTATCGAACATCGCGCGCAGGCGTCGCCGCGCGAGATAAACGAGGATCGTTAACGCGAACACGGTAAAAATCATCGCTGCCACACTGCGGCCATGCCAGCTGGTCACGTCCGAGAGGGAGAGCAGGCCAATCGCCGCGAACAAGACAATCACCGAGAACGAGATGATCTTGTCGAGCAGTAGCCGTCCAAGGCCGACATGCCATTCGAGGCCATGGCGACGCAGCATGGCCGTCAGGCTTGCCACATCACCCACTTGCCCGGGGACAACCAGACTCACCGCCCACGCGGCCCAGTATAGAGGCATGAGTCGCCACAGCGTCAGTTCACCGTCTCGACTGGCCAACAGGTAGGTGTTGACCGCGCCCAGACATGTGGCTGCGAGTATCGCTACCGATGCCAGCACAATCCAGCGGCCGCGCAACACGCTCAGCTGGCTGACGATGACGGCGGCATCGTAGTAATACCAGACAAGTAGGATGACGAGCGCCAGACCAATGCCGGCCCGCAGGTAAGCCCAGTGGCGTCGCACGATGCGCTAGTCCCGGATCTCGCGAATTACATTCAAGGGATTTCCCGCAGCGAAGACATTGGCCGGAACGTCGTGTCGCACAAGCGAGCACGCGCCTATGACGGAGTTATCGCCTATCGTGACGCCGTCCAGTACAACGACCTGCACGGATATCCACACGTTTTCTCCGATCTTGACAGGATTCGCGCTGACATCATCGATCGTCTGTGAACGTCTGTTTCGACCGAGGTTGTGAGCCGGCGAGTCTGTAATGTATGCGTCTGCGATGTTGCTCAATCTGCCGATCTCGACTCGACGCACACACTGTATCGCGGTGCCATTCAGGCCGGCGTGATCCCCTAACACCACGTGGGCGTCCGGGTGCAGTGTGCGTATGCAAACTGGTTTAATTGCATTTGAGATGATCAGACAGTTATCGCCAAAAGACAGGCGTCCGGGACCAGATACGGTCAACGGGCCGTACACGCGAAAATACTTGCCTGCGGAAAAGCTCTTGAATTGCACCCGGAACTTGAGGCGGTACCACCATCCGCGCAACCAAGCGAATGCCCCCGGCACCAGTAAATGGGGTGCGCGACAAAGGCGCTCGATGAAATAACCGCTCAGCTTCTGACCGGCTGGGTCCAGGGGCGTATCGCGAAATCCCTTGCTCATCTCCGGCAAATTCACTTAGCGGCGCTTCTTGCCCTGCTCTTCTTTTATCGCCACAACCCACACCCCAGCGCCGAAACGAGGCCGCGACCACTGGCCAAACCACGAAACCAGGTTAAGCAACGGAAATATCGCCGCATAAATGGCCTTGTTCTTTTGCCGAGCACCCGTGATGACGTAGGAGATGTTGTTCATCAGGTTCTCGGTGAAACCGTAGGTAAAACCAGTCTTGGCGATCTTGAATCCGGCTTTTTGCACGCGCTCGCGAAGCTGGGGCAAGTGGTATCCCGGCCGCACATGGCCAGGGACGTCGAAGTTGGTGCGCCAACTAAACAAAGGCCAGCGCCGATAGTAGTGCGGAACATGAACCACCAAGGTGCCGCCCCATGCCATCGAACGGTAGAAATGCTCCAGTACGACATCGTCACGTTCCACATGCTCCAGGTTGTCCACAGAAACGATCAGATCGTAACGCTCGCTTTCTTCGAAATTCAGCAGATCCGCAGTAATAAAATGGCAGTTCGTCAGGCCCGCCCTTAGTGCAAGCTTCTCATTGACCGTCTGTGATTCCGCGTCAGCATCCACGGCGTCGATTGCCGCAGCCCCGTAATGTCGCGCCAGCGCACGTGTGATGACTCCACGCCCACAACCCGCATCCAACACACGCGTGGCTTGATTTGGAAGGATTTGCCTTAGACGACGCAGCCGAATGCGAAGACCAACGATAGGAACACCCAGCAGACGACAATACCAGCGCTCGAGCGGCGTCAGCGAGGTGTCCCAATAAAGCTCGGACCCAGGCATGTGTATTGTATCCATCCGCTATACAACCATATCTCTCGCTTGCGTCGCGCTGCACGGAGCGAGAATCGCCATCCACGTGCAGCAAGGTTGCGCCTTGCTGACACACGCCACTGCCGCGCGCCATTTTTAGTATAGCAAGGCACCCCGTGCGGCTCGCCCGGCGCCAACACGACCGGCGCTCGCGGGTACACAACAGGCCCTTCATAAGACCACGCGAAACCTGTAGAATGCTCCGCGCCTAAGAGCCGGCAATGAATTTGCTCGCCGTAAGGGGCGCTTTCGATCTAGAACCGAGGGGCGGTAGCTCAGCTGGGAGAGCGTCGCGTTCGCAATGCGAAGGTCGGGAGTTCGATCCTCCTCCGCTCCACCACTTGTCCAAGCCAACCGCTAGCGTTCCCGATGCAGCGGTTATCGAGTCGCACTTGCCTGTGACGCCCCGGTAGCTCAGTAGGATAGAGCAGCCGCCTCCTAAGCGGCAGGTCGGACGTTCGAATCGTCTCCGGGGCACCATTCTCGATGTGGTTCGCTCTCCCGGTCCATCCCCCCAGACGTCGGCAGGCCAGGTGAGGGTGCGAGCCGATAGTTCGTGGGCAGTGTTTTACCTATAATCCGAACGACCTGACAGCGTCTAATGAAGATAATGCTTGAGACGATTTCGCTAGAGTGCACACGCGGCGACCGCCCGCTTATCAGCGGAATGTCATTCGCGCTGGCGGCAGGCGAACTGCTTTATGTCGTCGGTAGCAACGGCAGCGGCAAGACGACCCTCTTGCGAACGCTCTGCGGCTTGTCGAGACCCAGTGCAGGTGAGATTCGATGGAATGGCAAAAATATTCGTGCACTTGGCGATGACTATCGAACATGCCTGAGCTACGTCGGCCACAGCAACGGAATCCAGGGCGAGCTGACGCCTGCGGAAAATCTGCGCGCCGCTGCGCATTTGGGCGGTCATCCTGACGCTTCCAAGATTGACTACGCGCTGGAACATGTAAGCTTGACGCGTTTCGCGCACCTGCCAGCAAAGGTCCTCTCGCAAGGACAAAAGCGTCGCCTGGCGCTAGCACGTCTGCTGGTTCTTTCAAGGACGCTCTGGATTCTGGATGAGCCAGTGAGCGGTCTTGATGTAAGCTCGGTCGCGGTGATCGAGGATTTATTCGGCGAGCATCTGGCTGCCGGCGGTATGCTTGTCATCACCTCACACCAAGCGCTTAGCTGGAAAGCCAAGACCGTCAACTGCATCAGTCTGGATTCGTGACTTCACCGAACTTGATTACCGCGGCTCGCGGTGTGTTCATGCGCGACATCACAGTGGCACTGCGTCGCAGTACTGATGTCCTCACCCCCCTAGTTTTCTTTATCATCGTGGTAAGCCTGTTCCCGCTGGGAGTCGGGCCAGGGCCCAACTTGCTACGCACCATGGCTCCGGGGGTGATCTGGGTCGCGGCCTTGCTCGCGACCATGCTCTCATTGGGTCGCATGTTCTCCAACGACTATATAGACGGAACACTTGAGCAACTGGTGCTCGCGCCCCACCCCCTGACTGCCCTGGTGCTGGCCAAGGTGCTTGCTCACTGGGTGCTCACCGGCCTGCCGCTGGTCCTGCTATCGCCACTGCTGGCGCTGCTATTGAACCTTGAGTACGACAACATGTCCATCCTGGTTGTGTCGCTACTCCTGGGAACACCGGTCTTGAGCTTGATGGGGAGCGTTGGCGCCGCCTTGACTCTGGGTCTGCGCGGCGGCGGGGTGCTGGTTTCGCTGCTGGTTTTGCCGTTGTATACTCCGGTCCTCATTTTCGGCGCCCTGGCCGTATCGGCCCATGCAACCGGCTTGGATACGGAAGCTCACTTGTCCCTGTTGGCAGCCTTCCTGGTTATGGCGACGATTTTTGCCCCGTGGGCGGCAGCGGCCGGCCTGCGGATTTCGCTTGACTGATCGCACAGCGCTAGATGTACACGTACGCAGCCCCAAAGAACTTTTACGCGTTGGCCGGACGATTGATTCCGTGGCTGGCGATGGCAACCGCCGTGCTGATCGCCGCCGGGCTGTACCTGGGCCTGTTCGTCGCGCCGGCGGACTATCAGCAGGGCGAGAGTTACCGGATCATGTTCATCCACGTGCCGAGCGCTTGGATGTCCATGTTCGTTTACGTGGTCATGGCTGGGGCCGGGGCCGCTGGACTTGCCTGGCGAACGAAGCTGGCAGAGGTGTTGGCAAGCGCGAGCGCACCGATCGGCGCGTCCTTCACCTTGGTAACGCTCGTGACGGGGTCGCTATGGGGTAAGCCGATGTGGGGCACGTGGTGGGCGTGGGACGCGCGCCTGACCTCAGAGTTGATCCTGCTATTCCTCTATATCGGCTTCATGGCCCTGGAGGCGAGTATCGATGAACCCCGGCGTGCCGCGCGGGCAGCGGCCGTGCTGGCCCTGGTCGGCGTGGTCAATATCCCGATCATTCACTATTCGGTGGAATGGTGGAACACCTTGCATCAGCCTGCCTCCGTAAGCAAGATAGGTGCCCCGTCGATCCACCCAAGCATGCTCGCCCCGTTGTTGCTGATGGCGCTTGGCTTCAAACTGTATTTTTTGACCGTTGCTCTCATGCGTATGCGCTACAAGATCCTCGAACGCGAAAAACACACCCAGTGGGTTGCACAGGTGTTGGTGTCAGAGAAATGAATTGGACCGAATTCGTTACAATGGGTGGCTACGGGCTGTACGTATGGAGTTCATACGGCTTCGCGGCCGCCGTGCTGGTTATCAACGTCATCGTGCCGCTGCGTCGGCGCATGACTGTGGTAAGGGTGTTGCGCCAACTTAACGAGGCAGAAAGAGGGCGCTCGGGATGAAGCCGCGCCACAAGAGGTTAACGGTCATCGTTATCGGCGTGGTCGGGCTTACTCTGGCCGCGCTCTTCGTCCTAAACGCGTTCCGCAGCAATCTGGTGTTTTTCTATAGCCCGACCGAGGTCGCCGAGGGCAAAGTGCCGCCAAAGCAACGCTTTCGCATCGGTGGCCTGGTTGAACAGGGCAGCGTAAAGAAGGACGGCACCCGCGTCCAGTTCGTTGTCACCGACATGAATGCCAAGATCACGGTGCGCTACGAGGGTATCCTGCCTGACCTGTTTCGCGAGGGCCAGGGGGTCGTTGCCCAAGGGCAGCTGGTGGCCGCCAACCAATTCATGGCCGACGAAGTACTGGCCAAGCACGACGAGAATTACATGCCGCCCGAAGTCGCAGATGCCCTCGGCGAGGCTGCCAAGAAACCGGCGGGCGGCTACTACCCCGACAAATAAGCTGAAGAGGCTGCGCGCGACAGGTTGTTGCATTGACGACCGTCGCTATCCTTCCGGCAGCCGGAAAACATGGGCGCATACCGCGGGCACTTACTCACAGAACCTGTGGATAACTCTGTGCAAAATCCCCCCGAGTGGGCGTTGGCAAGCGAGGCTGCGGCATCACATTTTTAGATTGAGCATTTTTTATTCAATGAATTAAATCTTTATAAATCAGATGCTTAAAACCAGCGTGAATTCGCCTAAAAACCGTAGAGGGTTGTCAGGAAAGGAGTTTTCCCGCCCTGTGTAAAATTCCCCGTCAGCCGCTAGAAACCGTCTCAGGCGGCCTCCTACGCGCCCCTGGCATCCCTTTTTCCGTCCCCGAGGCGCCGCGGGTGGCGCCGCTCCCAGGGAACGGCCTTTGCCTAGGCGACACGCCGCAACAGATATAGCGCCAGCAACAGGAACAGCAGGATGGGTGCCGAGGCAGCCAGCACCGGCGGTAGCCCATAGAGCAGGGCCAGATAGCCAAAGCCACGGCTGAGCAGGCTGAACGCGAGCCCCAGCAAGATCGCAAGAAAGACCCTCGGCCCCATACCGCTGCTGCGAAACTGGCCGAATACGGCCGGGACCGCCAACAGCAGCATCACCGCAGTCGCCGCGGGCAGCCACACCTTGTGCCAAAAGGCGAGCTCGTAGCGGGCCGTCTCCTGACGGTTGCGCTGCAGGTGTCCGATATATTCGTAGAGGTGGATGGTCGACAGGCTTTCGGGGCGTACGGCGAAGATCTGCACCACATCGGGAGTAATCCCGGACTCCCAAACTGCGCTCGCCGAGCGCTGGGCACGGATACCGGTCGGGCCGATGTGGCTTTTGCTGACCTCCTCCAGTCGCCAGCGCGGATCCTCGAAACGAGCGCGCTTGGCAAAGGTCTGCGTTCGCAGCTGCTCCTGCGCGTCAAAGCCGTAGATATTGACATTCAACAGCGTCGAGTCTGGTAGGACCTCTCCGATGTTGACGAAGCTCGCGTGGTCACGCAACCACAGACCCGTGACCTCGCGGTGGAGGCCTACCTGCATCGCCTCCGCCCGCCCCCGTTGGGCGGCAGCATCGCTTACCGGCACGAGCGTCTCGCCCAGAGCGATCGAGATCGCAACGAAGACCAGGCCCGTCTTCATCGCCGAGCTCACGATGCGAAAAAGCGAAACCCCTGCTGCCCGCATGGCTGTCAGCTCCGAGCCTAAGGCCAACCCGGACAGTCCAAGCACGCCCCCTAGCAACACGGCAGGCGGAAAAAGCTCGTAGATTCGACCCGGCAAGCTCAGCACCACATAACGCAGCAGCTCGTACAGACCGTACCGGCCCCGTCCATAATTCGCCAGCTCGTCGATGAATTCCAGGAAGGTAAAAAGCGCGAGCAAAATTGTCAGTACGATCAGCATGGCGTAAAGCACGCGCCTGCCAATGTAACGATCCAAACGTGTAAACCAACTCATGCCCCACGGCCCCCCAAGAGGGCTAGCAACGGCCTGTTCTGAGCCCGCCTTACCAGCATGTAGACTGCCACGGTGCCCATGGACAGATGCACCCACCAAAGACCGATCGCCGGTGCCACACGCTCGCTTTTTAGCAACGTCTCACCGACGCCGAGCAGGTTGGTGTACGTGAAGTAAACAAGAATTGCAGCTAGCAGGTTGGCGATGCGACCGCGGCGCGCATCGGTATATGCCAAAACGAGGGCGAAAACAGCCAGCACGACGACGCTCACCGGCTTGGCCAAACGCCAGTGCAGCTCGCTGTTATCTCGATGGTTCGACGACCTCATCAGGGTGCGGGTCGGCCGAGCTTCTATCGCTGTCGCGGGTGGCATCGCCCGCGGCGCCTCGAGCCGCAGCGTGTAAGTTTCGAATTTCACCACCCGATAATCGGGTTCGCCAGGTATTCCCTCGTACATGGAGCCATTTGTCAAAACGAGAAAGCGCTCACCAGTGTTACCGTCGATTCGTTGATAGCCGCTCTCGGCGGCAAGCACGTTTTGTTTCTCTGTACTCCTGTCGTTGACGAATATTTTCTCCAGAAGACCGCCAGCACCAATCTGCTCCACGTAGAGGATCCGCCCGCTGCCGCGCAGATCGGTAAAGACACCGGGCGCCGCTACCGATACTTCCGTTCTGTTTAGGCTGGCCTTCTTGGTCTGGTCAATTTTGGCTGTCGCCAGGGGCGACAGGTATAGCGAAAACACGCCAACGACTACGGCTGTCCCCAGTGCCAACTGCATCACCGGCCGTGTGATATACGTGAGCCCCAAGCCGGAAGCTGTGAGCACCGTCATTTCATTGTCACGGTACCAGCGCGCCAACGTGAGCAGAATGGCGATATACGTCGCGAGCGGGATGAGGATTTCCAAGCGTCTGACCAGCTCAAGGCTCAACAGCGTGAGCACGATGTCGCGAGGATATTGGCCAATCGCTGCCTGTCCCAGGAGCTTCGTCACGCCGACCAGGACGAACAGGACGACCAAGACGGCGGTCCCAGCGAGGATGGCAAGGGCGATTTCGCGGTACAGGTAGCGGCGAATAATCATCATTTCCCCGCGCGCGGTCTTTTTGACAAAGACTGGAGAAAAGGCGGAAAATGCCCTTTCCATGGGGCGGAATGGAAGGAAAGCCTCATATCGAAGCGTTGCTGCGGCTTCAGCATGATAACGGATTGATTCAAAATAGAAACGTCCACATCATATCTGAAAAAATATAACATACTCATGGCCAATTCGACTGCGGGTAGGTAGTTCACTCATGGAGTTCGTAGCCAAAAGCGGCAGTCCCGAGAAGCAGCGCAGTGCCTGTATCACGGTTGGCGTGTTCGAGCCGCGTAAGATGTCGGCCCGTGCGCGGCAG
>CAYGAS010000011.1:0-3428 GCA_964347935.1 uncultured Nitrospiraceae bacterium | reverse complement strand
CCGTCTCCCAACGCATCCATTCCTGCGACTGCGTCGGTGGGGGCTGGTGTTGAGCGAGCAACCTGAGCGCAAGATCCGTCGCACCGCCTTTGGCGACGGCAACGATGCGCTCGAGTTGATCGGCACACGCTTGCGATGCCAAGGTCACAAGCGCGAACAACAACATTGCCCGCAGCAGACTAGGGTTCCTTGGACGATCGAACACCATCTCAGCACCTGTCGGCCAGCTTTGGCGCTAAGATTAACCGATGGAAAAGCGTGTTGGCTACGCTGCGCGAATGCACTCGGCCGACATGCCCGACCGTGTTGGCAGGACCCGCGTCAGTAGCTTCCGCTCAGGCTTGTGGGGGGTTGGAGGTCTTATACCTTTTCACGGATACGCGCCGCTTTACCGGCACGGTCCCGCAAGTAGTACAACTTGGCACGACGCACATCGCCGCGGCGTTTCACCTGGATCTTGGCGATTGCCGGGCTGTATAGCGGAAATACACGTTCAACGCCCTCGCCATAGGAAATCTTGCGTACCGTAAATGACGAGTTCAGCCCCCGGTTCCGCCGCGCGATCACCATGCCTTCAAATGCCTGCAGCCGCTTGCGCCCGCCTTCCACCACGGTTACCTGCACCGAAACCGTGTCCCCGGGCGCGAAGCTAGGAATCTCCTTGTTGAGTCTCTCAAGCTCTTGAGCCTCGATGTCTTGAATGATGTTGCTCATTGTTCTAGCGCTCCAAATTCCCGCGTGTATTCCTCTTTAAACTCTTCCAACAGGCGCTGCGACTCGCTGTCCAGATCCAGCTTTTCCAGCAAGTCTGGTCGCCGCAACCAGGTACGGCCGAGCGATCTCTTCAAGCGCCAACGGCGAATTTCTTCGTGGTTACCGGATAACAGCACCTCGGGTACTCGCCGTCCCTTATACAGCTCGGGTCTGGTGTAATGCTCATAGTCGAGCAAACCAGCCGCATAGGAATCCTCGCGCGCCGAGTCGGCGTCACCGAGGACCCCCGGCAATTGCCGCGCGACCGCATCGATCATGACCATCGCCGCCAGCTCACCACCCGTTAGCACGTAGTCGCCGATTGACCACTCCTCATCGACCTCGGTTGCCAACAGGCGCTCGTCGATCCCCTCATAGCGACCCGCAAGCATGATCATATGCGGGCGCGTTGCCAACCCGCGCACGCCGGCATCGTCCAATCGGCGGCCTTGCGGCGAAAGGTAAATCACCTTGGCCTGCGTGCTTTGCGCTGCGCGTGCTGCCTGCAAAGCGCGCGCTAGCGGCTCGGCCAACATGACCATGCCCGGTCCGCCGCCATAGGGGCGATCATCTACACTGCGATGACGGTCATCCGTGTAGTCACGCGGGTCCCATACATGCAGCTGCAGTATCCCCTTGGCTATCGCCCGGCCCGTGATACCGTACTCGCTAATGGCGTCAAACATCCGCGGAAAGATGCTGACGACATCAAGTCTCATCACGTTTCACGACTGCACCGTTTGCCAGCGCCAGCCAGCAGGCGCCGATCAGTAATCCAGGCCCCAATCCACGCGCACGACACCGCCTTCAAGATCAACCTCTTTCACCACCTCGGCCACGTAAGGGATGAGCCGGTGTTTGGCCCGCGCCCGGTCTTGCGCCGACGAGGTCTGCGGTACTACCACCATGACGTCGTTGGCTCCGGTCTCGAACAAGTGGCTCACCACGCCGAGCGTTTCGTTCTCCAAATTCACGACCCGTAGACCTTCCAACTGTACCCAGTAGTACTCTCCCTTTGACAACGCCGGCAGCCGCTCAAGCGGTACAGCGATGTCCGTCCCAATCCATTGGTTCGCCTCTTCCCGGGTCGAACAGTGCTCAAGATGCGCGACTAAACCTTTACCTTGCCGGCGACCGCCTTCTAGACGATGGCTCTGCCACTCACCCTCGGATCGTATGAGCCAGGGATCGTATTCCAAAATCGCCTCGGGCGGCCGCGTATAGGAGTACACCTTCACCCAGCCCTGCGTCCCGAATAGGCCAACAATGCGCCCCACCGTCACTACGCGGTCGCTCGGTCGCCCACCGGCCATCGGCGCACGCTATGGCTGCTTGGCGACCGCTTGCTTTAGCAGGCTCGATACCCGATCTGACGGCTGGGCGCCCTGGCTTAACCAGTACTGCGCGCGCGCCATGTCCACTCGCAGCCTCTGTGCTTCCTCCGCAGCGCGCGGATTGAAAAACCCGATATGCTCGATAAACCTGCCCTTTGCGGACCGACGGCTGTCGGCGACGACGATCCGGAAGAAAGGCTGCTTGTTGGCACCGCCGCGAGCAAGGCGTATGGTCACCATAGATCTCATTCCTCAGGAAAAAACGTGAAAACCGCCCCACTTTCGGGTGCAGTCTTAATAAGGGGCCGGATTTTAACCTCTGTCAGGCCCTAAATGAAAGGGAGGTCGCCGAGCAAGTGCCTAAAATCGGCCGGGCCGACGTGCGCTAATCGCCAGATTCGGTGCGTAAGGCCTGCAGCACCTTGGCTGGATGCTCAGCCGCGTTAGCAACCCGTGCCCAGTGCTTCTTGACCTTACCCTCGGGACCGATCCAGACCGTCGAGCGGATGACACCGGTCGTCTTTTTGCCGTACAGGGTCTTCTCACCGAATGCGCCATATTTGCTCATGACACGTCTATCCGGGTCGCAGAGCAGCGTGAACGGCAACTTGTATTTATCGCGGAATCGCTTATGCGAGTCGGCGCCATCGGGTGATACACCTAGCACCACCGCACCGTGCTTCTGGATCTCCCTCCATAGGGCACGAAAACCCTGCGCCTCTTTGGTGCAACCGGGCGTATCATCGCGCGGATAGAAATACAGAATTACATGATGTCCGCGCAGATCTTTTAGCGAAACTTTCTTGCCGTTCTGATCCGGGAGTGTGAACGCCGGTGCCATCCTGCCCTCTGTGAGTGTCATCGATACCCTCTGTTTTTCCTGATTGTGCCTGATCGTTGCCGGCGCATACCCGACCTATTCAGCGACGCCGACGGCCACGTAGTTGCCGATGCCTGAAACAATCCAGACTGTGATCGTTCACCATGCCGACGGCCTGCATGAACGCGTAACAGATGGTCGGTCCAACGAACTTGAAGCCGCGCCCTTTAAGATCCTTGCTCATCGCGTCGGACTCGCGGGTCGTCGCCGGCATCGGCCCTACGCTGGTCCATCGGTTCTGCTTAGGTCTACCGTCAACGAAGCGCCAGATGTAGCTATCAAAGCTCCCAAACTCGTCCTGCACCGCCTCGAAGGCCCGTGCATTCTGTATCGAGGCCAATATCTTCAAGCGGTTTCTCACGATCCCCGGGTTGCGCAGTAACGCGCGCACCTTGCTGTTACCGTAGCGCGCGACTTTTGAAACATCGAAGCGGTCATAAGCCTTTCTGTATGCCTCGCGC
>CAYGAS010000010.1:0-4711 GCA_964347935.1 uncultured Nitrospiraceae bacterium | reverse complement strand
CAGTTGTTGTTCATCTCGTTGATACGGTCGATGAGGATGAACCCCGGCTCCGCATAGTCATAGGTCGACGCCATGATCATGTTCCACAGGCGCCGGGCAGGGAGCGTCCTGTAAACCTTGCAGGCCACCTGACCCAAATTGTTGGTGATGTAGCCCGCTTTCGTGGGCCAGGGGCGCCAGACGATACGGGTGTCGGGATCTTCGTATTCAGCGCGCATCGCCGGAAAGACCAGGTCCCAGGCGGCATTGGTCTTCACGGCCTGCATGAACTCGTCCGTAATTAGGCAAGAGAGATTGAACTGGCGTAAGCGGCCGTCTTCGCGCTTGGCGCGGATAAAGCGGGTGATGTCTGGATGGGAAATGTCGAAAGTGCCCATCTGCGCACCGCGGCGCCCCCCCGCGGACGACACCGTAAAACACATGGCGTCGAAGATGTCCATAAAAGAGAGGGGACCGGAGGTGTAAGCTCCGGCCCCGCTGACAAAGGCCCCTTTGGGCCGGAGGGTAGAGAATTCATAACCGATGCCACATCCCGCCTTCAGCGTGAGCCCCGCCTCATGCACGGCGCGCAATATGCCGTCCATGGAATCCGGGACCGTGGCCGAGACGGTGCAATTGATGGTGCTCGTTGCCGGCTTGTGATCCTGGGCGCCAGCGTTGGAAATGATGCGCCCGGCGGGGATCGCGCCCTGGTGTAGGGCCCACAGAAACCGCTCATACCAGTGCTCGCGCTTCTCAGAGGTGGGCTCGACGTCCGCCAGTGCCCGCGACACCCGCCTGAAGGTATCGGCGATGTCCTTGTCGATCGCTTCCCCGCTCACGCTTTTGAGGCGGTATTTCTTGTCCCAGATGTCCAGCGATGCCGGTTGGATCGCGATCTCCGGGCTGCGATCGGGCGTTGTTGCTAGCTGCGCGGCCTTCATGGGCGTGTCGTCCTCCTTTTTTTGGCGAGCACACAATATATTGTAGTTTGAGGCAAGACTAGACCCATGTTATAGGGGTGTCAAGAACAAAAGGAAGCAGCGGACGAGCGGCACGCATCGACGGGCCAGCGGCGGTCCAGAAGCCTTCAGACTCTTATTAGTAGTGAGAGGACTAACGAGTGCGGGGGCGTTCAGCCGTTAATCCAGTGGCAGGCCATACGCTTCCTTGAAGCGCCCCTCGAAGTCGGCGAGTGTGAATTTATGGTTCTGGGTGCCGTGGTGTTCGATCTTGATCGCCCCCAGCAGCGCAGCGACGCGGCCCGTGATTTCCCAAGGCAGGTCGCGCATTAGCCCGTACAGCAGCCCCGCACGATAGGCATCGCCACACCCAGTGGGATCGTTGACTTGCCGCGCTGGGGCGGCGGGGATTTCTATGCACGCGCCGTCGCTGTGGATACGCGATCCACGCGCGCCCCGGGTCACGATCAGGGCCTGCACGTGCTTGGCCAATTCCTGCACAGATCGACCGGTCCGTTCCTGCATCAGCTCGGCCTCGTAATCGTTGAGCGTCACCCAGGTTGCCTGCTCGATAAACTGCATCAGCTCCTCGCCGTCGAACATCGGCATCCCCTGGCCAGGGTCGAAGATGAACGGTACACCGTGCTCCCAGAACTCGCGCGCGTGCTGAATCATCCCGTCGCGCCCGTCGGGAGCGACAATACCGATGCTGATACCTTCGCTGTCGGCCATCCGATTTTCGTGCGAGTGATTCATCGCACCGGGATGAAACGCAGTAATCTGATTGTCGTCCATGTCCGTGGTGATGAAGGCCTGACCGGTGTACGTGTCCTCGATGACCTTGATGTACTTGCGACTGATGCCACAGCGGTCCATCCACTCGGCGTAGGGAGCAAAATCGGCGCCAGCCGTCGCCATCGGCAGTGGCTCGCTGCCGAGCAGCTTGAGGCTGTAGGCGATGTTCCCGGCGCAGCCACCGAACTCCCGTCGCATATCCGGCACCAGGAATGAAACGTTTAGTATGTGCACCCTGTCCGGCAGGATGTGGTTCTTGAATTGATCGCGAAACACCATGATGGTGTCGTACGCGACGGAACCGCAGATCAGCGCTGACATGTGTTGTCGTCCCGGAAACCCTGCGCTCGCTTTAAGCAGCACGCCGCGAGTTAGCGGCGCTAGCGGATTGTTGCAGAAAATGGCCGCCTGGTCGAAGTCTGAAGCTCAGCCACTCCTGCGTGCTCACGCGCGCGGCGGCATTTCGCAGACCTTGAAGGTACCCGGCACGAGCGCACTTGCGCACATCTATGGTGCACGGGTGCACGGGCATCGACCCGCAGGGGCCCCCTGGGGCAGTACGCCAAGGCGCTGGCGATTCCAGGCACAATTCGCCAGATTTTGCCCTGGTATTCGAGATTGTCTATCATGTCCAGGTTCCCGATGTGGCGGTCTTCTGATAGGGACAGGCGCAGCCGATATGGCTGTTCCGCCGGTAAGCGCAAGGTGGCGAGGTGCCAACAGCAGGAAGCCGACTTGTCGTTGTCTCGAACCGCTTGCCGTTCGTGCTGTCGCGCAAGCGAGTGGGGGCGTGGAACGTACAACCGGGCTCGGGCGGGTTGGTCAATGCGCTGTTGCCGGTCCTAAGAAACCGTGGTGGCTTATGGGTCGGCTGGACCGGAGCTATTGACGGCAAGAGCGCAGAGCTCGAGCTCGCGCTGGAAGGACTCACCAAAGACGCCGGTTATCGTCTAAAGCCTATAGAGCTTACCGCGGAGGA
The DNA here is from genome assembly GCA_964347935.1 of uncultured Nitrospiraceae bacterium. GTDB lineage: Bacteria > Pseudomonadota > Gammaproteobacteria > Acidiferrobacterales > SPGG2 > SZUA-472. The sequence goes on along the minus strand of CAYGAS010000010.1, from coordinate 1,996 downwards.
GCGCGACAAGTTCTACTACGGCTTCTCCAACGAGGTCATCTGGCCACTATTTCACGACTTGCAGACCAACTGTAACTTCGATCCGGAGTACTGGCGCGTATATCAGCAGGTCAATCGCAAGTTTGCCGATGCCTTGCGTGACAGCATCGAGCCGGGCGATTTCGTGTGGGTCCACGATTATCATCTGATGGAAGTGGCACGTGAGCTACGCCGCTCGGGGAAACGTTGTCGGCTGGGTTTTTTCCTGCATATACCGTTCCCCTCCCTCGACATCTTTCTCAAGTTGCCCTGGCGCCGCGCGATCCTGGAGGGCCTGCTCGAGTTCGATTTGCTAGGATTTCAAACACTGCGAGACCGCCGCAATTTTCTACAGTGCGCGCGTGCCTTAATGAAGGGGACCACAGTGCGCGGCAAGGGACAAGTGTTGGAGTTGCAGCTGGAGGAGCCCGAGCGCACGGCGGCACCATCGCTGCGGGTGCCGCGCGATCTACGCATCGGGGCCTTTCCTATCAGTATCGATTACAACAGCTATGCCGAGCTTGCCGCCTCGGAGGTCGTGGCCGAGCGGGCGCGCTACTTTCGTGACAGCCTGCGCAAACGTCACATCATCCTCGGCGTCGACCGACTGGACTACACTAAGGGAATCCCCAACCGCTTGGCGGCGTTCAGGAATGCGCTGCAGCGTTTTCCGGAACTGCGCCAGAAAGTCACGCTCGTGCAGCAGGTGGTGCCGAGTCGCGAGGACATTCCTCAATACCACAATCTGCGGCTCGAAATTGAGCACCTGGTAAGCGAGATCAACGGCGAGTTCACCGAGCCCGGCTGGGTGCCGGTACATTATATTTTCCGTAGCCTCAAGCCGAACGAGCTGCTTGCTTACTACCGTGCTGCGCACATCGCCCTGGTCACACCGCTGAAGGACGGCATGAATCTGGTGTGCAAGGAGTATTGCGCTGCTAATGTGGACGAAGACGGCGTGCTGATACTGAGCGAGTTCGCCGGCGCAGCGGCGCAACTGCAGAAGGGCGCGCTGCTGGTGAACCCCCATGACGTGGAGGCGATTGCCGATTCCATCTACCAAGCGGTTACCATGACCCCGGAGGATAAGCGCGCGCGCATGCGCCGGCTGCGGCGCACGATTCGCGACACCGACATATTCTGGTGGGTGGATTCCTATTTGCGTGCCGCGATCGAGAAGGACCTTAGCCACTTTCCACTGGCAGAAGAATCCACGCTCGACGTGGAGTCTATTTTGACGCAGTGATCGGCATCGCCTAGGCTGTCAATATGCGAGTCGTGGCCGAGCGAAATAACTCCAATGAAACCTCTCGTTGACCGCCTCCGTCTGCATTTCGATGCAGTCATCTTTGACATGGACGGAGTCGTTACCAATACCGCCAAACTGCATTCAGTCGCATGGAAGCAGTTGTTCGACGCCTACCTGCAACGCCGCGCCGAGCAGCGCCAGGAACCGTTTGTACCCTTCGACATTCGCCGCGACTATCTCGCCTATGTAGATGGTAAGCCGCGCTACGAAGGTGTGCGCAGCTTCATCGCTGCACGCGGCATAGAGTTGCCCTATGGTGATCCTGCTGACAGGGCGGATACTGAGACCATCTGTGGGCTCGGCAATACCAAGGATGAAATATTTGAACGCATGTTGCACGAGCAGGGACCCGAGGTATTCGCGTCGACGGTTAGGCTGATCGAAGGGCTCAAGGCCCTTGGCATTAAGGTGGGCATCGTGACCTCGAGCAAGCATGGCGAGGATGTATTGCAGATGGCGGGCCTGACGGAGTTGTTCGAGGTACGCATAGACGGTGTCGTGGCGGAACGCCTGGCGCTCAAGGGCAAGCCCGATCCAGATATATTCACGAAGGCCGCTGAATTGCTCGGAGTCAGTGCGGCTCGCAGCGTGGTGGTGGAAGACGCCGTTTCGGGTGTACAGGCTGGACGTCGGGGTGGCTTCGGGTTTGTGATCGGTATCGATCGAGGC
>CAYGAS010000009.1:0-13601 GCA_964347935.1 uncultured Nitrospiraceae bacterium | reverse complement strand
GATGTTTTCCCTCGCGGTTAACTCGCACCACCAGCTCGACAGCCGTATCTTCGGGCAACGGGAAATTAGTCTCGATGAATGCACCCTGAAGGCCAATATCTCGCAGCGTGCACTTTCGTAACTCCACGCCGTCATGGGCGAACACTTTGACGTCGACTGCACGACGCGGCCCAAAACGACGCTCTTTCGCCGACGGCCCCTCGCTCTCAATGTTCGCCATGCTGTTCCGTTCTACTCAGCTGCTGGACGAGTGTAGCAACGCACTCACAATCGTCAATCCGTCTTCCAAACCAGCTTTGGGCTCATCAGTGCCTTCATATAACTGCGTTCCTGAATTCGGGCGATATACTCATCCTCGGTGATCCGGCCCTTGGACCGTGCTTCGCCAAGCTCGAGCTGCCAGGAATAATGCAGTTTCTTGGCCTGCCACAAATACGTTGAGCCAATCGCCCCAAATGCGACCAAGGATGCGGCTACAACTAGGAAGGCGATCGCCTTCACTGCACGAACCAGAAGTGGAATAGGGGTATGGCCTTGTTCCATGGTGCGTCGTCCTTGACCTCAAATCAATATGTACCGCAATGCGCGTCCAGCACAAATGTGGCGTTCATTCAAGTATAGCCGCAGAACTCCACACGTGACTGGAGCGTCGGGAGATTTTCGAGTCGTGAGATGTTCGTTATGGGCCGGCCGGGGCCGCGTCAGTCGGCTGCAAACGGGCTGTCGTCGGATTGTGCGGGCAACAATACGGTCGCAGGTAGTGTCGAGGTGGAAAGTAGCGCTACACTACTCGTGAGGCTCGATCTTCCCGGGGTAACACCGGCGTGTCCTAGGGGCGCATGCGGCCCCACCCAACTTTACCCGATGACCAAGGATCTCCAGAAGGGGCGTCAGATCATCAAGCATGCACAAGGATAATATCGCCGCGGGGCTAAGCCGCTACATCCGCAAATCAACAAAACCGCTCACGATACTTCTCACAGACATCGAGGGTTCCACCGAGTACTTCGACGAACGTGGCGATATTGAGGGCCGGCTGATGGTCGACCAACACAACCGTTTGGTCTTTCCGGTCATCATGCGGTTTCGCGGAAAGATCATCAAGACCACCGGCGATGGCGTCATGGCGTCCTTTCGTAAACCGGTGCACGCGATCCGGGCGGCCATCGGTATACAGCAAATGCTCGCACAGCAGCGCAGCCGGGGTAACTACCCGCATGTCCGGATTGCCATCCATACCGGCCAGGCCATCGTCGAGGACAAGGACCTTTACGGGGACGCTGTCAACGTGACCGTAAGACTGGCAGATCAAGGCAAAGGGGACGGCATTCTCGTTTCGCAAAACACAGTATCCGCGTTGCAAGGAAAAGAGTTCAAGCTGCGCAAGAAACGCGGTTTCAAACCCAAGGGTAAAGCCAGATCGTTGACCGTCTATCAATGTGAGTGGGCCAAACATCCCAATCTCGTTGGCAACATTCGCATTTGGTCACTTCTGCCCATCATAAAGCAACAGAAAGCTGAAATTCTGATTTATTCTGTAGCCAGCATCGGCATACTTTACTTTCTATATCTCATATACCTGCGCTATGTCATTGCCGACCATAGATATTTGGCCCTGGCGATCCTAAACCCCGAGCTCATTCTGGACACCGCACCGGCGATCCCGGCGATTTTGCTCGTGGCAGGCATAGCGGCGGCAGCCGCGCTGTACGCGATTCAGGCCGTTCCCTATTACCTGTTACGCCTCATGAAGGGCGGCTTCGGTTTTTGCATAGGGTTTCTGGTTGTTTATCTGCCCGCCACGTACCTGCCCATCGAACTCGCACCATCGAATGGCGGTATCCATCAATCGCACCACCTGTTCGTTGAGGTGCTGCGTGATACGCGTGTTTACCAATTCCCTTGGCCAGGCTCGCCGATCTTGCGCGACGTCCGCAAAGGTGACCTCTTGCTATTCGCGGACCTCGCCAAACGCGAAGACTTGACTTGGAACAAGGTGCTCATCGGCGAAGAGCAATACGGCTGGGTCCCCCGGGTGCTGCCACCGACGATCAGCGAGCCTGAAAGAAGAGTGACTTTGACTTATAGGTTTTACTTTCGCTACTCGGACCTGGGTGCCTTAATAGCCGGGCTCGTGGGATTTGTCTGGGGCTTCCTGAATCTCAGAATTCGTCCGACCTAATTCGTGCAGAGCAACACGGCCGCGGAGACACAGGCAAACAAGGAAAAGAATTCACGCGCTTGCCGAGGCGAGGAAGTCCCCGCGCGCGTACTTCGAGGTCCCTAAAAAATTGTGCGCCCCGTAGTGGCACGCGGGGCGATGAAAGGCTTGACGCAAGGATACCTTACGACTTCAAGCATCACGTGTGTAACCCATTGACCAGACAACGTTCGCCATAAGCTATTTCCTCGCCGCCATACTCGCCTCTGCCGCCTGGCGGAAACGCTCGATGCCGCCCCGGTGGTCCTGATACTCTGTTCTTCCGGCAGCTATTTCCGCGTCGTAGGCAGCAACAAAGGCCTCGTAGGCCTGCGCTGCGCCAGCTTGATCGCCATTGTGCACGGCGATCTGGTGCTCCAGCATGATGCCCAATAAATGGTTAGCGACGGACTGGCGAAGCTTGTCCAGATTTACCCGCGCATTTTCGACGTCGCCCACGGTCATATGGATCAAGGCGACGTGATAGCGGGCATCGTTGTCCAGGGTTCCCAAACGCTCATAAGCCTCAAGCGCCATCGGCGCGAACTGCGATGCCTCTGCGGTATCGCCGCGTTCGTGCGCCACCATCACCCGATTGAACAACCGATCCGCGGCCTGTCGCGGTGTCATGCTCGAGAGATCGACCGCCGGACCCGCGGGGACGGGAGGGGGTAAGGGCAATGAAAACGGCGCTGGCGGCGCTGCGCGCTGGCCTTGGTCCATCCAGGACACCAGCGACACGATCAGCGCCACCGTCGCCATGCCAAGCGCGGCCCACGGCGCCATCGTCTGCGCAGTCCAGCGTTTGGGTTCCGCTGACGCGGTCAAGGACGCGCCGCAGGCCTGACACAGGCGTGCCCCAGATTTAACTTTGGTGCCGCAGGACGGACAGGTCGAGCCGATGGCCGTACCGCAGTGACTACAGAATCGGCCGGTAGCGGACCGACCACAGTTAGGACATTGCACAGATTTCTTATTCATGGTCAGAAACTACCACGGAAGACGAGCGCTGGCGAGGCGTCTCATGGCCCTGTGAGCTTACGCCACGCTGCCAAGCGCTGGAGCAACAGTGCCCGCCAGAAACGTTGCTTGCGGATGCGCCGGGGCCGCGTTTTGTTCTTTGCCTCGCTTGGCCGGGAGACCTGTCATTTGCCCATAGAGGCGGCGAAGGGCCCCGGCACTATCTCCCCAATAAGAACCCCTGCACGGCCTGCAGTCTGCGTCGGTGTACGGAGAGGGACTGGTCCATGAAAGGGTGGCTGAATTCCGGGTCTCGTACGATCGTTGCGCCCCGCTGCGCCGCTGTTTCGAGCAGCTCCTGCGATTGCGCCGCGGTTACGACGTGATCTCTCAGACCGACAATCATCAAGTGATTCGCGCCATGCTGCGGCAGGTTTCGCACCGGATCATAGGTCTCGGGACACCCGTAGCCCGATAATCGGCTCGGTGTTGAGTCGATGACAACCCGATGGTCGCCCGGACTGGATTTCAGCGCATTCAAAACAACGATGCCTCCAAACGACATGCCGTAAAATCTCCGCACCGGGTATTGGAGTGAATTTAAATACTCAATGATCTCTCTGTAATCACTGACAATCGCTTTCAGCCGCCGTTTTCCCTCTGAGCGGCCATAACCCCGGTAGTCGAAGATGTACACATCCAAGCCATTGTTGGCAAACCCCGCAAAACTACTGAGTATCTGATCCGCCAACATCGCATTCCCTTGTGCGACCAACAGATATCCCCGCGGTCTGACCGGCTCATTGCCGGCAGACGGTGCCCTAAGCGCGTATCCCCTGAGTACGCGCCCATCCTGCGTAGTTAAGGAGATATCATCGACATGGCGCAGATGCGCAAGACGAGAAGAATCCGGCTGTCCCGCCGCCATGCTCCAAAACCAGAATGCAACGGGCTCTTTAAGCCCGCACACACGCTCTTCTAGATTGTGTTCGCGCATCTCGGCAAAGGTCGACGCGCAACACACAAACGGAGCAACAAACACGCCGATCAATCCCATTCCGATTCCCACGAGCCAAATAGGCATGCATATTCTGTTATACAGGCAGTGTTTCTGCGATCGATAACTGCTCATGAAAAGATGACTGGTACGGTAGTACAATCAAGCCGCAGAATAAAATCGTAGTTTAAGGGCATTCAGGGTCTTGGTGCAGGCGGCCTTAGCCGTTTTTCTGATAAGATCCCGGACACCTGGATAACGCGGATAATTCGCTGCCATGCTCTTGAAGTTCTTGCGCACACTCATGTCAGCCCAAACGCCAAGCTCCGGTCCCCCCACCGAGGCGCAACCCGTTCACTACCAGGGCTATACCATTGTCGCCTCGCCGAGAAAGGTCGAGGGCGGCTGGACCACGGAAGGGGATATCAAGAAAGAGATGGGTGGCGAGCTCAAGTCTGAGCACTTCATAAGGATAGACACACATAGCGACAGAAGCGACGCCATTAGTTTCTCCGTTATTAAAGCCAAGAAGATCATTGACGAGCTAGGCGACGCCTTGTTTCGGCACAGATAATACGCGATCCGCGTACCTCACGACCGCCCACCTGATTAGTGACTGGCTCTGACGGTAGAGTCCGTTAAGTATCCCGCGCTGAGCCAGAAACAGTCGTTCTCTCGAGGAATTCGCTTCGAAACCTTTCTATCGCGCTTTGTCCCTTCGCGCTCCTTGATTGGCGTCAATGACAGGGTTTCTAAGGTATGTTCATCTGTAAACGTCCACCAACGGCCCGTGGCAGTGTAAACGATGCGTTCAGCATGCTCGACAGTGATCTCTGGCCTCTTTCTCGCGATGCTCTGTCTTCCCGCCTGCGGCCACCACGTCTCGCGTCGGTGCTGAAAATCTCGTTGACCGACATGTAATTAGGCCATCACAGACGACAAGAGATCACTCATGGGTGATAGAGACCTCGACCCATTTTTCGCGCCCGGCAGCATCGCTGTCTTCGGAGCCAGCCAAAGGCCCGGGTCTGTTGGCTTCAAGGTCTACGCTAATCTGCTAGAGAGCGGGTTTGCGGGTGATCTCTACGCCATCAACCCCAAGTACGAGCAACTTTTGGGCAAGCCTTGTTACCCTTCGCTCGAGGCGGTCGGCAAGTCCGCGGAGCTTGCCGTCATCGTCACGCCGGCACGCACCGTTCTGTCGATCCTCAAGTCGTGCGGTGAGATCGGCGTCAAGGGGGCCATAATTCTTTCAGTCGGCTTTGGCGAAACCGGGGAAGAGGGCAAACGGCTTCAGGAAGAGGCCGTTCAGATCGCACGCGAACACGGCATGCGAATGCTGGGCCCCAATTGCCTTGGCGTGATGCGTCCGCGCATTGGCTTGAACGCCACCTTTGCCGGTACCGCGGTCAGGCCGGGCCAGCTCGCGCTCGTATCGCAATCGGGCGCGCTCTGCAGCGCCATCCTCGATTGGTCTGGTGCGCGATGTATAGGTTACTCCGCGATGATCTCGCTGGGCGACGCCGCCGACGTCGACTTCGGTGACGTGCTCGATTATCTCGCCATTGACCCGCACACGCGTGCCATCCTGCTCTACGTGGAGGGTATACGTAACGCCCGCCGCTTTGTCAGCGGCCTGCGTGCAGCCGCGCGTGTGAAACCGGTAATCGTCATGAAAGCCGGACGGCATGCTGAAGGCTCAAAGGCCGCACGCGCGCACACCGGCGCCGTCGTCGGCACAGACGATGTATTTGATGCCGCCCTCATGCGTGCGGGCGCAGTGCGTGCCATGACGATCGTCGAGCTCTTCGCGGCGGCACAGCTGTTTTCGACAAATCAGCGGGCTCGCGGAAATCGATTGGCAATTATCACGAACGGTGGCGGCCTCGGCGTGACGGCGGCCGACCGTGCGATGGAGCTTGGTTTGCAGATCGCCGCCTTGAGTGAAACGACGCGCGCACGCTTGTGCGAAGTCTTGCCGCCGCCGTGGTCAGAGGCGAACCCGGTTAATCTGCTCGGTGACGCCGCGCCTGCACGCTATCGCGAAGCGCTCGCGGCCTGCCTCGCCGACCCCAATGTGGATGGGGTGCTCGTGATGCTGGCACCCTTGATGATCGACGCCACCGCCGCAGCGCAGGCCGTTATCGAGGTGGCGCGCAGCGGTGAAAAGCCGGTGCTGGCCTGCTGGATGGGGGAAACGGGAGTAACCGAGGCCCGTCGTCGGCTAGCGGATGCAGGAATCGCCCAATTCAGCTCGCCGGAATCTGCGGCCACCGCCTTCGCGCTGCTTGTCAGCTACGAACGTAACCAGCATCTGCTGTTGCAGGTTGCGGCGCCGCTTGCAGACACATCAACACCCGATATCGAAGGCACTCGAATGATCATAGAAGGCGCTTTGGCCGAAAGCCGAAGCGCGCTGACAACAGTCGAGGCGAGTGCCGTGTTGTCCGCTTTCCGTATACCTGTCGTCGAGGCTATGCAAGCGCACACGGCCAACGAGGCCCTGGTGACAGCGGAGGCGCTCGGATTTCCAGTTGCCATGAAGATCAGCTCGCCGGATATCCGCCACAAGTCGGACGTCGATGGAGTGCGGCTCGACGTCGACGATGCCCATTCGGTACGCCGCACGTTCAACGAGCTGGTGACGCGCGCAAAACGCGAGCGACCCGATGCGAGCGTGGTGGGCGTGACCGTAGAGCGCATGTACCACGCGCCTCGCGAACGAGAGCTAGTTGTGGGAATCGGTCGCGATCCCGTATTCGGTCCGGTGATCACGTTCGGTGCCGGCGGCGCGGTTGTAGAGCTGCGAAAAACCCGCACGGTGGCACTGCCGCCGCTCAATGACTTCATCATCGAACACCTCATCAATCGGGCGCGGATAGAGCCGCTGCTCGGTGCATTTCGTAACCTGCCGCCCATAAGCCGCAACGCGCTCAAGGACGTGCTCCAGCGCGTATCCGAAATGGCGTGCGAGCTGCCTGAGATCGTAAGTCTCGAGATCGATCCGCTCGTCGCGACCGACCGTGGCCTCATTGCCATCGATGTCCGCATTACGGTTGATGTGCACACGCCCCCATTAGACCCCTACGGGCATATGGCGATCCATCCCTATCCCGCGCACATGACCGAGCGCTGGCAGCTGGCCGACGGCACCGACATTATGCTGCGGCCGATTCGTCCGGAAGACGCCGAGATCGAGCATGAGTTCGTTCGCAACCTTCCCGCCGAGTCCAGGTACTTTCGCTTCCTGCAGAACATCAAAGCACTTACACGTGAGATGCTGGTGCGCTTTACGCAGATTGATTATGACCGGGAGATGGCATTGATCGCCGTATACGAAGAAGAAGGTCGCCAGGTGGAAATCGGCGTCGGACGCTACATCACTGGGCCGGACGGCGAAACCTGTGAGTTTGCCATTGTGATCGATGATCACTGGCACCGTCGCGGCATCGGTACCCGCCTCATGCGCGCTCTGATTAATCACGCCAAGAAGCGTGGATTGAAAACGATGAAGGGTGAAGTGCTAAGCAACAACACAAAGATGTTGGGCTTAATGCGCAAGTTAGGTTTTGTGGTCCAACATCATCCCGACGGGCCGCTCATGAAGATCGTGACCAAGATTCTCTGACTCTCGGCTCACGCTGACGCGTAGGCTAATTCGCCGTCTGCCTTGAGGCTGCCTTTACTGGAGTTCTTTACCTCTTCCGAGTTTCCGCTCCAGGAAACCCCCTAATTCCTTATCAGACTCGGCGATGTGATGCATGAGCCAATTTTTCAAGAACTCCATAATTTTGGGTCCGGCCGCTTTCTCTCCGGTAGTCAGGTATTGCCGAAGCCCCGAAATATCTTGTAACAACACCTCATGCAACTGCCTATGCTGTTCAAACTCTTCGTAGTCGCTCTCCTCCATCAGCCTTTCCTCGAGCCGGAAGTGCTGCTCAGCAAAATCGATAATTTCATCGAGCTTGTCTATCACAGCAGGCCGGACTGGACCCGACTCCACTAGATCATCGAGCTCGCTCAACAATTCCATAAGCCTTCGGTGGTCGTCATCCATGAAATCGATGCCCACGCTCAGGTCAGGACTCCACTGTAGAAACACCATGACTCCATCTCCATGCTGCGCGATTGTTGTAGAAAGGGGTCTAGACCAGCATATCTTCGCCGATCAGTCGTTGATCTCGGTCAAGCAGACGGGCTGCTATGCGCATGCTCCGGCCACCCCGCGTATAACGCCCCGTCCACTGCGGCCAGCGGATTGAGTGCAGAGACCATACGGGCAGTACAGTAGCATACAGGAGGTGAATCGTGATGCTGATTGTCAGTTTGGGTGAGGCCCGCTACGGTGCCCGTGCCCGTATCGTTCGCATCGAGGGCCGTTCGGTCTCGTGCTTGATCGCGAAGTTTGAATCCTTAATGCCGCTAGGGTTTGCGCGACCCGTGATTCAACTATCATTGCACCCTCGCAGCGATCCAACGAAGGATAGCCCGGTAGCATGTTATCAGGCATCGCCCAAACGCCACGGTTAACTACGATTCGACAACGCCTCGAGTTTGCCATCGTTCTCGCGCTTGTGGGACTGACCGGCGCCTGTGCCCGCCTCGATGCCAATACCCCGGACTGGGCCGAATTCAGCCGCCGCGTGGACGTCGACGCCGGTGTGTCTCTGTACCATGAACGCTACGGATCAGGGCCACCCATGCTTTTCATTCACGGCCTCGGGTCCAGCCGTTACACGTGGCGCCACTTGGTGACACCGCTTTCGGTGTCGGCCAACGTTATATTGCTCGATCTCAAGGGCTTCGGTGATTCCCCTAAGCCCAAAGATAAGGAGTATTCGTTGTACGATCAGGCCCGGCTCGTCTACCAATTCATTGCCAAGCACGATTTGCGTGATCTGACGCTCGTGGGGAATTCTTACGGCGGTGGTGTTGCGCTGGTCACCAGCCTTTACCTCCACCGGCACTCACCCGGTCGCCTGCGCCGCCTGGTGTTGATCGGCAGCATCGGCTATCCGCAGGCACTGCCGCGGCCGATTAAAATTCTCACTACACCCCTGCTCGGATCCGCCTTGGTTTCGCTGATCCCGAAGAAACAACAGGTGCGTTCGATGTTGAAGATCGGCTACTACGATGACCAAAAGATTCCCGCCGATGCGATCGAAGCCTACAGCCAACCCTTGCGCGCGCCGGGTGCAAAGCATGCCTTACTGCAGACAGCCAGGCAAATTATTCCGTCTGATCTGCATCTTTTGACAAAAAGCTATGTGCACCTCACCGTGCCCACGCTGATCATCTGGGGGGCCAATGATCAAATGGTGCCACTCAGTATCGGCTTGCGCATGAGCCGCGATATTCCTGAAACCACCTTTGCCGTGATTGCGGAAAGTGGACACATCCCACAGGAGGAAAAGCCTGCCGAAACGCTACGGCTTATCGTCGATTTTTTAGCAAATACGTAAAAACCTTAGCGTCGCGGTCGCTGCCGAGCCAGACAAAGCGCGTGGCCGAAACCTGCGCGTCGTCATGACCGGCTAAACTGCGCAAGCATTCCCGGTGACGAAAGCGAAGAATTGACAGCATCACTCCGTCATGCGCCACCCGCTTGCCCAAACAGCTCGAGTCAAAGACACCAGCCAGTCGCGATCGAGACCTTTTGCAGCACGATATGACGCAGCGCGTCAACGCATGTCTGGATGCATCCGCGGATAGGTTCATTTACTATATCGCCGTCCCGACGCGCGGCTTTGTTTCATCGGCCCAGCATTGGACTTGAGAGCTTCACATCCGGTTGTGTGCTCGACATTGACTCCAAATTTTTATTTGCCACGCATGCAAGATTGATATCATGAAATTCACCGACCAACAGGTTCGTTTCTTGACTGGAAAGGGCGACTTTGATGCCGCTGCCCTCTTGACGGAAGAAGAGCGCAAACGCTGTCTAGTAATCAGTGATGCGTCTTACCCTGATATGCCCATTATTTTTATGAGTGACCAGTTCGAAAAGCACACCGGGTACGATGAGTCCGAGGTCATTGGCCGCAACTGTCGCTTTCTTCAGGGCCCAGAGACTGATCCAAAAACGGTCCAGGCGATTCGCGATGCCATCGCCACAGAACGGGAGATCACGGTCGATATCCTGAACTACCGAAAAGACGGCAGCAAATTCTGGAACCGCCTTCGTATCCGGCCGATCAAGAGAGAAAAAGGAAAAGCACGCTATTTTGTGGGTTTTCAAAACCCGATCGCAGCGCAGGACGTTCGCTCAGAACCTGTTTATGACTTTGTTGACTGACGTCACGGTTTGGTTCAAGGGCGTGAGCCACACCGACCTGTCGTCGAGCCGGCACCCCAAGTAGCGCCGAACCTTAGCAGCAGTCGTGCATACCCAGGCGTTCTCAGGCTGAAGAGAGTGTGCGATATACTGCGCGTCACCTTTGTTCGCATTCTGGTGTTCCGGTTCCGGAGGGCTTTGACGCAAATCAAGGAATACTCTGCCCTCGGTAATCATTCCTGCTACCACGGTTTTCGGACTCGTAGTCAGGTCGTGGGTGGCACATCGAGTCTTGCAACGATGCCTTCCAGCTCCGGCGATGGCGGCGGATAGCGTTTGAGCACCGCCGGGTCGTGGCCCGGCACGATGTGTGCGTCGGTAGGGGCCAGCGCTCGAAGCTTGCGATAGCCCTCGAGCATGAGAAACATGTTCTCCAGCGTCACGAACGGCGTCTCCTGCTCCACGTTTTCGTAGTAATGGGCGGCGTCGGAGGCGAGGATCACCCAGCCGCGATCGCTGTGGACCCGCACCGATTGCAGCCCTCGCGTATGGCCGGGGATAGCGTGGACGGTTACGCCGGGTGCGATCTCGTCTTTGCCGGCGTGAAACACCACGCGCTCACCGTAGACCAGTCGTACCATTTCGAGCACGTCATCCAGCGCAAACGAGGAACGCAGCACCTCGTGCGTCATAGCCCGTCCGGTGACGTAAGCAAGCTCCTCGTCCTGGATGTGAAAGCGCGCATTCGGAAAGAGAGCCAGGTTGCCGGCATGGTCATAGTGCATGTGCGTGATAATCACGTCTTTGACCTTCGACACATCGATGCCTATGCGCTTCAAGCCGTCCGCTGGCGAACGCAAAAAGGTACGGCCGCGACGCTCGCCCTCCTCGCGCCCGTATCCCACATCTATCACGATCGTGCGCTCGGCACTGCGAATGGCCCACACATAGTAGTCCATCGCCATCGGCGCCTCGTGGGGATCGCCATAGACCAACATGCCGCCGCGGGTGCCGACGCGCTCGCCGTACTTGATTGCGTATATCTCGTAGGGAATTAGGGACATGCGTGCTCGAATAATAAAGTGCCTGCCTCTCGCTTACCATACCACTAGTATCTCGATACGCACTTCGCGCCCCCCTGCAGACTTGACCCCCCGGCGTGACACTGGTATGAGCAGACATCTTGCGAAATGCTTACCAACACTTTTACTCGTTCACCAGATGTGAGGCGCGCGATCATGTTTTTTAGACCCGAGCGAATTCCGCCCGGCCCCGGCCAGGAGTCGGTTTGGGACTACCCACGACCGCCACACCTGGAGAGAGTGAGCGATACACTGCGTGTCACCTTTGCCGGCGAAACGATCGCCGAGACTACACAGGGCTATCGAGTGTTGGAGACCAGCCACCCGCCCGTCTATTACTTTCCGCCGAGCGACGTCCGGCAGGAATTTCTGGTGCCGGCAGCCGGACGTTCCTTTTGCGAGTTCAAGGGCGTAGCCCGGTACTGGACCGTCGACGTGAAAGGTGCGCGCTCAGAGAAAGCAGCCTGGAGCTATCCCGATCCGACCGGTGCGTTTACAGCGATAAAGGATTATTTTGCGTTTTACGCCTCGCGCGTCGAGAGCTGCTGGGTTGGAGACGAACAGGTGCAGGCACAAGCCGGCGATTTCTATGGCGGCTGGATCACCGCCCGGATCGTCGGCCCCTTCAAAGGCGCGCCCGGCACCCGCGGCTGGTAGAGTATTGAGATGCAAAAGGCGCACCATTCGATGTGCAGTCGGATCGACAACGAGAAACCGCGCACCGAAAATCAGCGATGCGGTCGTTTATCAAGGCCGATCGTCGCCACGTTCGTCTTGGCGTTGGGCCTGCTGTGCACGGCAGCAGGGGTTTCAGCAGCAGAGAATGCGGCGCTTTGGACCGCGTTGCGTTCGGGTGGACACGTCGCTCTGCTGCGCCATGCCCTGGCGCCTGGCACAGGCGATCCGCCAGAGTTCGCGCTGCGGGACTGCAGCACGCAAAGGAACCTTTCCGAGGAGGGACGCAATCAGGCGGCACGCATCGGTGCACGCTTGCGGGCAAACGGCATCCACAAGACACGGGTGTACTCAAGCCAATGGTGCCGCTGCCTCGAGACCGCAAGACTGTTGGAGCTCGGACCGGTCGAGGAATTAGCTGTTCTCAACTCCTTCTTTGAGCGCTACGAAAATCGCGGTCCGCAAACGCAAGCCCTCAAAGAGTGGCTAGCCCGCCAAGACCTCGACGCACCGCTCGTGCTGGTGACGCATCAAGTGAATATCACGGCCTTGACCAACAGCTCTGCCGCCTCGGGGGAAATGGTGATCATTCGCCGATCCAAGAGCGGCGAGATCTCGGTCGTCGGTAGCATCGAAACGGATTGAGCAGCACATGCGGCAACCAACCTTAAGGTATCTCAAGCCAAGCCGAGATGTCCTTGGCCTTGTGGCTTTCCTCGTCTTGTGTTTGATCGTCTCGGCCATCGGCGGCGCCGTCACGGCGACGAGTGTGGGCACGTGGTACCTAGGGCTGCACAAACCGCCGTTCAATCCACCTAACTGGATCTTCGCGCCGGTTTGGACCACGCTTTACATCCTGATGGCGGTCGCGGCCTGGCGTATCTGGCGCCAGACAGGACTCGGCAGCAATCGCAACGCACTCACCATCTTCGCCGTGCAGCTCACGTTGAACCTTGCGTGGTCGTTTATCTTCTTCGGCCTACAGCAAATAGGGTTCGCGCTGATCGAAATTGTCATCTTGCTGCTCGCCATCATCGCCAACACCGCGGTGTTCTGGCGCATCGACCGATGGGCGGGGGCGCTTTTCGTGCCGTACGTCCTTTGGGTGGCGTTTGCGACCGTACTCAACGCCTCGCTTTGGTGGCTCAACTAGGACGCGCGATAGAAGCGGAGCTCAGAGACGGCAAGGTCGGCACGGAAGGCACGTCCGATGGCAACCAGGCCGATACGCCGAAGCCGCGTGACATCCAGGGGCACGTCGAGCCGATGAGGAATAAAGACCGCAAAGGGTAGATCGACCGTCTTCCATTCCGCGGCTGCGATGAAATGAGCCCGGTAAGACTGCCAAGGGCGCACATTGTCAGGGGTGCGAAGGTGCACCGAGTATTTCTCGTTATTGCCGCGGACGATGAG
>CAYGAS010000008.1:0-2916 GCA_964347935.1 uncultured Nitrospiraceae bacterium | reverse complement strand
CGCACGATGATCTCCTCATTGGAGAACACGCGCCCGGGATCGCTCGCCAGCAGCTTGAGTAACTCGTACTCCTTGGGGGACAGCGCAACCGCTTCACCCGCAACCGTCACCTGTTTGGTGCGATCGTCAAGCACGATGACGCCGGCCTGCAGAATGTCGGTCGGTGTCCCCTTCTCAATGCGGCGAAGGATGGCCTGAATACGGGCGTCAAGCTCGCGGACTTGGAACGGCTTGCGCAAATAGTCGTCGGCGCCGAGCGACAGGCCCTTGACCACGTCCTCGCTGTCATCGCGGGCGGTCAACACGATCACTGGTACCGTGTCGTTCGTGGAACGCAGCGCCTCGAGCACGCCCCACCCGTCCAGGCGCGGCAGACCAATGTCGAGCAGTATCAGGTCCGGCGCCAACGCGCGAAAACGCTCCAGCGCCTCCACACCGTCAGTTGCCGTGCTTACCCGGTAGCCTTTGGCTTCGAAATAAGTCTTCAGCAGTTCCAGGATTTGCGGGTCGTCTTCGACGAGCAAGACGTACATGATGGATCCTAGGCGCTGCGTCGCGCTCGCTCGGCCAAGGTACGCAGCTCGGTCGTCAGCCGGCTCAGTTGCGCCCGCTGCTCGGGGCTGGGTGGTGCCGCCTGCCGCGCTAGCGCATCCAGCAGGGCCTCGAAGGTGCGCGCCACGCGCGTGATGTCGCCGAAGCCGAACGTAGCGCCCGAGCCCTTCAATTGATGCACCTGGCGCCTGAGCTTGTCCATTGTCTCGCCTGCAATGGGTGCCGCCAGGAACTCTTGCAGCGCGGTCTCCATGTCGAGTACGCGTTTGGGTAGCTCACGCGCGTAACCCTTGGACAACCGCGCGAACTCTTGCTGCACAAGCTTAATCGGATCGTTCAAAATGTCGAGCCCATATACGCTTGATGTCCGCCGGCAGGCGCATGGGGTCGAACGGCTTAAAGATCACATCCAGCGCCCCCAATTGTCTGTACTGCTCAAGATCACCCGGTTGCACTTTAGCGGTAAAGAATATCACGGGTGTCCGTGCCGTTTGCGGCAACGCGCGCAGCGCCTGCAAGGTACGCGTCCCGTCCATATCCGGCATCATGATATCCAGCAGCACCAGGTCGGGTTTGAATGAGGGCGCCACTTCGATGGCGGCTTTGCCTGAATCGCATACCGCCACCTTGAACTTGCCGACGTTCTCCAGCGACAGCCTGACTATTTCGCGGATGTCGGGCTCGTCCTCGACATAGAGAATACGGGCGAGTTGCTGATTTAACTCTGAGTTCATCAGCTCACCTGACTACGCGTTACGGTATTCGATCATCCGTGTGATGGGCAGCCCGCTCTGCCGGTCTTTCCGACTGCCTTGCCTCTTCAGACAGTTCCGGCAGCTCAAAGTAGAACGTAGTTGCTACATCAGGGTCGGAGCGGAAACCGATATGTCCACCCAGCCGGTCGATGATGAGTTTGCATATGCTCAAGCCGAGGCCCGTGCCTCCTTTCTCACGCGCATCCGAGGCGTCGGCCTGTGCAAATTTCCTGAACACCTTGTCGCGAAACGTCTCCGGTATGCCAGGTCCTCGGTCCGTCACGGCAACGCGAACCATTTCCGCGTCACGCGATACGGACACCCTAACCTGACTCTCGGGCGGGGAGTATTTGATCGCGTTCGACAAGAGGTTAGTCAGCACCTGAAGCAAGCGATCACTGTCGCCAACGACCAGGGCGCCGGGTAAGACCCGCTCGATCACAAGCTCGACGTCGTGCTGTGTCGCAAAAGCCTGATCGCTCTCGACCGCTTGCGTGACCAGCGAGCTGATGTCGAGCGGCCGCAGATGGAATTGCATCCTGTCCGCCTCCATCTTCCCGAGGTCGAGAATGTCGTTGATCAGGCGAACCAGCCGCTCGCTGTTGTTATACGCGATCTGGGCCAGGTTTTTGGCTTGTGCGGAAATCCGACCCGCGGCGCCTGCGGCGATCAGACCCAACGAGCCATGAATGGAGCTCAGAGGTGTGCGCAGCTCGTGGCTCACTGTGGCAATGAATTCATCTTTCATTTTCTGCGATGCCTTGAGCTCGCTGATATCCCAGGTCACGCCGACGTAGTTCGTCGTGCGGCCACGCTGATCCTTGATGGCGCTGATGTTGAGCCACTGCGGGTAAATCTCTTTGTTCTTGCGCCGGTTGTAGATCTCGCCTTGCCAGTGACCGGTGCCCACGATCGACGCCCACATCTTTTCGTAAAACTCTTTACGCTGCTTTCCCGATTGCAGAATGCGCGGGTTCTCGCCGATCACCTCGTCGGGGCGATAGCCCGTGATGGCCGTGAAGGCTGGGTTGACGGATTGGATCGCCCCATTCTGATCGGTGATCATGATGCCTTCGGTCGTGTTCTCGAATACGCTAGCGGCCAAACGCAAGCGTGCCTCTGCACGTTTGCGCTCACTGATATCGCGTGCCAGGTGCACGAGCAACCGGCGCTGGCCAATGACGAGCTCGCTCGAGACGAGCTCCGCCGGAAACGTCGTCCCGTCCTTGCGCTTTCCAAACTCTTCATATTGCTGCCGTGCGCCGGACTGTATCTCTCCCTTACGATGACGTTCGAGATAGTCGATGTACTCATGGTGGCTGTTTTGATCCAACAGCAGGGTGAATTCTTTGCCGATGACCTCCGCTGCCGAATAGCCGAATACACGCTCCGCAGTCGGATTGAAGGATTCGATAATGCCCGATTGATCCACGGTGATAATGCCATCGACCACATTGTTGATGATCGCCTCTGTACGCGCCGCCGCCTCCCCCAACTTGAGCGTCAGGCTCTCCGCTCTTTGTCGTGCGGTTTCAAGTTCCTCCATCCGCTGTCGCCGTTCCACGAGGTTACGGTGGATGAAAACACCGCAAACAATACCGACGATAAG
>CAYGAS010000007.1:0-11274 GCA_964347935.1 uncultured Nitrospiraceae bacterium | reverse complement strand
CGGCGGTGTTCCACCCGGCGTTAACGGGCAGCGCGCTCAGGCGATGGCAACCGGAATCTTGCCGATCTTGGCCCGCCATTCTGCAGGCCCGCTGTTATGGACGGATTGACCGCGACTGTCGACGGCCACGGTGACCGGCATGTCTTTGACCTCGAACTCATAGATCGCTTCCATGCCGAGGTCTTCGAACGCCAACAGGCGGCTCGCGCGTATGGCCTTCGAGACCAGATAGGCGGCACCGCCGATGGCGATCAAGTACACCGCCTTGTGCTTCTTGATCGACTCGATGGCCTGCGGTCCGCGCTCGGCCTTGCCGACCATGCCGAGCAAGCCGGCTTTGGAGAGCATCATATCGGTGAACTTGTCCATGCGCGTGGACGTGGTCGGGCCCGCCGGCCCGACCGCCTCGCCGCGCACCGCGTCGACCGGTCCGACGTAGTAGATGAAGCGATTGCGAAAATCGACCTCAGGCGGCAACGGCTCGCCGCGGGCGAACAAATCGGCGATGCGTTTGTGGGCGGCATCACGGCCGGTCAGCAGCTTGCCGCTCAATAATAAGGTTTCGCCCGGTTTCCACGTCTGCACCTGGGCCGCTGTAATGGTGTCGAGATCAACGCGCCGCGCGGTTTGACCGGCCGCCCACGTCACCTGCGGCCAGTCCTCGAGGCTCGGCGGCTGGAGGCGCGCCGGCCCGCTGCCGTCCAGCACAAAGTGCACATGTCGCGTCGCCGCGCAGTTCGGTATCAATGCGATTGGCAGAGAGACGGCGTGGGTCGGATAGTCGCGGATCTTGACGTCGAGCACGGTGGCGAGGCCGCCGAGACCCTGGGCGCCGATGCCGAGCGCATTGACCTTGTCATAGATCTCCAGCCGCAACTCCTCTACCCGGTTGGCTGCTCCCCGCGCCAGCAGCTCGTGCATATCGATCGGCTCCATGAGCGCTTCCTTGGCCAACACCATCGCCTTTTCGGCGCTACCGCCGAGACCGATGCCGAGTATGCCTGGCGGACACCAGCCTGCACCCATGGTCGGTACCGTTTTCAGCACCCAATCGACGATGTCGTCACTCGGATTGAGCATGGCGAATCTCGATTTGGCCTCGGACCCGCCGCCCTTGGCGGCCACGGTGACCTCGAGCTTGTCGCCGGGCACGAGCTCGGTATGAATGACGGCCGGCGTGTTGTCGCGGGTATTGCGGCGGTTGCCCGCCGGTTCGATGACGACCGAGGCACGCAAGGGATTTTCCTTGTCCGTGTAGGCGCGCCGCACACCCTCGTTGACCATGTCGGCGATCGACTGATCGGTATCCCAGCGCACATTCATGCCGACCTTGAGGAACACGACAACGATGCCGGTATCCTGGCACATCGGCCGGCGACCCTCGGCGGCCATGCGTGAGTTCATTAGAATTTGCGCCATGGCATCTTTGGCTGCCGGCGACTCCTCGCGCGCATAAGCGCTCGCCATCGCGCGGATGAAATCTACAGGGTGATAGTACGAGATGTACTGAAGGCTGTCGGCGATGCTATCGACAAGGTCTTGCTTGCTGATGACGGTCATTCGTGCACTCCACCAATCGTCGGCACTCAGCTGCGGGCGCTTGCGGCAACGATTTTACCTTGTTTTCGGCCCCAGGCGCCGCAAACAGGATGTCATTGTGTTTCCTGCTGAAATAATGTTAGAAAGCCTCGACCCGGCACCTTGATCGAGCGCGATGAATAAGAATAGTGACGACGGCGCGATGCCGATACCGAGCTTTGCGGATGTGGTGGACGCGGCCGCGCGCCTCAAAAACGAGGCCGTGCGCACGCCGCTGCTGGAATCGCCGGCACTCAATGGTATCGTCGGCGGGCGGCTGCTGATCAAGGCCGAGGTGCTGCAGCGGACCGGCGCGTTCAAATTCCGCGGGGCCTACAACAGTCTGTCGCGCCTCCAAGCGCAGGCGCGCCGCCGCGGTATCGTCGCCTGTTCCTCAGGCAATCACGCGCAAGGCGTGGCTGCCGCTGCGCAGATACTCGGCATGCCGGCGGTGATTGTCATGCCGCAGGATGCGCCGGCGATCAAGCTGGAGAATACCCGCGCCTACGGTGCCGAGGTGCGGCTGTACGACCGTTACCGGGAAAACCGCGAGGCGATCGCAGCGGAGATCGCACAGGAGCGGGGCGCTATCGTCGATCGCACATTCGAGGATCCCTATGTGGTCGCGGGGCAAGGCACGGCGGCCTTGGAGCTGGCAGAGCAGGCGAACGAACGAGGCGCCAAGCTCGATGCGGTGCTTATCCCGTGCGGGGGCGGCGGCTTGATCTCCGGTTGTGCGATCGCGTTGGCGCAGCGGTGTCCGCAGGCCGAGGTGTACGCGGTCGAGCCGGAAGGCTTCGAGGACACCGCGCGTTCATTGGCGGCCGGTGAGCGCCTGCGCAACCGCCCCGACGCGCGTTCCATTTGCGACGCGCTGCTGGTGCCCACCCCCGGGGAGCTGCCCTTTAGGATAAACTCACAGTTACTTGCCGGTGGCCTGGTGGTGAGCGATGCCGAGACGGCGGGCGCGATGGCGGCGGCCTTCCGCTACCTTAAGCTCGTGGTCGAGCCCGGTGGCGCCGTGGCGCTCGCTGCCGCGCTGAGCGGCCGCTACGACTGCCGCGGAAAGACGGTGGCCATCATCTGTTCCGGCGGCAATGTCGACCCGGATACCTTTTGTCGGCTGCTGCAGCAAGCCGATACGACACAGACGTGAACCCGAATACCGAGGAACGGATCCATGCCTAAACCATCGACGGCAGCAGCGGCAAAGGCCGCGAACTCGACGGAAGCCGAGGCGGTGCGAACGCTCATGGCGCGTGCGCGTGCGGCCATGGCCGCTTTCGCCGATGCCAGCCCAGCGCGTGTCAACGAAGCCGTGCACGCGCTCGCCTGGTCGTTGTACAAGCCGGAGCATGCGCGCGAGCTGGCCGAGGCTGGCGTGCGCGACACCGGTCTCGGCAATGTCGCCGATAAGATCACGAAGAATCAGCGCAAGACCTTCGGCACGCTGCGCGACCTGTTGCGGGTGAAAACGGTCGGCGTCATCGAGGAAGACCCTGCGCGCGGTATAGTTAAATACGCCAAGCCCGTGGGCGTCGTAGGCGCAATTACACCTTCGACCAACCCGGCGGCCACGCCCGTCAATAAGACGATGATGGCGGTCAAGGGGCGCAATGCCATTATTATTGCGCCCTCGCCGGCAGGCTGGACGACGACGGCGCGGGCGGTCGAGTTGATGCGCAAGGAGCTGGAGAAGATCGGGCTGCCGGCCGATCTCGTGCAGGTGTTGCCGGCGCCGGTGAACAAGGCGTTAACGCAGGCGCTGATGCTCGCCTGTGATCTCGTCGTCGCCACCGGATCGCAAAATAATGTGCGCAGCGCGTACAGCAGCGGCACCCCGGCGATCGGTGTCGGCACCGGCAACGTGCCGGTGATTATCGATGAGAGCGCTGACCTCGACGATGCGGCGCGTAAGATCTGCGCCTCCAAGATCTTTGACAATTCCACCTCGTGCTCGTCGGAAAACTCGGTGGTGATCGTCGACGCAGTCTATGAGCCGGCAATGACGGCGCTTGAAGCGGTGGGCGGCTATCGGGCGAGCGCCGAGGAGAAGCAAAGGATTCAGAGCGCCTTATGGGTGGACGGCAAATTGAATCGCAAGCTCATCGCCAAGGATGCGGACGTCTTTGCCCGCGAAGTGGATCTCGGCGAGCGCGCTGCCGAGGCCAAGTTTTTCATGGTCGAAGATGATGGTGTCGGTCCGGAGTATCCCTTCTCTGACGAGAAATTATCACTGGTGTTGACGATTTATCGTGCCTTGGATTTTGATGCGGCGGTGACGCGGACACGCGATGTCTTGAATTACGTCGGCCGCGGCCATTCGTGCGGTATTCACACCAACGACCTCGAGCATGCCCGCCGCCTGGCCGTAGAACTCGATGTGGTGCGCGTGCTGGTCAATCAGGCACACACCTTCGGCAACGGCGGTGGCTTCGATAACGGCCTCAATTTCACCTTGAGCATGGGTTGCGGTACCTGGGGCGGCAACAGCATCAGCGAGAATCTTAATTACCGGCATTTCATCAACATTACTCATTTGGTAACGACGATCCCCGAGGACCGGCCAACGGAAGAGCAACTCTTCGGGCCGCACTGGGAGAAGTACGGAAAATAGGCGTCCACGCACGCACTGGCCATGAACTTCGAAGAATATGCGGCCAAGCCGCTACTGGCCGAAGCCGGCATTCCTGTACCCAAAGGCGCCGCAGCCACGACGCCGGAAGAAGCCGCGCGCGTTGCCGCGGAGCTCGGTGCGGCTGTCGTCAAGGCGCAGGTACCGACCGGGAAACGCGGCAAGGCCGGTGGCGTGCGTGCCGTCGACACCGCGGAGCAAGCCGCCGGCGCGGCGCGCGCGATCCTCGGCATGGAGATCGCCGGTTACCGGGTCGAGCGTGTGCTGATCGAGCAGCGTGCGGATATCAGGCAAGAGCTCTACGCTGCGGTGTTGAACGACACCGTGTCAAAGGGACCGCTGCTACTGTTCTCCACGCTCGGCGGCATGGATATCGAGGAGGCCGCGGCGACCAACGCCGATGCCGTGCGCAGCCACGCGATTGATATACGCGCGGGATTTGATCACAGTGCCGCTGACAAACTGCTCGCGGGCATGGCGCTCGCGGGCGCCGAGCCTAAGGTCAGTGATGTGCTGACACGCTTGTACCAGGTTTACCGCAAGCACGACGCCGAGCTGGTCGAGATCAACCCGCTGGCCTTGACGGCAGGCGGCGAGCTTGTGGCGCTCGATTGCAAGTTCGTGCTCGACGATTCAGCCATCGCCCGGCAGGCGACGTTGGCGAAGCGCGGGGTCCCTGAGCGCCTGACCGATGCCGAACGCCGCGGCCGCGAGCTAAACCTGCGCTATATCGAGCTCGATGGCAATGTCGGTGTGCTTGCCAACGGCGCCGGCCTGACGATGACGACCATGGATGCGGTGCGCCACTATGGCGGACAGCCGGCCAATTTCCTGGAGATCGGCGGCGAGGCCTACACGTTGGCCAAGCCAGCGCTGGAGCTGGTGTTGGACAATCCAAACGTAAAGAGCCTGGTGATCAATTTCTGCGGTGCGTTTGCACGCACCGACGTCATGATGGAAGGCGTGCTTGGCGCGTGGCAGGAACTCAAGCCGAGGATTCCCGTATTCTTCTCGGTGCATGGCACGGGGGAAGACGAAGCAGTGCAGATGTTACGCGATCGTTTGCGCATGGAGCCGTTCGATCTGATGGATGACGCCGTCAAGGCGGCGGTGGAGGCCGCACGATGATCGTACGCGGCGAGGAGCGCGTGCTTGTCCAGGGAATCACCGGGCGACAGGGCACATTCTGGACCGAGCGCATGCAGGCCTATGGCACGAAAGTCATTGGCGGCGTCAATCCGAAGAAGGCCGGTAGTACCCACTGCGGTGTGCCGGTGTTTGCTAGCGCGCACGAAGCCAAGGACGCAGCGGCCTTCGAGGTATCGGTGCTGTTCATTCCCCCGCTCGGGGTGCGCGATGCGGCGCTCGATGCCATCGACGCCGGCGTCAGGAAACTTGTCGTGCTGACCGAGCATGTGCCCGTGCAGGACGTCATGTATTTTCTGGCGGCCGCGCGCGAGCGCGGCATTGAGGTCATCGGCCCCAACACCGCCGGGGTGGTGACACCGGGGCAATGCTTTGTCGGATTCATGCCTGCTTTCAACGAGCGTATCTTTCGTGCGGGAAAGATCGGCGTCATCTCGCGCAGCGGCAGCCTCGGGACACTGATCTGCTTGAATCTCGTGCGCGCCGGTTTCGGCGAGTCCGCATTCATAGGTATCGGGGGCGATCCCATTCTTGGCACCACCACGCGCGATGCTCTCGAACGGCTCGACCGGCATGAGGGTACGGAGGCCGTCGTCATCGTCGGCGAAATCGGCGGCGTGCTCGAGGAAGACGCAGCCGACTATGCGCGCGGTATGCGTAAGCCGATCGTCGCCTTCATTGCCGGCCGCGCCTCACCGCCGGGCAAACGCATGGGTCATGCCGGCGCGATCGTCATGGGCACACGAGGCTCCTATGCATCCAAGCGCGCGGCGCTCGAAGGCGCCGGGGTGACGGTCATCGATACGCCGACGCAAGTGGCAGCGGCGATGACGGCGGCCATCGCATCCCTGCCACAATAAACTTCGCGTTGACGCCTCATGAAAGCAGTCCAAGTTCTTGAATATGGCGGCCGCGATCGGTTGGCGCTGAGGGAGGTGCCGCCACCTACCCCCGCCGAAGATGAGGCACTGGTGCAGTTGGCTTATGCCGGCATCAACTTCATCGACGTTTATATGCGCGAGGGCCACTACCGGCATTCTGCGACCTATGGCGCGCCCTTGCCGATGACGCTCGGCATGGAAGGCGGCGGCACGATCGAAGCGATTGGCCCGGGCGTGGACAGCGTAAAGGTCGGTGACCGCGTCGCCTATTGCCTCAGCCGCGGCAGCTATGCCGAGTATGCGGCGGTGCCCGCTTGGAAGCTCGTTAAGGTCCCCGCCGGCGTACCGCTCGAGGTCGCGACCACCCTCATGTTGCAGGGCTGCACCGCGCATTATCTGTCGCATTCACTCTTCGCCCTTGGCACGGGGCACAGCTGTTTGGTGCACGCAGGTGCCGGTGGCGTCGGGCAGTTGCTGATCCAGTTGGCGCGACTACGCGGCGCCCGAGTGCTCGCCACCGTTGGCAGCGCGGAGAAGGCCGAGATCGTTCGCAAGCTGGGCGCCGAACCGATCCTTTACCGCGAGTTGGACTTTCGCGAGGCGGTGATGCAGGCGACAGGGGGTGTAGGCGTGGATGTGGTGTATGACTCGGTCGGCCTGGAGACGATCGATCGAAGCCTGCGCTCGCTGAAGCGCCGCGGGGTCTGCGTCAACTATGGCGGTAGCTCGGGGCTGGTCGAAAGTATTAAGCCGCTCGACCTGGCGGAGGCCGGCTCGGTTTTCTTCACGCGCCCACATCTCGCGCACTACATGAGCGATAGCCGCGAGATCAACGGGCGCGCGGCTGATCTGTTTGCCGCCTACCTGAGCAAGGAGTTAAAGGTCACCATCGATCAAATCTTTCCCTTGCGACGGGTTGCCGACGCACACGCGAGGATCGAGGGCCGACAGACGCTGGGCAAGCTGCTGCTCGACACGCAATCGGCATGACGGGACACCAGGCTTGTCGGAGTTGAGTGTGCTTACTATCGTCTGGGGCGCCCTAGTGCTTGCCCTGGCCGGTGTTGTCAAAGGGGTCATCGGTATCGGTTTGCCGGTCATCTCCATACCGTTGCTTGCGCTCGCGATGCCGGTACCGCAGGCAGTCTCGTTGATGCCCATTCCCATCCTGCTGTCCAACATCTGGCAGGCGTTCCGTGGCGGTCATTTCGTCAGGGCGCTACAGCGGTTTTGGCCACTGCTACTCAGCATGTGTATCGGCACGGTGATCGGTGTCAGGATTCTGGTGGTGGTAGACGCGCGCGTCCTGTATGTACTCGTGGGAGTCGTTGTCGTCTTGTTCTCGCTGACGAGCTACCTGCAACCGCAACTGCGCATAAGAGCACGCGCCGAGCGTTGGCTTGGACCTGTGGCCGGTCTGCTGGGCGGTTTGATGGGTGGCTTGTCGACGATATACGGTCCACCTCTGATCATGTTTTTGGTGGCCTTACACCTCAACAAGGACGAGTTCGTGGGAACGATTGCGACTTTTTACCTGATCGGCATTATCCCCTTACTGGCCGCGCTCGGTGCCTTTGACATCATGGGACGGACCGAGCTTATCGCTTCGACTTTAGCGACTATTCCACTTTTTATCGGCATGGCTGTCGGCCAATTGCTGCGGGGACGCATTGCGCAGGAGCGATTTCGTCATGCCCTGTTGGCGATGCTGACCCTATTGGGGTGCGGGCTTGTGCTTCGTTCGCTGTTGGCCTGAAGTAGGTGCTCGATGGCCGCGTAATTCTTGATGATGCGATCGAGTTGTTGCAGGCCCCGAGCGCGTTGCGGATAATCGCATCTCGCTTGTGGTGGCACTTGCTGTCAGGCGAAAGGTGGTAGCGCTTACCAGTTCTGCTAGGTCAATGTCGGAGGTCGTTATCGTCGTCGGGGCCGGCCACTGTGCCGGTCAAGTTGCTGCAAGTCTGCGTCAGCAGGGCTTCGACGGCGACCTCGTCATTATCGGCGACGAGCCGCATATTCCGTATCAACGACCGCCGCTGTCGAAGAAATTTCTCGCCGGGGAACTGCCCTTAGAGCGCGTCTACTTGCGACCGGCAAAGTTTTACCGCGACAACAATATCGAGTTATTGCTCTCGACCCGGGTGACAGCCTTACAAACGCGTGAGCGACGGGTCGTACTGGCTGATGGTGCCTATCGCCGCTATGACAAATTGCTGTTGGCAACCGGCAGCGCACCCAGGCGCCTAAAGGTGCCCGGGGACAATCTGCCCGGTGTTTGCTACCTGCGAAACATCGCGGACGTGGAGTGCATACGGCCTTATCTGCAAGCCGGCAAGAGTCTCGTAGTTATCGGCGGCGGCTATATCGGCTTGGAGGTGAGCGCGGTGGGCATTAAGCAGGGCATGCGCGTCACGCTGCTCGAAGTTGCTGATCGTGTTCTGAACCGGGTGACAGCGCCCGCTATGTCTCGCTTTTTCGAACAGTTGCATCGCGCGCGCGGCGTCGATATCCGTTGCAATGCGCGGGTCGTGCGATTTGAAGGTCGTGATCAAGTCGCCACGGTCGTCTGTGACGATGCCCGGATAGAGGCAGATCTGGTGATTATAGGCATAGGTATCGTACCCAATGTGGCTTTGGCGGAAGCCGCGGGTCTACGTTGCGACAATGGTATCGTCGTGGACGAGTATTGCCACACTAGCGATGAGACCATCTTTGCTGCCGGTGACTGCACCAATCACCCCAATCCGCTATTGGGACGCAGGTTACGGCTGGAGTCGGTGCAAAATGCCGTCGAGCAGGGAAAGATCGCGGCGGCTAATCTGCGAGGCAAACGTGAACCCTACGCCGAAGTACCCTGGTTTTGGTCCGATCAGTACGACCTCAAGTTACAGATCGTCGGGCTGACTCAGGACCATGATCAAATAGTGCAGCGGGGAAGTATGGACGCGCAGTCCTTCTCGTTGTTCTACCTCAAGCAGGGGGCAGTTATCGCCGTCGACGCAGTGAATAATCCGAGAGAATACATGGCCGGAAGGAAGCTGGTGCGAGAGCATGCGCGTATTCCGGCGGAGCGCCTCGCGGATACTGCCATACCGATGCAAGAGATGGCGTGAGGCGTGGCGCGCGTTATCTTTGTGCAGCCTGACGGAAGCGAGCAGACCGTCGAAATCGAGAACGGCTGTACCGTCATGGAGGGTGCGACCGCTAATCAAGTGCCGGGGATCAAGGCCGAGTGTGGCGGCAACTGCTCTTGTTCGACTTGCCACTGTTATGTGGACCCCGCGTGGTATGACAGACTGCCGCCAATGCAGGAGGAGGAAGCCGGGCTGTTGGAGTTTGCATGGCAGCCGAAGCAGACGAGTCGGCTGACCTGTCAGCTTACGGTGACTGATGAGCTCGACGGGCTCTTACTCTATGTACCCGCGCAGCAGATTTAGCCGCCCGTCGGCGCGCAAGAACGTTTTGCCGCAGGCACTGGTTTCTGTTAAGCCGCTTTGTCGTCGCCGGCGAGTGGATCATAGCCGAGCACTGGCGCAAGCCAACGTTCAGCCTCCTTCGGGTTTATGCCTTTGCGCCGCGCGTAGTCCTCGACCTGATCACGTTCGATCTTGCTGACCCCGAAGTAGCGACTGTCGGGGTGGCCGATGTACAGCCCACTGACGGACGCCGCGGGCACCATCGCATAGCTTTCGGTCAGATGGATTCCTGTGCATGCCTCGGCATTCAGTAGATTGAACAGCAGGCGTTTTTCCGTGTGATCGGGGCAGGCGGGATAACCCGGTGCTGGCCGGATGCCGCGGTATTGTTCGCGGATGAGTGCGGCATTGTCCAGCACCTCATCCGATGCGTAGCCCCAGAACTCGCGCCGCACGCGTTCGTGCATGCGTTCGGCGAAGGCCTCTGCCAGGCGGTCGGCCAGCGCCTTGGCCATGATCGCACTGTAGTCATCATGAGCGCGTTCGAAGCGCTCGACCAGCTCGTCCACACCGAAGCCTGCAGTGACTGCAAAGCCGCCGATGTAGTCCTCGACACCGGCATCTCTCGGGGCAATGAAGTCCGCCAGCGCCATGTTGGCGCGCCCTTTGTTCCGCAGCATCTGCTGGCGCAGCGTGTGCAGCGTCACCAGCACCTTCGTTCGCGCTCCGTCCGCGTAGACTTCAATGTCGTCCTCGTCGATGCTGTTTGCGGGCCAGAAGCCAATGACCGCTCGGGCCTTGATCCATTTATTTTTAATGATTTCTGCCAGCAGTTTCTGTGCGTCTTTGAGCAAATCCCGCGCCGCCATGCCCACCACCGCGTCATCCAGCAGCGCCGGGTATACGCCGCTTAGATCCCAGCTCTTGAAGAAGGGTGTCCAGTCGATGTAACGGCTGAGCTCGGACAGGTCATAGTCGTCAAAGACCTTGAGACCGAGAAACTGCGGCTGCCTGGGCTGATAGTGGCCCCAATCGATCACGAGCTTGTTAGCGCGCGCAGCCGCGAGCGCAACGCGCCGAGCATCCTTACGTTCCGCTGCGCGCCGTGCACGAACTTCCTCATACTCGCTCTTGATGCCACTGATGAACTGTTCTCGCTGATTGCCGATGAGGTTCGCTACCACGCCAACGGCGCGTGATGCGTCCGGAACGTAGACCGTCGCCCCCGTGTAATTGGGGGCGATCTTGACTGCCGTGTGTACGCGGCTTGTGGTGGCACCACCGATTAGCAGCGGTATGTCGAAGCCGTCACGTTTCATCTCGCTCGCCACATGACACATTTCGTCAAGGCTCGGCGTGATCAGCCCCGAAACACCGATGATGTCCGCCGCTTCTGTTTTTGCAGTCTCTAGAATACGCGCGCTCGGGACCATGACACCGAGATCGATGACCTCGTAGTTATTGCAGCGAAGCACGACCCCGACGATATTTTTGCCGATATCGTGCACGTCACCCCGGGCGGTCGCTAGCACAATCTTACCCTTGTTTCGGTGATTGCCCGATTCAACTCTTTCCGCCTCCATGTACGGCTCCAGGTGGGCCACCGCTTTTTTCATGA
>CAYGAS010000006.1:0-12224 GCA_964347935.1 uncultured Nitrospiraceae bacterium | reverse complement strand
TTTATTGGCACTCAAGGATATAGCGGCAATTCTCACGCGTGGGCGTTGCTATAGGAAACCCCGTAGGGAACTCGCTGGTCGCTTGCACCGCGCTGAGTCACAGGAGTTTCGGTCTAGGGTCGAGCGACAACTCGCGAGCTGGCGCAGCGCAGGTTGCGCTTAGCGCCGGGCAAACGACACAATTCACGCAATGAGCAAAACCGCTGTTCTGGATGAGCTTGCCCACCTCTGTGGCATCGAGCCCCGTTACACGGATATCTGGGGAAAGACCAACGCAATCAGCGGTGAAAACCAACGATCGCTGTTGGCCGCAATGGGCATGGCGGTCGATGACGACACCGCGGCGCGGCGCACCTTACTTGAGCGCAAGCGCCTCGCCTGGCAACGTCGGCTGCCGCCCGTGCAGGTCCTGCGCGAGGACGATCGCAATGCCCGTATTGTCATCACCCTGGCGGCACCGCCGGCTAGCCCCCGCATCGCCTGGGAGTTGATCGCAGAGGACGGTCAGATTGTCCAAGGCGTCTTCCATACCCAAGCGCTCGAGATCATCGAACGCGCCCAGTTCGATGGCGTCGAGTTGGCGCGTTACGCGCTGCCGTTACCGCAAGACCTGGGCTGCGGCTACCATCGCTTCGTAATTCACCCCGCGGGCGAAGCGGCGGCCGAAACCACCCTCATCATCGCCCCGCAGACATGCTATCAGCCCCCGATCCTTGCTGACGGCACACGCGTGTGGGGATTGGCCGTCCAGCTTTACGGGCTGCGCTCTTCGCGCAATTGGGGCATCGGCGACTTTAGCGACCTGCGAACGCTGATCGAGCGCTGCGCCGCGCTCGGTGCGAGCGTGCTCGGGGTAAACCCTTTGCATGCGCTGTTTCCGCATAATCCCGAGCACGTCAGCCCCTACAGCCCCTCCAGTCGACTGTTCCTCAATGTGCTCTACATTGATGTGGAAGCGGTGCCGGAGTTCGCCGCTTGCGGGCCCGCAAAAACGCTCGTCGCCACAGCGCAGTTTCAGCAACGTCTGCGCGCCGTGCGCGAAGCCGATCTCGTGCAGTACGCGGAGGTCGCCGGGCTGAAACTGGCCGTGCTCGAGCTGCTCTACACGCACTTCCGAGAGCATCATCTGCGAGCGGATAGCGAGCGGGCGCGCGCCTTTCGTGAGTTTAAGGAACTGGAGGGCGACACCCTATACCGGCACGCGCTCTATGAAGCCCTGCAAGAGCACTTTCACCAACAGGATACAAGCGTGTGGGGGTGGCCCGCGTGGCCGTCCGAGTATCGCCATTTCGAGTCGCCGCGGGTCAAGGCGTTCGCCTCGGCGCAGCGCGAGCGTTTGGAATTTTTCGAGTACTTGCAATGGTTGGCGAACAGCCAGCTCGCTGCCGTGGGCACGCGGGCGCTCGAACTTCAGCTGGGCGTGGGTTTGTACCAGGATCTTGCCGTCGCTGTTGATCGTGCCGGCGCCGAGGCCTGGGCCCATCATGAGCTCTACGCACTCGAGGCAAGCATTGGCTCGCCGCCCGACGATTACAGTTTGAGCGGGCAGGACTGGGGGCTACCCCCGCTGATCCCTGACGCACTAGTCGAAAGCAGCTACGCGCCTTTCATCCACACCTTGCGCGCCAATATGCGCCACGCCGGCGCGCTGCGTATCGATCACGTGATGGGCTTGATGCGTTTGTTCTGGGTCCCGCCGGGCGGCAGGCCTGCTGACGGCGGCTACGTGCACTATGAATTCGAGGACCTGCTGGGCATTCTGGCGCTCGAGAGCGTACGCAACCGTTGCATGATCATCGGTGAGGACCTGGGAACCGTGCCGCCCGAGGTACCGGCGGCATTGAAGCCCCTCGGCGTGCTTTCCTATCGGCTGTTCTACTTCGAAAAGGACGCCAAGGGCGAGCTCAAGGTCCCGGATGCCTACCTGCCGCAGGCGGTGGTTGCCGTCTCCACACACGATCTGCCCACGCTCGTCGGATTCTGGCAAGGCCAGGAGCTGCTGGAGCGCACGGAACTGCAACTGTTTCCGTCAGAAGAGGCCCGTGAACAACAGCTGCTGGCACGCACGCAAGACCGTGCGCGCTTGTTGCTGGCGCTCGAGCGCGCGCATCTCTTGCCGTCCGGCGTGACCGCCGATCCGGCCTCGAGTCCGCAGATGACGCCGGCGCTAATCCAGGCGGTGCATCGCTACATCGCCCGCACGCCCTGCCAGCTGATGTTGGTGCAGCTGGAGGACGTGATCGGACAGCAGTACCAGGTCAACTTACCGGGAACGACCGATCAGCGGCCCAACTGGCGTTACCGGCTGGCGGTCGATCTCGATGAGCTGCTCGACGGCGAGCGCATGCGCGAGCTGGCCGCGGCGATCCGGCAAGAACGAGGTGTGAAACGCGAACTCGCTCCGCAGCCGCAGTCCCCTGCGACGATTCCCCGCGCCACTTACCGTCTCCAGTTCAACCGCGACTTCAGCTTTACAAAGGCCGCGGCATTGGTGCCTTACCTGCAGCGCCTGGGCATCAGTCATATCTATGCCTCACCATTCCTCAAGGCCCGCGCAGGCAGCATGCACGGTTACGACATCGTCGACCACAGCGCGCTGAATCCCGAGATCGGCAACGGGCAAGAGTTCGAGCATCTCGTCGATACGCTTAGACATCATGGGATGGGGCAAATTCTCGATATCGTACCGAACCACATGGGTGTGGGCGGTGATGACAATGTCTGGTGGCTCGATGTGCTCGAGAACGGACCCGCATCTAGCTATGCCCAGTTTTTCGACATCGACTGGCGTGCGGCCAAACCGGAGATGCGCGACAAGGTGTTGCTGCCGGTACTGGGCGATCACTATGGCCGGATCCTCGAGCGCGGCGAGCTCAATCTCGCGTTTGACGCCACCCAGGGCACGTTCGCCGTGCACTATTACCATCACCTCTTTCCCATCGATCCACAGACCTACCCGACGATCTTGAGTTACCAGCTCGAAACGCTCGCTCCAGATCTCGGTGGTCAGGACCCGGGCATGATGGAATTTCAAAGCTTGGTCACGGCCTTCCGCAATCTGCCACACCGCGCGGAACCTACAGCCACGCGACTCGAAGAGCGGCAGCGAGACAAGGAAGTGCACAAGAAGCAACTGGCCGAGCTTTGCCGCCGCTCGCCGGCCATTGTCCGCTTCATCGAACGCAATGTGTCGATATTCAACGGTAGCGCCGACAACGCCAGTCGCTTCGACGCGCTACATGCGTTGCTGGATGAGCAAGCCTATCGCCTCGCCCATTGGCGGGTTGCGGCCGATGAGATCAACTACCGCCGGTTCTTTGAGATCAACGACCTGGCGGGACTGCGCATGGAGAATGCCGCAGTCTTCGATGCCACGCATCGCTTCATCGTCGAGCTGATAGCGAAGCATCAGCTCGACGGTCTGCGGATCGATCACCCTGACGGGCTCTATGATCCACTGCAGTACTACCAACGTTTGCAACGCAGCGTAGCCGCCGCCGGGTCCCCCGGCCTGTATGTCGTCGTTGAGAAGATCCTGGCAGGTCACGAGCATTTGCCGGAGAGCTGGCCGGTATCCGGCACCACCGGCTACGATTTCGCCAACCTCGTCAATGGCCTTTTTGTCTACGCACCGGCCGAGCGCGCGATGGATCGAGTCTACGCCCGCATGACCGGCCGCACCCTCGACTTCGACGAGCTGCTGTATGAACGCAAACGCTTGATCATGCGCGTGTCGCTGTCGAGCGAGCTGCACGTGTTGGCTAATCAGCTGGGCCGCATTGCCGAGTCCGATCGCCACACGCGTGATTTCACCCTGACCGCCCTGCGTGAGGCGCTGCTGGAAGTGATCGCACGTTTTCCGGTCTACCGGACTTACGTGACCGCGGCGGGGGCGAGCGCCGAGGATCGGCGTGATGTCGACTGGGCCGTCGCCCAGGCCAAGAAACACAGCCCGGCGGCAGAGATCAGCATCTTCGACTTCGTCCGCGGCATCCTGCTGCTCGAGGGCCTCGAGCAACGCCCGCCGGCCTACCGGCAAGCGGCCGCCGATTTTGCCATGCGTTTTCAGCAGTACACCGCCCCCGTGATGGCCAAGGGCCTGGAGGACACAAGCTTCTATATCTATAACCGCCTCGTCTCGGCCAACGAGGTCGGCGGCGATCCCAAGCGCTTCGCGGTTTCTCCTGCCGCCTTTCATCATGCGAACCAGGAGCGCGCACGGCGTTGGCCGCACGCGATGCTGGCCACGTCGACCCACGACAACAAGCGCAGCGAGGACGTGCGTGCGCGCATCGATGTCCTGTCGGAGCTGGTCGAGGAATGGCGCCAGCAACTGCTACGTTGGCGCCGGCTCAACCGCCGCAAGAAACGCCGCGTCGCCGAGCGCTGGGCGCCAAGCGCGAATGACGAGTACCTGCTGTACCAGACGCTCGTTGGCGCGTGGCCGCTGAGCGCGTTGGACGACGACGGCCTGGCGACATTCCGCGAGCGTATCGAGGCCTACATGCTCAAGGCCATAAGGGAGGCCAAGGTTCACACGAGCTGGATCAACCCCAACATGGAATACGAGCAGGCGGTTGTCAATTTCGTGTCGGCGCTATTGGCATCCATCAACGGCAACCCCTTCCTGAACGACTTTCTGCCGTTTCAGAAACGCATCGCACGCCTGGGCATGTTCAACAGCCTGAGCCAGGTGCTGCTCAAGCTGACCTCCCCGGGAGTGCCCGACCTTTATCAGGGCAACGAGATCTGGGATTTCAGCCTGGTGGATCCGGATAACCGGCGGCCCGTCGGCTACGCGCGCCGCCAAGCGATGCTGGAGGAGCTCGATACGCTTGCCAACATCACTGACACCGAGCTCGCCGTGCGTGCCCGCGCCCTGGTCGACACCATGGAGGACGGCCGTATCAAGCTCTACGTCACCCGGCGGCTGCTGGACGTCAGGCGAAAGCACACCCATACTTTCAGAGATGGCGCATACATGCCGCTCGAAGTTCACGGCAGCCACGCCGAGCATCTGTGTGCTTTTGCACGCGGACAGTATCCGACGATGGTCGTCAGCGTGGCGCCGCGTTGGTTTGCGCACCTGACCGCGCATGCGACCGCACTACCGCTCGGGCCGGTGTGGCAGGACACCTGCATCCAGGTGCCCCCACCAGAAACGGACCGGCGCTTCGTTAACGTATTCACCGGCGAAGCGGTGAAGACCGAGTCACGCGACGGCAAGGCGCTGTTGCCGGCGGCTGCGATACTGGCCAACTTCCCGGTCGCCGTGTTGGAGGCCGTGGCCGATTGAACATCTAGCTGAAAGCGAGGGAATGATGACAAAGGACATTGCGATAAAGACGGTAAGCGAGCTGCGAGCGTTGGCTAAGCTCAAGGGTATTAAGGGCTACTCGACCATGCGCAAGACCGAGCTCGTGGCGGCCCTGAGCGGTGCCAGCCCGCGAAAGAAGACAACGACGCCGGCTAAACCGCTAAGCTCTGCGTCGGCGACCCAGTCGCCGCCAAAGAGCACGGCGCAGCGTCAGGTACGGTCGCGCAAACCCACCGCCACACCCGACCCGCGGGCGCCCGCGATAAGCCGTGAGGAGCAGCAAATCGAAAACGCAAAATACCTCACGGGTATGCCCGCACGCACCGTCTCGACCGCCGAGGGTGTCCGCATCGGCGACGAAGCGAGTGACGCACTGCCGAAACTTCGCGCGCCTACGCTCTGCGCCTTGCTGCAGAAACCAGGCGTATTGTACGTGTACTGGGTCCTCGAACCCGGCGCCATCCGCGAGCATGGGGGGCTCAAGTTGAGGGTTACCTACACCGCGCCCGAGCGCACCGAGGTGCTGCACGAGGTTGCGGTGACGGTCGAACGCGGCCATTGGTACTTTCGCCTCGACCCCGGCGTCACGAGTGGCCGTGTGCTCGTACAACTCGGTCGCTATCGCGAGGACGATGTATTCCTCACTTTGCTGCGCCACGGGATTGAGCATCTGCCGCGCCAGACCGCGTCCACGCAAACGGATCCGCTGTGGGCGGTAAGCGAAGCGCAGTTTCGCGACATGTATCAACAGGCCGGCGGTGCGTTCGAACACGGCCAGCCGATTTGGTCCGGCACCGCCCCGCACCTCAGTAGCAAGTAGCCCCAGCGTTGGCCGCCCCGGCTTACCTCGCGCTGGTCCTGCATGCGCACCTGCCGTTCGTGCGCCATCCCGAGCACGAACGCTTTCTCGAAGAAGATTGGTTTTTCGAGGCATTGACCGAGACCTACCTGCCCTTGCTCGATGTGCTGGAAGGACTCGCAAGAGACGCTATCCGCTATCGCCTAACGTTCTCGCTCAGCCCGACCTTGCTGTCCATGTTGAGCGATCCTTTGCTGCAGCAGCGCTATCGTGATTATCTCGACCAGCGTCTGCACGCCCTGGCCGGCGAGCACGGGCGCACCCGCGGAGACCCGGATTTCCACCCACTCGTGCAGTTCTACACCGAGCGCTATCAGCACCTGCGCCGCCGCTTCGTGGATGAGTGTGCGATGGATGTTTCGCAGTCCTTCCGCCGCCTCATGGAGGCCGGGCACATCGAGATCATCACCTGCGCGGCGACCCACGGTTACCTTCCCTTGCTGGCAGTGAACGAAGAAAGCCTCTATGCACAGCTGGCCATGGCGGTGCGTACTCACGAACGCATCCTCGGGCGGCGGCCGAGGGGTATTTGGCTGCCCGAGTGCGGTTATTTTCCCGGTCTCGAGGCGGTGCTCGCGCAGTTTGGTCTCGACTACTTTTTTGTTGACACCCACGGCTTGTTGAATGCCGACCCGCGCCCGAAGTACGGCGTACACCGACCGGTGCGCACCCCGGGGGGGCCGGCCGTGTTCGCGCGCGACTACGAGTCATCGAAACAGGTATGGTCGACCGACGAAGGCTATCCCGGGCATGCGGCCTACCGCGATTTTTATCGTGATGCGGGATTCGACGTCGATGCGCCGCATATGCAGACGCTGCGCCACGCAGGCATCGCAACATTCACCGGCCTTAAGTACCACCGCATCACGGGCAAAACCGACTTGAAGGAGCCGTACCACCCCGAGCGGGCGCGTGCATGCGCCGCCGACCATGCCGCGCATTTCGCGCACAATCGTGCGAAACAGCTCGCGCGCCTGGCGGCCTCATTCGATCGCTCGCCCATTGTCGTCTGTCCGTATGACGCGGAGCTTTTCGGCCACTGGTGGTTCGAGGGCCCGCAGTGGATCGATTTCCTGTTGCGCCAGCTGGCTTGCGAGCAAAGCGTTATCGAAACGATCACGCCGCGCGAGTACCTAGATCGCTATGACGAGCTGCAGACGGCCGCACCGCCCGCGTGCAGCTGGGGCGCCGGCGGCTTTCACGAAGTATGGTTAAACGGCAGCAATGACTGGATCTATCCGCATTTACACGACGCCGCCGCGTGCATGGCCGGGCTCGTCAAACGCTTTCCGCACGCCGAGGGACGGCAGCGCTGGGCACTCGACCAAGCCGCGCGCGAGCTGCTATTGGCACAGGCTAGCGACTGGCCATTCATGATCAAAACGGGAACCGGCGCGGACTACGCCTCGGGACGCCTGAAGACGCACCTACATCGGTTTCATCGCCTGGCGGACATGGCAGCGCGAGAGCGTTATGACGAATCCTATCTACAGGAGGCGGCGGCGCGCGACAGCCTCTTCCCCGACATGGACTACCGCATCTTTCAGCGCCGGCCGTACCTGTAGCGCCGACGCCTACCCGCTCGGCGCGAAGTTGGTCATTGCCGGTACTCGTGCTCGAGCAACGCGGCCCGCGCTGCCGCCAGGCGCGCAATCGGCACCCGCGGCGCCGAGCACGACACGTAGTTCAAACCGATGTGGTGACAAAAGCGGATCGAGTCGGGATGGCCGCCGTGCTCACCGCAGATGCCCACCACCAGGTTGGGGCGCGTCTTGCGGCCCCATTCCACGGTGATCTGCATCAGCTGTCCCATTCCCTTGACGTCAAGCACCTCAAAGGGGTTGTCCTGCAAAATGCCCATCTTGTTGTACAGCGGCAAGAACTTGTTTTCGGCATCCTCGCGGCTGAATGAAAAGGTGGCCTGACTCAGATCATTGGTACCGAACGAGAAAAACTCGGCGTATTCCGCGAGCTTGCCCGCGCGCATGCACGCGCGTACGACCTCGATCATCGTGCCGAAATGAAACGGTACCTTCACACCATAATCGCGCTCAACTTCTTCCACGATCACATCGACAAACTTGTGCACGAACTTGAGCTCCTCCGCGGTGCAGACCTGCGGGACCATGATCTCCGGATGGACTTCCAACCCCTCCTTGATGCACTCGGCCGCCGCCTCCAGCACCGCCTGAATCTGCATGTAATAGATCTCAGGGTAGGTAATCGCCAACCTCACGCCGCGATGACCCAGCATTGGATTGATCTCGCGTAAGGTCCGCACCTTGCGCAGGATGGTCTGCTTCTGCTCCAGTATTTTCTCGTCGAGACCGCTTTCCTGTAACTTGCTCAGGATCACCTGCAGCTTGTCCAGCGACTCAACCGTCTCGCCGGGATGATTGGGATCAACGAGCTTAAGCGTATCGCTCAGATTCACCATTTCCCTGACCGTGCCGCGCAGGTTGCGCAGGTGGGCAATTTCTTCCACCAATTTCTCCTCTGTCGGCAGGAACTCGTGAATCGGCGGATCCAGCAGGCGCACGGTCACCGGCCGTGGTGACATGACCTTGAAGATCTCCTTGAAGTCCGCGCGCTGAATCGGGCGCAAGCGAGCGAGCGCAGCCTGGCGCTGCTCGGGCGTTTCGGCCAGGATCATATCGACCACGATCTGTAGCCGATCCGGGGCGTTAAACATGCGCTCGGTACGACACAGACCGATACCCATGGCGCCGTACTTAAGCGCGCGCTCAGCATCTTCGGGCGTATCGGCATTGGTCATCACTTGCAATTTCGCGATCTCATCTGCCCAAGAGA
This sequence comes from uncultured Nitrospiraceae bacterium, assembly GCA_964347935.1. GTDB lineage: Bacteria > Pseudomonadota > Gammaproteobacteria > Acidiferrobacterales > SPGG2 > SZUA-472. The sequence goes on along the minus strand of CAYGAS010000006.1, from coordinate 3,237 downwards.
GCAGCGTTTCCGACTCGACTGACCACTCGGGTTTGACGGTCGGTACCTCGCCCAGGTACACATTACCGGTGGTGCCATCGATGGTGATGATCTCGCCCTCCTGCAAGACTTGGCCGCCGACGTAAGCGGTGCGGGTGCGCGTGTCCACGCTGATGCCCTCCGCGCCTGCGACACAGGGCTTACCCATGCCGCGCGCCACGACCGCGGCGTGCGAAGTCTTGCCCCCGCGGCTGGTCAGAATTCCTTGAGCGGCAAAGAATCCGTGGATGTCTTCCGGCTTGGTCTCTTCGCGCACGAGGATAACCCGCTCCCCCAGCCTGCCCGCGCTTTCGGCGCGGTCTGCGTCAAACACAATCTTTCCGCACGCCGCGCCCGGCGAGGCGGCAATGCCCTGGGCGGCAGATTCGCCCTGATGGTTCGGATCGATGCTCGGGTACAGCAGCTGCTCCAGAAGCTCTGGCTCGATGCGCAGCAGCGCCTGCTCACGGGTAATGAGTCCCTCGCCCTCCATTTCCAGCGAGGTGCGCACCTTGGCCACGGCATTCATCTTGCCATTACGTGTCTGCAAGCAGTACAGCGTGCCTTTTTCGATGGTGAACTCGAAATCCTGCACCTCGTGATAGTGCGTCTCGAGCTTGCGCCTCAGCTCCTCGAGCTGGTGGTACAGGTCCGGCATTTCCTTCGCCATGTCCTGCACGGGCTTGGGCGTGCGGATACCGGCGACCACGTCTTCGCCCTGTGCATTGACCAGATACTCGCCATAGAAATCGTTGTCGCCGGTGCCCGGATTGCGCGTAAAGCCGACCCCGGTCGCACTGTCATCGCCCATATTGCCGAAGACCATGGCAACCACATTGACCGCTGTACCGTTGGCCATTGCCTGGGTGATGTTGAACTCGCGCCGATAATCGACAGCGCGCTTGCCCATCCACGAATCGAACACGGCCTTGATGGCGATCTCGAGCTGCTCGTACGGATCTTCAGGAAACGGGTGGCCCGTATGCTTGCGAATCTGTTGCAGGAACAGGTTGGCGATTTCTTTCAGGTCGGTGGCCGAGAGGTGGACATCGTCCTTCGCACCGACGCGCTTCTTGACGGCGCTGAAATGTTGATCGAAGTCCTCATCCGGGACACCCAAGGCAATCTTGCCGAAAAGCTGAATGAAGCGACCATAGGAATCCCAGGCAAAACGCTGGTTGCTCGACTGCGCCGCCAGTCCATTCAGGGTCGCCTGATTGAGCCCCAGGTTGAGAATGGTGTCCATCATGCCGGGCATCGACATGGCCGAGCCCGAGCGCACCGACACCAGCAGCGGGTTGGTTTTAGATCCGAATCCCTTGCCGGTCGCCCGTTCAAGCTGCGCCATGTGCTCCCTGACGTCATCCATCAATCCCGGCGGCAAGCGCTTGTCGCGGTCGGCGAGGTAGCTGAGGCAAGCTTCTGTAGTAATGACAAACCCTGGAGGCACATTGAGCCCGATCTGTGTCATCTCGCACAGGTTCGCACCCTTGCCCCCTAGCAACGCCTTGTTCTTGCCATCGCCCTCGCTAAAGGCATAGACGTACTTGAGGCTGGTCGCCGACGGCTGTGTTTCTGCTGCTGGACGCTGCTGCTTCATGACTCTTCCCTCGCTCTTCGGGAGCCGGATCTGCCCTGTCGACTCGCACAGGGCCATAAAGACGCGCTAAACCGGCACGCCGGCTTAGCTACTTATTAGAGCATTATCTCAGATCAAAGACCACGCAGCAGTAAATAGCGTGGGTCCGGGCGTACCGGGCCACGCCGTGAAGGGGCTAGGCGAGTCCGATGCGATGCCCGCGCCGGACAGTCAATCGCACACGCGGTTGCGCCCGCCGCGCTTGGCGCGGTAAAGCGCCTCGTCGGCGGCCTTGAGCACATCCTGGGCTGAGGCGAGTCGCTCGCTGCTTGCCGCCAGACCGATGCTCACCGTCACCGATGCGCGTCGCCCGCCACCGTTGCGGCCGCGCTTGTTCTTGGCGGCGCCGTTCTTGCGGCGGCGCCGATGGCGGCGTATGGCAAAGGGGGTCGTGGCGATGCGCTCCCGCACCTCCTCGAGATACTCGGTGACATCGTCGCCGCTCTTGCCTGCGAACAGAATGGAGAACTCCTCACCCCCAAAGCGAAACGGTCTTCCGCCGCCTCCGACGCGATCGAGCTGGCTCGCTACCATGCGCAGCACCTGGTCGCCCACATCGTGCCCATAGGTGTCGTTGAAGCGCTTGAAGTGGTCGACATCGACCATGGCCACCACGTACTGGCTACCCAGTTTCAGTAATTGTTCATCGAGCGCGCGACGGCCCGGCAGACCGGTCAGCTCATCGACATAGGCCTTGCGGTAGCCATCCTGAACAACCCCATAGGTAAACAGCAGCGCGATCGCGGTGACAAACATCGCCGTACTCAAGGGCTGTACACCGTTGTGCAGGGCGAGTCCCAAGCCGATCATTCCAGTCAGCAACAAGCCCTCGATTGTCGTGCGGTAAGCCACGAGGCGTGCAAGCACGATTGCCCCGGCAACGGTGAACGTGGCAACCACAGGCGCCGGCAGCGGCGTCCAACTGAGCTGGCCCGATTTCAGCAGCTCGGCAGGCACCACGGCGGTCAAGCCAAGTATGCGCCAATGAATCATCGCCGCCACGGCGATCGCCGGTGCGATCAACAAGGCGAAACGACCGAGTGCCCGGACATTGAAGATGCCACGATCCGGCAACAGGCAAATGCCAGTCAAAATCACGGGGGCCAGCACGCCAGTGAGATTAAAGATCGCGTGCTGACGCAGGCCACGCGGCGGCCCCGAGGAGAGGCCGTAGCTGAGCGCCAGATAGGCAAACATGAGGGCGCATAAGGCAAAAAACAGGCGGCTCTGATGAAAACGCCAGCTGAGTGCCAGACCGAGCCCGGTTGCGACGTAGGGTAGGTAGGGGATCAAGGCCGCCTGCGCGCGCGGCAGCGCGTGCAGCTCCGATGTCAGCCAGACCGCCGAAATCAGCAGCGTCACCGGGACTACGAGCGACCCGGCAAGTCTTAGTACCTGCTGATTCATTTCCCGTCCTGGCCTCGATCTGAGCGCTATTGCCTATCGTAAAAGTGTAGCCGCGCCCTTGGCCCGGCGGGGTACGCCCGTCCCCTGCTCTGACCGCCATGTCGGCTGCCGCCCGCATCGGCCGGAAAGCCGGCGCCGCCCCCCGACCCCCTCGGGGAGCCCCAACTCACGTA
>CAYGAS010000005.1:0-2408 GCA_964347935.1 uncultured Nitrospiraceae bacterium | reverse complement strand
CGATTAGCCCCTTCGGCAGCAAGCGCCTCATTCGCAAGGCGATCCAGTATGCCATCGACCATGAGCGCGAAAGCGTGACATTGGTGCACAAAGGCAACATCATGAAGTACACCGAAGGCGCCTTTCGTAACTGGGGCTACGAGCTTGCCAAGGAAGAGTTTGGTGAGCACACCATCACGGAAGAAGAGCTTTACAGCGAGTACGGTGGCAAGCAACCGGCGGGAAAGATCGTGATCAAAGATCGCATAGCCGACATCATTTTTCAGCTGTTGCAGTTGCGCCCTAGCGAGTTTGACGTTATCGCCACGATGAATCTAAATGGCGATTACTTGTCCGATGCCGTAGCGGCGGAAGTGGGTGGAATCGGCATTGCTCCGGGCGCGAACATTAGCGATGTCGTGGCCGTGTTCGAGGCGACACATGGAACCGCACCGAAGTATGCGAACCAGAACAAGGTAAACCCGAGCTCGTTGCTGCTGTCGGGCGCCATGATGCTGGAATACATGGGCTGGAAAGAAGCCGCCGATCTGATTAACGCTGCGTACCCGCAGGTGGTCGGCGACAAGTTTGTCACCTACGATTTCGCTCGGCTGATGCCTGGCGCGCATACCGTGTCTACGAGCGCATTCGCCGATGCCTTGATCGCCAGAATCACTGGCAATGCCGATGATCTGGCGCGTTTTGAACAGGAGCGCCGCGACGCGTTGGAGCGCGAGCGCAAGGAACGCGAGGCACAACGAGTAACCAACCCGATGGAGGCGATGAAGGAATCGGGGCAGCGGCCGACGACGGCGGGAGGGATCATGTCGCCGATCAAGAGCATTGCTGCATCGGCGACTGTAGACAAAGCGATGCAGCAAATGCGGCAACACAACATCAGCTCGATCGTGGTGGAACCGGATGGTTCAGGTACGTGGGGCATCATGACTCAACGCGACATCGTGACGAAGATCGTCGGTGCCAACAAGTCCGCCGCCAATGTGAAGGTGAGCGAGATCGCAAGCCGGCCGTTGGTTTGCGTACCTTCCGATCTGACGTTGCGCTTGGTGTCGCAGACCATGATCGATAACAGGGTGCGTCGTGTTGTCGTCGAGTCGAATGACCAGCCGGTAGGCATCGTGTCCGAGACCGACCTATTTCGCATCGTCGAGGAATTCGGTTGGGAACCGGAAGACTGAGTCCTTGTCGGTTAGGCCGCCTCCCGTGCAGGCGCAATAACATTGCCCGGGTGCGCGGCAACGGCTGACCCACGTCTGCGTGCGACGCTGTCTGTTGTCGGTCGCTGTTTCGGGCTTGGCGGCAAGCTGCGACAGGCCGCATCGCTTGGCGGCGGTCACATCCACGATACATACCTTGTGACCTACGTGAATGGCGGTAGGCGCCGGCGTTTTGTCCATCAACGCATCAATCAGCAAGTATTCCAGGATCCCATACGCTTGATGGAGAACGTGGAGCGTGTGGTCGATCACGTCCGCTCCAAACTCCAGCGTGACCGAGGCTCGCAGATCGGGCGCCGGGTGCTAACCCTACTACGCACAGGTGATGGCCGGTCCTATTGTATCGATGCCGCCGGCGCCTACTGGCGTACTTATCTATACATCGAAGGAGCGCGCACGCACACGACCATTGATTCGCCTCGTGTCGCCCGCGGTGCCGCTGCCGCATTCGGGCATTTTGTGCGGCTGCTAGCTGATCTGCCGCGACCGCCGTTGCACCAGATCCTCCCCCACTTTCATGACAGTCCCCGATATCTGGCGTTATTGCGCCGTGCGGCGGGTGCGGACATTGTTGGGCGTGCCGCGAGCGCGCGCGCGGAACTCGACTTCACTTCCGAAAACGAAACAATCGTGCACCTGCTCGCAGGATTGCCCCCGGATGCCCTGCCTCAACGGGTAGTACACAATGACACGAAGATTGACAATGTGCTGTTCGACGCTGTCAGCGATGAAGCCCTGTGCGTGCTCGATCTCGATACCGTCATGCCCGGTTCGGTGCTCTACGACTTCGGCGACCTCGTCCGCAGCGCTGCCGCCGCCAGTGGCGAAGACGAACGCGACCTGAGCCGGGTCTCTTTGCGATTGCCTATATTCGAGGGTCTGGTTCAAGGGTACAACGATGCGTTGGGAACCCTCCTGACTGCGCGGGAGCGCGACTTGCTGGCATCGGCGGGCAAGCTGGTCGCGTTCGAGGTCGGTATCCGTTTTCTCAGCGACTACTTGCAGGGCGATGTGTACTTCAAGACTCAGAGCGCACGGCAAAATCTCGTGCGCGCACGCAATCAGTTCAAACTGGTACGCAGCATGCAGGAACAAGAACCCGAGATGAGTGCCGTTGTTAGGCGAATCTGCGGCTAGGCAATGAGGATGCGGCGGGCACTGCGGATAACCAAGGGGCTGCGCACAGCAGCC
>CAYGAS010000004.1:0-9496 GCA_964347935.1 uncultured Nitrospiraceae bacterium | reverse complement strand
ACCAGCCCGGCGACGGCAAAATAAAGCGCTCGCAGCCCGAGAATGGCGAACACGTTCGAAGTGAAAACCAGAAAGGGATCACGGGTGATGGCAAATATCGCCGGGATCGAGTCGATGGCAAAGACGACGTCCGTGCTCGCAACCAGCAGCATCGCCAACAGCAACGGCGTGATGGCTTTTTGTTCGCCCACTGTGCTGGCAAACTCACTGTTGCGATAACGATCGGTCACGCGGAAGCGGCGTCGCGCCACCCGCACCAGCAGATTTTTGTTCAGATTGATGTTGTCATGGCGGATGACTAGCATTCTGGCCGCCGACATAATAATGAATGCGCCAAACACATAGGCCATCCAATCGAAGCGCCAGATGAGCACGGCGCCAAGCGCTATCATGACTCCGCGCAATACCACCGCGCCCAGCACGCCCCAAAATAAGACGCGGCGTTGTTGCGCCAGCGGCACGTGCAAGTAGGCGAAGATCATCGCAATCACGAAGACGTTGTCCACCGACAACGACTTTTCCAGCAAATAGCCCGTTAAAAACTGCGTCGCGGCCTGCTGCCCGCTAAGGTGGTGCACATAGATGTCGCTCCATCCGAACAGGTTTTTCGCGTACAGAAAATAGACCAGCACATTGAATACCAATGCCAACACGACCCACATCAGCGTCCATGCCAGCGCCTCCTTGATGCCCATCGCCCGGGGTTCGCGCTCGAACACGCCGAGGTCGAGCAGCACCAGCGCCAGGATGACGGCAGTGCAGATAATCCAGACGAGGATGGTCATCGGCCAGCGGTGCGGTGCGGGTGAGCAAAAATCAATACGGTGTGCACGTTATTTAAAGTACGCTTTGGTCACGTACTCGCGTAGCATGCGCTCGGTATTAAAAAATGAACCGTTGATCGCGATGGCGTTGCGCATGATCTCGACGAACTTTTCGCGATCTTGATAATACATCGGCACGATGACGTGCTCGAGCTTGTCGTAAAGCGAGAGCGCATCGCGCCCTGGATCGCCGTGGTTTTCAGCTGAGGCGTCGCGCGCACCGATCGCCCAGCCGGTAACGCCTTCAATACAGCCTTCGACCCACCAGCCATCGAGCACACTGAGCGAGGGCACACCATTTATCGCGGCCTTCATGCCGCTGGTGCCGGAAGCCTCGAGCGGCGGTTGCGGCGTGTTGAGCCAGACATCCGCCCCCGCCACCATGAGCTTGGCGAGCGCCATGTCATAGCCTGGCAGATAGGCGATGTTCACCGCGGGTTTCAGCGCGTCCCGCATGCGGTGGATGTGTTGGATTAGCTCCTTGCCATGATGGTCCCTCGGGTGTGCCTTGCCGGCGTAGACAACTTGAATCGGTCCTGTCCGCTCTGATAGCTCTCGCAGCCGTTCGATGTCGTGGAAAAGCAAGTCGGGCCGCTTGTACGCCGTGGCGCGCCGGGCAAAAGCCAGTGTCAGCACATCGACGTCCATGCCGGCGTTCGCCGTGCGGTTGACATAATCGATCAGTTCTCGACGTGCGCTTTGGTGCGCATCCCAGATCTGCGCTGTCGGGATCGAAACGACATGGCGCAAGCTTGGGTTGTCCGCACGCCAGCCCGGCACGTGCTCATCGAACAGCTGCTGCATTGACGCCGATGTCCAGGTCGCCAAATGAATGCCATTGGTAATGGAGTCGATCGGGTAGCCGGCAAAGATGTCGCGTGAAACGGCACCGTGTGTCTTGGCGACGCCGTTGACATAGCCGCTGTTATCAAGCGCAAGGTAGGTTAGATTCAACACGCCGTTGCAGCAGAACTCGCGCTCGCGTTCTGCAAACGGGCCGGCAGGCCCGAGTAGCTCATGCACCAGCTCCAAGGGAAATTGGTCGTGCCCGCTAGCTACCGGCGTGTGAGTTGTGAACACACAAGCTGGTTTGACAGCATCGATATGCTTTTGCGTGACCATGGTCTCTTGCGTTGCCCGCACCTGCTCCAGCAGCAGTTCAAGGATTAGCAGGCTCGCATGTCCCTCGTTCATGTGATACTTGCGCAGCTCCGGATAACCCAGCGCGCGCAGCATGCGGACACCGCCGATCCCCAGTATTATTTCCTGACTCAGGCGGTAACGCGTATCGCCCCCGTAGAGGTAGTGCGTCAAGGTCCTGTCGGCCTCCGCGTTGCCCTCGAGGTCGGCATCGAGGAAGTAGACCGGCACCACGTGGCCACCGACGCCTCGCACCTCGTACTCCCAGCACCGCAAGGTCACCTCGCGTCCCTCGATTTGCACCACCGCGCGTGCCGGCATTTCCTTGAGGTAATCATCCACGCACCAGGCGACCGGCTCCTCGCTCTGCCAGCCCGATTCGTCAATCTGCTGATGGAAGTAACCGCTTCTCGCCAGCAAAGACACGGCAATCATGGGGACACCCAAATCGGCCGCTGAACGAATCGTGTCTCCGGCAAGCACCCCCAGTCCGCCGGCATAGGTCGGCATGGCGGAGGTCAAGGCAATCTCCATGGAAAAGTAAACGATGCGCGCCGGCTGTGTCATCTTCGGGATGTCCTATGGCTCGTACGGGCTACCGGAGAACGACTAATATGCAGTGTCTGCTTTGATCTGAATCAACGGAACGCAATCGCTACCGCGTTAACCTCTTTCCAGACAATCAGCGAAACTCATTGTAAGGAGTAAACACATGTCTGGGCCACTCTCCCGAGAAGAGCTGGCGGTCATGGACGCCTACTGGCGAGCAGCCAATTATCTCTCTGTAGGTCAGATTTACCTGTACGACAATCCGCTACTCAAGGAACCGCTCAAGCTCGAGCATATCAAGCCTCGCCTGCTCGGACACTGGGGCACCACCCCTGGGCTCAACTTTATTTACGTACACCTGAACAGGGTAATCAAGCGGCACGATCTTGACATGATCTACATCGCCGGCCCCGGTCATGGCGGGCCTGGATTGGTCGCCAACGTCTATCTCGAGGGCACTTATAGCGAGTTCTATCCCGATATTTCGCAGGATGCCGAGGGAATGAAAAAACTATTTAAGCAGTTCTCGTTTCCGGGTGGTATCCCGAGCCACGTGGCACCAGAAACCCCCGGCTCGATCCATGAAGGCGGCGAACTGGGCTACGCCGTCTCGCACGCCTACGGCGCCGCCTTCGACAACCCGAATCTGATTGTCGCCTGTGTCGTGGGCGACGGCGAAGCGGAAACGGGGCCACTCGCGGCGGCCTGGCACTCCAACAAGTTTCTGAATCCTGTGCATGATGGTGCGGTGCTGCCGATTTTGCATCTAAATGGCTACAAGATCGCGAATCCGACATTGCTTGCGCGCATAAGCAAGGCAGAGCTGGAAAGCCTGTTCGTTGGCTATGGGTACAAACCCTATTTCGTCGAGGGCGCCGAGCCCGAGGCCATGCATCAGACAATGGCGCAGACGCTCGAGGGGGCCATTAGCGAAATCAAGCGCATCCAGGATGAGGCCCGTGAAACAGGCGTCGGCCAACGCCCGCGCTGGCCCATGATCATCTTGCGTACACCCAAGGGCTGGACAGGACCCAAGGAGGTCGACGGCAAAAAAACTGAGGATTTTTGGCGCTCGCATCAGGTGCCCTTTGCCGAGATGGCGAGCAAACCCGCCCACGTCACGCTGCTTGAAAAGTGGATGAAGAGCTATCGGCCGCAAGAGCTTTTCGACGATGCCGGCCAGTTGATCGCGGAGCTCGTGGCATTGGCCCCTGAAGGGAATCGGCGCATGGGCGCCAACCCGCACGCCAACGGCGGCGCGCTATTAAAGAACCTGCGCCTGCCGGACTTTCGCGACTATGCGGTGGACGTGCCACGGCCCGGGGGCGTGGCGGGGGAGGCGACGCGCGTGATGGGACAGTTCCTGCGCGACGTGATGAAGCGCAATATGCGACAGCGAAACTTTCGTGTATTCGGGCCGGATGAGACTGCCTCCAATCGTCTCGGCGCCCTGTTCGAGGTAACCGACCGGACTTGGATGGAGTCGACCATCCCGGAGGATGAGCATTTGTCTACAGACGGTCGGGTGATGGAGATACTGAGCGAGCACACCTGCCAGGGCTGGCTCGAAGGCTATTTGCTCACTGGTCGTCACGGATTGTTCTCGTGCTACGAGGCATTTATCCATATCGTCGACTCAATGTTCAACCAACATGCCAAGTGGCTAAAGGTCACGACCAAGGAGATCCCCTGGCGGCGGCCAATCGCCTCGCTCAATTATCTGCTCACGTCCCACGTGTGGCGACAGGATCACAATGGCTTCTCTCACCAGGATCCCGGTTTTATTGACCATGTGGTCAACAAGAAGGCCGATATTATTCGCGTGTTCTTGCCGCCGGACGCGAACACCTTGCTCTGCGTCACCGAGTGGTGTCTGCGTTCGCGCGATTTCATTAACGTCATCGTTGCCGGCAAACAGTCCCAGCCGCAGTGGCTCGACATGAATGCGGCCATCAAACACTGCACCTCCGGAATCGGCATCTGGGAGTGGGCGAGCAACGATAAGGGCGCCGAGCCGGATGTGGTGCTGGCCTGCGCCGGCGATGTGCCTACACTCGAGACCCTGGCGGCGGTCGATCTGCTGCGCCAATACGAACCCGAGCTTAAGATCCGCGTCATTAACGTCGTCGACCTGATGACGTTGCAGCCTCGGGAGGAACACCCGCACGGACTCGGCGACCGGGATTTCGACGCCCTCTTTACGACCGACAAGCCGATCATCTTTGTCTATCACGGCTACCCCTGGCTGATTCATCGTCTCACCTATCGGCGCACCAATCATAAGAATCTACACGTGCGCGGGTACAAAGAGGAGGGTACGACGACCACGCCCTTTGACATGTGCGTGCGCAATGACCTCGACCGCTTTCATCTGGTGGCCGATGTGATCGACAGGGTGCCCAAGCTGGGCTACGTCGCGGCTTATGCCAAACAGGCGGTGCGCGACAAGCTCATAGAGCACAAGCAATACATCCGCAAATATGGGCAGGACATGCCGGAAATCCGCGATTGGAAATGGCCGTATGACTCAATGTGAATGGACTAATTCAGTGCGTCGCTTAGGTCGTACGGTCACCTCCTTCATCTTACTGAGTCAGCAGACCACTCGCGTTGACCACGATAGCTACGCAACAAACGGGAGCTATGGCTAGCCAACGTGAGTCAAAAAACGTTGATATTTCCTATGCGCTTGAGAAAGAAAATCTCGTCATCGACTGACCCTAAAGCCTGGCATGCGCTGACGGTGCAGTCGGCGTTCGCGGAGCTCGCCAGCAGTGCGGGTGGACTGTCACAGAGAGAAGCGCTCAGACGTCTTAGCCAATACGGTCCGAATCGCATTCGTCCGCCGAAGCGGCGCGGCCCACTTTTGCGTTTTCTCTATCAGTTCCACAATGTATTGATCTACGTCCTGCTTGTCGCCGCGGGTGTCACCGCGATCCTTGCTCACTGGGTGGACACCGGCGTCATTCTCGGCGTGGTGATCATCAACGCCCTTATCGGCTTCATTCAAGAGGGCAAGGCCGAACGCGCGTTAGACGCGATCCGCAGCATGCTGCCCTACCAAGCCTGCGTGCGGCGTGACGGCAAAATCATCTCCATCGCCGCTGAGCAACTGGTGCCTGGAGACGTGGTGATACTGCAATCCGGCGACAAGGTTCCAGCGGATTTGCGTCTGTTCAAGCTCAGGCAGCTGCGGATCGACGAAGCGATCCTTACCGGTGAGTCGGTGCCCGCCGAGAAATCTGTGACCCCGGTTGTGCAACTCGCGAGCGTGGGCGATCGCCATTCAATGGCCTACTCCGGAACGCTCGTCAGGTGGGGGCAAGCCTCGGGGCTGGTTGTGGCCACCGGAGATGTCACGGAAGTCGGGCGTATCAGCGCCATGTTGAGTGAGATCACTACACTCAGCACGCCCCTGCTGCGCAAGATGGCGCAGTTCAGCAAATGGCTGAGCGGCGCCATCGGCATTCTCGCCGGCGCGACATTTGCCTTCGGCGTGCTGGTACACCAGTACACGGCGGTCGAGATGTTCCTCGCAGCCGTCGGCTTGGCCGTGGCCGCCATTCCCGAGGGCCTGCCGGCGATCATTACCATCACGCTTGCCATCGGCGTACAGCGAATGGCGCGGCGCAATGCCATCATTCGTCGGCTTCCGGCCGTCGAGACGCTGGGCTCGGTGACGGTGATCTGCACGGATAAGACCGGCACGCTCACGCGCAACGAAATGACGGTGCGTACCGTCGCGACCGCCGAAGGCGTATTCAGCGTGAGCGGTGTTGGGTATGACCCGCATGGTGAGTTTGCCAGAGAAGGTCACCCAGTATCGCCCGATTCCAGGGCGGACCTGCAAGAGATCGCGCGAGCGGGGTTGCTGTGTAACGACAGTGAGGTTGACCCAGTAAACGGTGAATGGCGTGTGCGCGGTGATCCGACCGAAGGTGCATTAATCGTATTTGCGATGAAAGCCGGCTTGCAAGCGAGCTTGGCGCAGTCGCAATGGCCGCGCACAGACGCCATCCCGTTTGAGTCCGAGCATCGCTTCATGGCCACGCTGCATCACGATCATGCAGGACATGCGTTTATCTATCTAAAGGGAGCACCGGAACGCGTTTTGCAAATGTGCGGCGCACAGCGAGTGCGCAACCAGCATCAGCCGCTCGATCTGCCGTACTGGCACGAATGCATGGAGAACATTGCCCGGCGCGGCGAACGCTTGCTGGCCATCGCCGCTAAAAGCGTGGCTGGCGATCATCACGAACTGCGGTTCGCGGACGTCGAGAGCGGGCTGATATTTCTGGGAATGGTCGGAATCATCGATGCGCCACGCGAGGAGGCGATCGAGGCGGTGCGCATCTGTCGCTCGGCCGGCATCGGCGTCAAGATGATCACCGGCGATCATCTCACGACGGCACAGGCGATCGGCAATCAGATGGGCATCGGCGTCGACAAACCGGTGCTGGGAGGTCATGACCTGGAAGCTCAATCGGACGAGGAGTTACGGCATTCGGCAGAGACAATAGACATCTTTGCGCGCGCGAGCCCCGAACATAAGCTGAGGCTAGTGAACGCCTTGCAGGCCAACGGGCATGTCATCGCGATGACGGGCGACGGCGTCAACGATGCCCCGGCGTTGAAACGCGCCAACGTAGGCATCGCCATGGGCATCAAGGGCACCGAGGCGGCCAAGGAGGCGGCTGAGATGGTGCTGGCCGACGACAACTTCGCGTCCATCGTCCATGCGGTTGAGGAAGGTCGAACGGTGTACGACAACATCAAGAAATCCATCGTATTCATCTTGCCAACCAACGGCGGCGAGGCGTTTTCGCTGATCGCTGCGATTTTGTTTGGACGCGTGCTGCCGATCACGCCAGTTCAAATCCTTTGGGTCAATATGATCACCGCCGTCACGCTGGCGCTGTCCCTTGCATTCGAGCCTCCCGAATCCGACGTTATGCGACGGCCTCCACGTGATCCACGCGAGCCTATCCTCTCGGGCTTTACGGTATGGCGCACCGTATTCGTAACACTGATCCTGGTGGCCGGAGTTTTCGGTCTGTTCGTGTGGCAACGCGACCATGGCGCCTCGATTGAATACGCGCGCACGGTGGCCGTCAATACGCTGGTTCTGTTCGAAGCGTTCTATCTGCTCAACACGCGCTACATTAATGCTTCGGTGTTAAGCCGGGACGGCTTGCTGGGTAACCGCTACGTGCTACTTGCAATCGCGCTGGTTGTCGTCTTCCAGCTGCTTTTTACATATCTGCCGGTCATGCAAGGCCTTTTTGGCTCATCACCGCTGACCGTGTTTGATTGGCTGCTCATGGTGGGAGTCGCATCGACGGTATTTTTCCTGGTCGAGCTTGAGAAGTACTTGACCTCGGCCTACCGCAACGCGCGGGCGCATGAGGCAGCCTGAAGCGCGGCGCCGCATGGCTGCGGGCCGCGCTTTTGCCCTTGGTGCATGCCGTGGTGCCGCTACGGTTGAAGTCAAAACTGTAAGCGGTATTATCTGCAGGCGAGATCCAAGGGGTTCTCGTTCGCTGCCAAGCATTAACATACTCCACGACCATATGCCGACACGGAAGGCGAAACCGCAAGAGGGCGTCGTTACCGGCGTCAGTCGCCTGACGGACTACGACATTTTCCTTTTCAAGCAGGGACAGCACACGCACTTGTTCGACAAGCTGGGGGCGCACCTCATGAGCGCCGACGGCGTGGACGGCGTCCATTTCGCCCTTTGGGCGCCCAACGCGACGCGGGTGTCCGTGATTGGCGATTTCAATCACTGGGCGGCAGACATGCACCCGCTGCAACCACGCCAGGACGGCTCCGGGATTTGGGAAGGTTTTGTGCCGGGCGTTGCCAAAGGCGCGATATACAAATACCGTATTAGCTCGCGCTACCAAGGCTACGAAGTCGAGAAGGCAGACCCTTTTGCTTTCTTTTGCGAAAAACCGCCACGTACGGCCTCAGTCGTATGGGACCTCGGCAACACCTGGCACGACCAGGACTGGATAGAGCGCCGACAACAACACGACACGCTAAACGCTCCCTGGTCCGTCTATGAGATCCACCTCGGGTCATGGCGACGCGTGCCGGAGCAAGACAACCGTTCCCTGAGTTACCGCGAGCTGGCCGAGCAGCTGATTGCCTACGTGCATGACCTGGGTTTTACCCATGTGGAGTTCTTGCCGATTACCGAGCACCCTTTCTATGGCTCATGGGGATACCAAACAACCGGCTACTTCGCGCCGACCGCCCGCTACGGCACGCCCCAGGACTTTATGCTTCTGATCGATGAGCTCCACCGCAATGGTATCGGCGTCGTGCTCGACTGGGTACCGTCGCACTTTCCTGCCGACGAGCACGGGCTTGCCTTTTTTGACGGCACACACCTCTTCGAGCATGCCGATCCGAAGCAGGGCTATCACCCGGAATGGAACAGCAGCATCTTCAACTATGGCCGCAACGAGGTGCGCTCGATCCTCGCCAGCAGCGCCGTATTCTGGCTCAGCAAGTATCACGTCGACGGGCTACGCGTCGACGCCGTTGCTTCCATGCTCTATCTGGATTACGGACGCCAGCCCGGCGAATGGATTCCCAACCGCTATGGCGGCAAGGAAAACATAGATGCCATCGAGTTCCTGCGCGCGTTGAACGTGGCGGCCTACGAACAGGCGCCCGGTATACAGACGATCGCCGAGGAATCGACTGCCTGGCCCATGGTATCGCGACCGGCCTATGTAGGCGGGCTCGGCTTCGGCATGAAATGGAACATGGGATGGATGCACGACACGCTCAATTACTTTTCGCGCGATCCCGTGCATCGCAAGCACCATCACGACCAGCTCACCTTCAGTCTCTGGTACGCCTTCCACGAGAACTTTGTGCTGCCGCTGTCGCACGATGAGGTGGTCCATGGCAAGGGCTCGTTGATCGGCAAGATGCCGGGTGACGATTGGCAGAAGTTCGCCAATCTGCGC
>CAYGAS010000003.1:0-6134 GCA_964347935.1 uncultured Nitrospiraceae bacterium | reverse complement strand
TCTCTTCCGTGGAGAGCCCCGCGGTGGACACGCCGCTCACGGCACGGTGCGCTTCGTTGGCCTTGTAGCCGAGCGCGATCAGCGCCGCCACCGCCTCGCCGCTGGCATCGAGCGGCGGCGCCTCCCCCGCTGTGAGTGCAACGCCCGCGCCCGGCTCGATGAGCGCGCTGTCGCGTAATTCGATCAGCAGGCGTTCCGCCGTCTTGCGCCCCACGCCCGGCGCCTGGCGCAGGCGATCGACATCCTGGGTGCTGATACATTGCATGAA
Organism: uncultured Nitrospiraceae bacterium; assembly: GCA_964347935.1. Lineage (GTDB taxonomy): Bacteria > Pseudomonadota > Gammaproteobacteria > Acidiferrobacterales > SPGG2 > SZUA-472. The sequence continues at coordinate 5,866 of CAYGAS010000003.1, read as the reverse complement.
CTCGTCGACAGACAGGCCCGACAGGATCGCCAGTGCCACGCGCGGTCCGATGCCGCTTACCTTGAGCAGACTGCGAAACAGACGCCGTTGCGCTTCACGGCTGAAACCGTAAAGCAGCTGCGCATCCTCGCGCACCACCATATGGGTATAGAGCGTGACCGTCTCGCCGAGCGGCGGCAAATCATAAAAGGTCGTCATCGGTGCCTCGAGCTCGTAGGCGACGCCGCCCACGTCGACTAACAGCGAAGGCGGGGCCTTGTGCAACAATTTGCCGCGTAGCCGCCCGATCATCGTACAACTCTCAGTCCGCGTGCCAGCGCCATGCGACCGACGGTGTAATGCGCGTGGCAAATGGCGCAGGCCAGCGCGTCGGCAGCGTCGGCCTGCGGCATCTCCGTCAGATGCAATAACGCTCGCACCATGAGCTGCACCTGCTGTTTGCGGGCATGGCCGCTGCCGACGACAGCGCGCTTGATCTGCAATGCCGAATACTCCTGCGCTTCCAACTGATGATTCATGCCGGCACAGATCGCCGCGCCCCGCGCCTGGCCGAGCTTGAGCGCCGAGTCGGCGTTGCGCGCCATGAAGACCCTCTCGATCGCTATCACATCCGGCTTGTACGAACGGATCACTTCCGACACGCCGTCGTAAATCGATTTCAGGCGCTGCGATTGGTTGCTGTCATCGGCATGCACACACCCGCTGCCGAGGTACGTGAGCGCGCCGTCCGGCGCTACGCTCACCATGCCGAAACCGGTGATCCGCGATCCCGGATCAATGCCGAGCACGCGCATCAATAGCCTGATATCTCCGTGTTAGCCGTAACGGGTTCAACGTTTTGTGCGGCCTAATGCGCAGCCGCCATCTCCTCGGGAAAATCGGCGTTCGTGTGGACATTCTGCACGTCATCCAGATCCTCCAGTGCCTCCAGCAGGCGCAGCGCTTTTTCCGCCTCCGCGCCCTCGAGGTGCACGCTGGCGGAGGCACGCTGGCTCACCTCGGCGAGCTCCGGCACCAGCGCATGCTCGCGCATCGCCTCGCACACACCCTCGAAGTCCTGCGGCTGGGTTACGACCTCGAGGCTGCCGTCATCGTTCTTCACCACGTCTTCGGCCCCGGCGGCGATGGCCACTTCCATTATGGCGTCTTCGTCGCTGCCCGCCGCAAAGCTAAGCGTGCCTTGCTTGTTGAAGAGGTAGGCGACGGAGCCGTCGGTACCGAGATTGCCACCGTGCTTGGAGAAGGCGTGACGCACTTCACCGACCGTACGATTGCGGTTATCGGTCGTGCACTCGACCAGGATGGCGATGCCGCTCGGGCCGTAGCCCTCGTAGCGAACCTCCTCGTAGTGGGTACCGTCAAGGCCGCCGGCACCGCGCTTGATGGCGCGCTCGACCTTGTCCTTTGGCATGTTGTTGGACAAGGCCTTGTCGATCGCCGCACGCAAGCGCGGGTTGCTGCTCGCATCCTCGCCGCCAATGCGGGCCGCGACCGTGATTTCGCGGATGAGCTTGGTGAAGAGCTTGCCGCGCCGCGCATCCTGGGCGCCCTTGCGAAAGCGAATGTTGGCCCATTTGCTGTGGCCGGCCATCAGTGCGCCTTAGATAGCGGTCCTCGATTGTGGGGCGCCCGCACACCTGGACGCCGGGGGTCCATGACGGGCAGCAGTTTAACATCTGGCCGCGGCGCCCCCCAACCGGGGGGCGCCGCGATCAGCGCGCGAAGCGGCCATGTTTCAGAAAATGGCAGACCTGCTCGGCAACCCGCCGCGACAACACCAGCGCCGTATGCGAGGCGTGCACCCGGATCCGGTCCATTGCGCCCGGCAGATCCGTTTCGGCCAGTGCCACCACCCCATCGTTGGGGGTGGGCAGGCCCGGGAACAGCCGACCTAAACCGACGCTAAGATCACCGGCGATGATGCCAAGGTCCCGCGGCGGCAGCGCCCAGCCATCGGGCACGCCCGCCACCAGCTGCGCAACCGAGCGCCCGGTGATCGCCCGCCCGATTGCCGCGCGCGCCAGGATGCGCGCAGGATGGTTGCCCCGGTGCGGTGCGCCTAGAGTAACGATGCGCCCTGGCGGCTGTTGCGGGTACTGATGAAACAGGGCGCGAATCACCAGCCCGCCCAGGCTGTGGCCAACGAAGTGTACCGTCGGCGCATCGAGTTGCTGCACATAGCGCTGTAGCGCCTGCGCATTCTCGAGCAGGTCGCGGCTCACCGAGCGATAGGAAAATGCGCGCGCATCGCTGAAACCGCAACGCCGCAAGTGCCGTTGCAGCGCGAGCAGGCACCAGCCCGACAACCACAGGCCGTGAACCAGCACGACCGTCTCACCTGCGTGCTTCGTCCCGGGGCTCACAGCTATGCTTTATCCTAACTGGAACCGTCTCAATTGAAGATTGATGAGCAAATCGTTACGTCCTGGAAGCGACGCAAAGAACGCCAAGGCGCAGAGGACGCAGAGAATATTTGAACACAAAGCATTTATAGCTTTCTTCGCGTACTTGGCGTCTCTGCGACCTCTGCGTTCATTCCAGAGCGCCTGGAGCGGCCAGGCATCTTGACACAGATTCTAGCCCGATGAGCGCGATCGCAGCACGAGCTCGATGGCTTCACGATTCGTCCAGGAGCTGACGCGCTGCACCGCCTGATCGAAGCACAGCCACACGTACTCGGCATGCTCCGCCGGATTCAAGACGACCGCGACCTCGTCCGCCAACTCGAGCGAGAACATGTGCTCCACGTTCTCGCGCGTCCCCGGCGCGAAACGGCGCGTCCACGGCGCCACGATCTCGAAGCGATAGGTCCGCTGCCAATCGCGCAAAGCGGCCGTGTCGGTGAGTCCGGTCTCTTCCGCGAGCTCGCGGCGCGCCGTGACCGCGGGATCGTCCTCGTCCCAACGCATGCTACCGGTGACGGACTGCCAGAAGTCGGGACGGTCACGACGCCGCAGCAGCAGTACCTTGTCGGTACGCGTATACACCACGACCAGGACCGATTCGGGGCGTTTGTATTCCTTCATCTCACCGACAGCAACGTGGGTAGCCTGTCGGTGCTTGCGAAGTTCGATTTGAGGAGGCCAGCCAGGCGGACCGAATAGCCCCGCCGGGGACGGGCAAGGGCGCCGCGTCGGCCGGAGCGGACCGCGTGGCGATCAGGCCGAGGCCGGGGAACGAAGCGAGCACCGGCAGGCTTTACCATCCCGTTAGGACTGCGCCTTGTCGCCGCGCGTGGCTTCCACTGGTTTGCGCAACTTCACGTGCAGCTCGCGCAGTTGACGATCGTCAACCGGACTCGGCGCCTCCGTCATCAGGCATGCGGCGCGCTGGGTCTTGGGAAAGGCAATGACATCGCGGATGGAATCGACCCCTGCCATCAGCGCGACGATGCGATCGAGGCCGAAGGCGATGCCGCCGTGGGGCGGCGCGCCGTACTTGAGGGCCTCGAGCAGGAAGCCGAATCGTTGCTGCGCCTCTTGCGGCTCGATACCGAGGGCGGCGAAGACACGCTGCTGCACGTCGAGGCGATGGTTGCGGATGGAACCGCCGCCGATCTCGGCACCGTTCAGGACCATGTCGTAAGCGCGCGACTGCACGTCGCCGGGGTCGATATCGAGGCGCTCGGCATCCGCCTCTTTGGGCGCCGTGAAAGGATGGTGCAAGGCCACCCAACGTTTCGCCTCGGCGTCGTACTCGAACATCGGAAAATCGTAGACCCAGACAGGCCGCCAGCCGGCCGCCGTCAAGCCCATATCGGCGGAAACGCGAACGCGCAACGCGCCCAGCGAATCGTTGACGATCGCCGCCCGATCGGCGCCGAAGAAAATCAAATCGCCTGTCTGCGCGCCCGTGCGCTGCATGATCCCATCGAGGGCCGCATCGGGAAGAAACTTGAGAATCGGCGACTGCAAGCCTGCGCGCCCTTTGGCTGCGTCGTTGACTTTGATATAGGCGAGCCCCTTGGCACCGAACTGTTTTTTGACGAGCGCCTCGTAGTCATCGATGGCCTTGCGCGTGAGCTCGCCACCGCCCGGCACGCGCAGGGCCGCGACCCGGCCACCGGGCCGGTTGGCCGGTTCCGAAAAGACCTTGAACTCGACCTTGCGTACGAGCTCGGCGACCTCGACGAGCTCCAAGGGGATGCGCAGGTCCGGTCGGTCGGTACCGTAGCGAGACAGCGCCTCCTCATGGCGCAGGCGCGGGAACGGGTCCGGCAGATCGGTATCCAGCACCTCTTTGAACAGGCGGCGGACCATCGCCTCCACGAGCGCCATGATCGCCTCTTCGTCCAGGAACGCGGTCTCGATGTCGAGCTGGGTAAATTCGGGCTGGCGATCCGCGCGCAGGTCCTCGTCGCGAAAACAGCGCGCGATCTGAAAGTAGCGTTCGAAACCCGCCACCATCAGGATCTGCTTGAACAGCTGAGGCGACTGCGGCAGGGCGAAAAACTGACCTGGCTGCACCCGCGACGGCACGAGGTAATCGCGCGCCCCTTCGGGGGTGGACTTGGTCAACATCGGTGTCTCGATCTCGACAAAGCCCTGATCCTCTAGGAAACGGCGCAGTGTCGCGGTGACCCGATGGCGCAAGCGGATGTTCTGGTGCATGCTCGCACGGCGCAGATCGAGGTAGCGGTACTTCAAGCGGACCGCCTCACTGACATCGGTCTCGTCGAGCTGAAACGGCAGCACTTCCGACTTATTAAGTATCTCCAAACGCGCCCCGACGACCTCGATCTGGCCGGTCGACAAGTGCGGGTTCTCGGTGCCGACCGGGCGTCGGCGCACGCGCCCGTGAATGCGCACCACATCCTCGCTGCGCACGCTTTCGGCCGCCGCGAATGCCTCCTTTTCAGCCGGATCGAACACCGCCTGTACGACGCCCTCGCGATCGCGTACATCGACAAAGATAAGACCGCCGTGGTCACGGCGGCGGTTCACCCATCCGGCCAGTGACACCTGACTGCCGATATGCTCTTTTCTTAAATCGCCGCAGCAATGGGTTCTGAGCAAAGTACCTCCAGAAAGTCGCAGGACTTCACTTTTGATTATAGCTTATACAGGTAGGGGCTTCAACCTGAACCGGTCGGCTAAAATAGATGATATATACGTTCGGGACACAAAATAAACCGTGAGGCTTATTGTATTTACGTGCTGGCTCTGATACAATGTTATGTAATCCTACCCAACGCATTCAGGGATTAAAGGAGAGCGGGTTTGTGGCCAAGACGATAGAAGAGATAAACGAGAAAATTAAAGCAGGTAAAGCAGTAGTCGTTAATGCCGAAGAAATTATCGACATCGCGAGGGATAAAGGCGTGAAGAAAGCCGCCCAGGAAATCGATGTTGTAACCACTGGGACGTTCGGTATTATGTGCTCCTCCGGTGCCTACTTTAACATTGGCCACTCCAAACCGCGTATCAAACTAGGAGGAGGTAGAACCTATTTGAATGACGTGCCTGCTTACACGGGACTGGCAGCGGCCGACCTGTTTCTGGGTGTCAACGCACTACCCGACGACGACCCGAGGAACAGGATTCACCCCGGTGAATTCATCTACGGCGGCGGACATGTCATCGAGGAACTGGTGGCGGGGAAAGATGTCAGGCTTATGGCTACGGCTTACGGGACCGATTGCTATCCGAGAAAACGCCTCGAAACGTTGATTAACATCAAAGATCTTAACGAAGCTGTACTTTTCAACATCAGAAACGCCTACCAGAACTATAACGTAGCCGTGAACCTGTCGGATAAAACGATATATACGTATATGGGTACACTAAAACCAAATTTAGGTAATGCTAACTACAGTTCGGCCGGGCAATTATCGCCTCTGTTCAACGATCCATTCTACAGGACAATC
>CAYGAS010000002.1:0-26008 GCA_964347935.1 uncultured Nitrospiraceae bacterium | reverse complement strand
GCTCATCTCTATGCTGCCGCCGGCGGGCGTATATTTGATGGCATTGTCGACAAGATTGGCAATTGCTTGAAACAGCAGATCGCGGTCACCGTGCACGTGCACATGCGCCTTAACCGTCGTGAGCAGCTGCTGCTGTTTGTCCTCGGCGAGTGGCTCGTAGAGCTCGGCCACATCCGCTACCACCGCCGCCAGATCTACCTCGCTAAACCCTGCTCGGCGATCTTCCGATTCCAGTCGCGCGATACGCAACAGCGCATTGAAAGTCGCCAACAAGGCGTCGGCCTCGCCGAGCGTCTGCTCGACTTGTTCTCGAAGCTGTTCCTTATCCGCCCCCGGCAGCTTCAGAAGCTCCAGGCGTTGTCGCAGACGCGAAAGCGGCGTTCGCAGGTCGTGGGCGATGTTATCCGACACCCGTCGCACATCTTCCATCAACAGTTCGATACGATCGAGCATGTTATTAAGGTTGTCCGTGAGCTGGTCGAAATCGTCGCCCGTTCCCTGGGTCGGAATACGGCGTGACAGATCGCCCGCCATGATCTCCCGGCTGGTTTCGTTGATCACCTCCAGGCGACGCATCATGCTGCGGCTCATCATCACGCCGCCGACGAGCGCCAGCACCACCGTCATGGCGAGACCCCAAACCAGGGCCCGGACGATATGCCTCTGGGCCTGTTCCAAATCATGCATGTCGCGGCCGACGAGCAAATGAAAGCCTCCGGCCAAACGAAAGACGCGCGCCCGCGCCTGGTGCAACTGGCCGCCGGCCGCCTCGTTTTCCAGACGAAATGCCAGCCAGCCTTCGGGGGTCGGTGCAACCGATGGCCAGCGGTCGAGGTTGCCCACCATCGGCTCGAACAGACCGTTGGCCAGCAGATAGATGGAAGAGCCGGCCGGCTTGCGTGACAAGCGCTCGGCGATCAGGTCCGTCAATCCGGCCAGGCCGCCGACGCGGTAGCGCTCCGCCAGCCCTTCGATCTCCGCTTCGATGATGACGTCGGTTTGCCGCCCCATGACGGCGATCGTCGACCAATAGATAAATCCGAGCAAAACCAGAACGGAGGCGCTGAACAGCGCCATGTAGATAAACGCCAGGCGAAAGGTCGAGCTGCGGAACAGCCTATTCAGGTTCACGGAGCATGTAGCCCGCACCGCGCACGGTGTGCAACAGCGGCCGATCGAAATCTCGATCGATCTTGCGACGCAAGCGGCTCACGTGCACATCGATGACGTTGGTCTGCGGATCGAAGTGGTAATCCCAAACGTTTTCGAGCAGCATGGTGCGGGTGACTACTTGGCCGCGGTGTCGCAGCAAGTACTCCAGCAACCGGAACTCGCGCGGCTGCAGATCGATCACCTGTCCGGCACGTCTGACCGAACGCGCCAGCAGGTCCATCTCCAGATCGCCGACCCGCAGCACGGTTTCGGGGGTCTCGGTGCCGGCGCGCCGCATGAGGGCCTCGAGGCGCGCAAGCAACTCGGAAAACGCAAACGGCTTCACCAGATAGTCGTCGCCGCCCGCGCGCAGACCGTCTACGCGGTCATCAGTCTCGCCCAAGGCGCTCAAAATTAACGCCGGCGTCTTGTTGTCGGCGCTGCGCACCGCCTTGATTACGGAAAGACCATCCAGCCCCGGCAGCATTCGGTCAACGACCATGACGTCGTAGCGCTGCTCGAGGGCCATAAAGAGCCCCTCCTTCCCATCCTTCGCGCGATCCGCGACGTGGCCTTGCTCGCGCAGACCCTTGGCGATGTAATCGGCCATATCGACGTCGTCTTCGATTACGAGAATGCGCATTACACTTACGTTCTTGCTCAGGCCAGCATCAATGCGTCGCTTTACTACGACTACACCGTCGCGCTCAGCGCCTTGGCATGATAGCACGCCGATGTGCGCGATGCGGCTGCCATCGCCGGTAGCGTTCTGCCGGACCCATGGTGAACCGTTACGGCCATCATTGTTGTTCATCGCAAGTTCCTCCAGAGATCGTAAAAAAGGCCGGTTCCCTTTACAGAGAACCGGCCAACCCATCGTCGATGGCTAATTAAGACTAGGCGAGGTCGACGGCGACGAATCGTGCATCGCCGCTGCGCTCGATCAACAACACAACGGCGTTGCGGTGCTTGGCGCCTGCCTCGTTGACCTGATCGACCACGTCCTGTGGGCTAGACACCGGCTTCTGGCCGACCATTTTGATGACATCACCCGTACGCAGTCCTTTCTTGGCGGCGGGACTGTCGGCGCGCACACCCACGATGAGGGCGCCTTGGCTGCTCTCGGGCAGCCTGTACTGCTGGCGGGTCTCGGGCGTAATCGGCGCAAGCGATAGACCGAGCTTGCCGCCGCCTTCGCCACCCTGCTCTGCCGTGCTGTCGGCGATCTCGCTCGCTGGCATCGATGCAATCACGACCGAAAGCACGCGTTCCTCGCCATCGCGCCACACCTTGACATTGACCTTCGCCTTAGCCTTTGTTTCAGCGACTAGACGTGGTAGATCCTTCATCCGCGCGACGGCTTTGCCGTTGTACTCTGTAATGACATCGCCGGTACGAATGTCGGCCTTAGCGGCAGGGCTATCAACCACGACCTCAGCCACCAAGGCGCCCTTGGCCTCCTTAAGGGCAAGCCCCTTAGCCATTTCTTCCGTGACGGTCTGGATCTTAACGCCGAACCAACCGCGTTCGACCTTCCCATGTGCGCGTAGCTGTTCGATAACGGAATTGGCAAGCGTCGAAGGAATCGCAAAACCGATACCAACGCTACCGCCGTTGGGCGAAAAGATTGCTGTGTTGACGCCGATGACCTTTCCGTTGATATCGAAAAGCGGGCCACCCGAGTTACCACGGTTGATCGGTGCGTCGATCTGGATGTAGTCATCGTAGGGACCTGAGTTGATGTCGCGCCCCCGTGCTGACACGATGCCAGTGGTCGCTGTGCCACCCAGACCGAAGGGGTTGCCGATCGCCACCACCCAGTCGCCGACCCGCGCCGCATCAGACTCACCGAAACTGACGTAGGGAAGCGTCTTGTTTGCCTCCACCTTCAGTAATGCCAGATCAGTCTTTGGATCGCGGCCTTTGATCTCGGCCGAATAGCGCGTGCCGTCGTTGAGGATTACGGTAATCTTGTCCGCACCGTCAATGACATGGTTATTCGTCACGACATAGCCGGATGGATCAACGATAAAGCCCGATCCCACGGCTTGTACTTCGCCAACAGGGGCTTCGCGCTTCCACTCATCACGGGGCTTGCCAAAGTAATGGCGGAACAACTCTTCGAGCTGCGAATTCGGCGGCATCTCGAACGGAACATCCGGCAACTCAAACTGTGGACCCAACCCCTTGCCGATGTGTCCCACCTTGCCGCTGACCGAGATGTTTACAACCGCTGGGTTTACTGCCTCGATGAGCTCGGCAAAGCCCCCCGGTAATGCGACGTCGCGTTTGGCCGTGATTTGCGCGTCCAGCGGCTTGGGCATGATTTTGGAAAATGCCGGATTAATTGCCTGTGATCCAATGGCTCCACCTACCAGTGCGGCCGCGACCACGGTGAGAGCGTATTTAGCCTTTCTGCGCTGGCGGCGGGAAAGGGCGCGTTTGTTGAGATTGTGACTCATTGCAAACCTCCTTTATGAAGTTCGATTCCGATCGCGTTGTCCGTGCGTTAGAGGTCAAGCGTTCATAACGGGATAACCGCGTACAACGCGAACGAAGTAACTATAAGGGGACGATGGTTACGGCGCGGTTGCCGCAACATTAAGATTTTGTAAGGTTCCCGGCAGAGACGAAGATACCAACGCCTGACGGTTAGACTGAGCTGTGGCTCAGGCGATGAAAAGCAGGTAAACGAGGAAACAGAGTGCGGTCATTAACGCCGTATACAGCCGACCGACGTCAGCCGCCCGATTGACCTCCGGCCGTTCGACACCGAACTCACGCGGACGCAGCTGCCCAAGCGCGGCCAGGTTCAGCACCCGCCGGCAGTAATCGCGCACCCAGGACGGGACCTTCTCGCTCAGGAGGTAATCGGCGAAGGCCTCGTCGAGGACGTCGTTACGCAGCTCGCGCTCATACCAGAAGCGATACGCCAGCCGAAAGATTTCGACCTCCTGAACTTGCAGGACCCTGCCGGCCTCGGCCACATGACGCACGTCGACCGCGACATTCCAGTCCAAAGGCCTGATCAGTGGTTGCATAAGCGAATCCCTAGCGCAAGAGCCAATCCTAACAGTACGCGCATACAGGCTACCGCCGCGCGCGAGGTCTCGCAACCGCCCGGCCGTTGCCCTGTCGCCTAGCATGGAGCTTCGATGTCAAGCCAATCGGGCGCCAAAGTGGCAGGACCTTTGAATCTGTCCGTGCCAACAATCACTATCTCAAACTCGCGCCGCGCTGTGCCCGCGGCACACCCTCGCCTTACCCGCGCGTCGTCTGCAATCCCGCGTTCGATAGCGAACTGGCCCCAGTCTTAAGAATCGCCTTACCGGGAATCGCCTACATGAAACATATTTGCCGCAGGTCCTGATGGCACTGCACCCATCCCGACTGCTTCGCGTTGCCCTGGTATCGGCGGTACAATCGGGCGCGTGACCCTTCACATCCACAGGCGACCCGGGCCATGACCGACCCCGCAGCGCGAACAGATACGCGCCCTCGCGGTGTTGACAAGCCATCGCTGGTAGCGGCGTTGCGGCAAAAGCTGCCCGCGGAAGCGGTGCTGTTCGACGAAGAGGACATGCGGCCGTACGAGTGCGACGGGCTGTCGGCTTACCGCAAGCTGCCGATGATCGTGGCGCTGCCGGGCACGATCGAGGAGGTGCAACACGTGATGCGCGTGTGCAGCCAACGCCATGTGCCGGTCGTCGCGCGCGGTGCCGGCACCGGGTTGTCGGGCGGCGCCTTGCCGCACCCCGAAGGCGTGTTGCTGAGCCTCGCTAAGTTTAACCGTATCCTGCACATCGATACCGTCAATCGTATCGCCCGTGTGCAGCCTGGTGTGCGCAACCTGGCGATCTCCCAGGCCAGCGCCCCGCATAAGCTCTACTATGCGCCGGATCCGTCGTCGCAGATCGCCTGCAGCATCGGTGGCAACGTGGCCGAGAACGCGGGTGGGGTGCATTGCCTCAAGTACGGCCTCACCGTGCACAACATCCTCAAGCTCGAGGTCGTCACCGTAACCGGCGAACTGGTGACGATCGGCGCCGACAGCCTGGACAGTGCCGGCTATGACCTGCTGGCGCTGATGACGGGCTCGGAAGGCATGCTCGGTGTGATCGTCGAAGTGACGGTGAAATTGCTGCCGCAGCCGGAGTCGGCACAAGTGGTGCTGGCCGCGTTTGATGACGTACAAAAAGCCGGCAATGCGGTGGCGCAGATCATTGGCTCGGGCATCGTGCCGGCCGGGCTCGAAATGATGGACAATCCTGCCATCCGCGCCGCCGAAGATTTCGTTCATGCCAACTACCCCGTCGACTCGGCAGCCATACTGCTGTGCGAGGTCGACGGCACGAACGAAGAGGTCGGTGATCAGATCAAGCGCGTCGAAGAGGTGCTCAACGGTTGCGGCGCAACCGAAGTCCGCAAGGCACGTGATGACACCGAACGCATGGTCTTCTGGTCCGGCCGCAAGGCAGCGTTTCCGGCCGTCGGCCGCATCAGCCCCGACTACTACTGCATAGACGGTACGATCCCGCGGCGGCACCTGGCAGAGGTGCTCTCGAAGACGGCAGAGCTCTCAAAAGAATACGGCCTGCGTGTCGCTAACGTATTCCATGCGGGCGACGGAAATCTGCACCCGTTGATTCTTTACGATGCCAACCAGCCAGGCGAGCTCGAGCGCACGGAAGAGCTGGGCGGCAAGATTCTCGAGCTTTGCATCAAAGTGGGGGGCACCGTGACCGGCGAGCACGGTGTGGGTGTCGAAAAAATCAATCAGATGTGCATCCAGTTCAATGAGGCTGAGCTGACGCAATTTCACGCCGTCAAGGCGGCGTTCGATCCACAAGGATTACTGAATCCAGGTAAGGCGGTACCCACGCTCAGTCGGTGCGCGGAATTCAACGCGATGCACGTGCACGGCGGCAAGCTACCGCATCCAGATCTACCCCGCTTTTAACCTCTAGCGGGTAGCCCTGGGTGCGCATTCGCTTTTCACTTGGCCGCACCCAGGCATTTCTACTCTACACGGGTCTGAAGTCTGCTCGAGCGTATCAGGCAGCGCGGTGAGCGTGCCAACGTGGAAGACGACCCCCCAAGGCGTGCGTCAGCTCTGCGGCGATGTGCACCACGAGCTGTCCGAGCGCGGGTATGCGCTCGTCCGACATGCGCGAGCGCGGACCGGAGACGGAAATGGCCGCCAGCGGCTGCGTGTATTCGTCATGGATGGTTGCCGCCACGCAGCGCATACCGATGGTGTGCTCTTCATTATCGTAGGCGTAACCTAGGGTGCGCACTTCAGCGATGGCGGCGCGCAGCTTGTCTGGCGTGTCGATCGTGTTAGCCGTCAGGCGCGGCAATCCGTGGCGGTGCAGAATCTCGGTGACTTCAACGTCAGGAAGCGCTGCCAGCAGGGCCTTGCCCACACCCGAAGCATGGATCGGGGCGCGGCTACCTAGGGGAACCAGCATGCGCATCATCTCGCGACACTCTTCCTGCGCCAGGATAACGGCTTCACCGTCGCTGAGTATGGCCAAGTTCGTGGTTTCGCCAGCTTGCTCCATTAATCGGCGTAAAAAGGGTCGCGCTTGGACGACCACGTTGCGACCCGTGACAAAGGCATTGCCAACGGCAAAAGCCTTCAGGCCCACATACCACCGCGCGCGTTCGGCATCCTGATAAATGAACCCCTGTTTCTCAAGGGTGCCGAGCAGCCGATGGGCTGTCGATACAGCTAAACCGACCTGCTGCGCCAGGTCCGTGAGCAGCATGCCGTCCTGCGCCTCGGCCAAGCGCTCGAGCAACATCAAGCCGCGGGTGAGCGACTGCACCTGGCCGCCAGCTCGCTCGCGGGTCGGGCGACGGTGCCCACGCTTTTTATTAGCGCCCCGCATCTTCATAGCTCTCCAACACCGCCGGGGTGTCTGCCATTCATGATGGCCGAAGTATACTGGAATATGTTTCCAAATTCAATAATTCACCTGCCAATGTGCTTCTCAAATATATGAATATTATGTGTTTTTTATACTTTCCATATTGTGGAAGGCATTTTTATTTTATTTGACATGGGCGTTGGCAAAATGACATAGTCGGGATCAGTGACAGCCCATCACGGCAACAGGAGAGCACAACGATGGCCAAAATGACCGCCGCCGAGGCAGCAGTGAAAGTGTTGGAAAGCGAGGGGGTTAAGCTTGCCTTCGGGATTCCCGGAGCGGCCATCCTGCCCCTCTATCAGGCGTTGAGCGCGAGCCCGATACGCCACGTGCTCGTCCGTCACGAAGAGGGTGGTACCCATTCGGCGGAAGGCTACACTCGCGCCGCTGGCGAGATCGGCATCAACATCGGCACTTCGGGACCTGCCGGGACCAATATGATCACCGGTTTATATTCGGCCATGGCCGATAGCATCCCGATCCTGTGCATCACCGGACAGGCCCCACGCGCGAAGCTGCACAAGGAAGACTTTCAGGCTATCGATATCGCAGCCATCGCCCGACCCGTGACGAAATGGTCGATCACGGTGATGGAGGGCGCGCAAGTGCCGTGGGCCTTTCGTTACGCCTTCCAGGTCATGAAATCGGGGCGTCCGGGGCCGGTGCTCATCGACCTGCCCCTCGACGTGCAGAGGGAGATCATCGAATACGACCCGGAGACCGACGTTGCGCTAGAGGTATTCAAGCCCCGTCCACATGCCAAGCAGATCGAAAAAGCGCTTGACATGCTGAACGAGTCCGAGCGTCCACTGATCGTGGCTGGGGGCGGCGTGATTAACGCGGATGCCTCCGATCTGCTGGTGGAACTCGCAGAATTAACCAATACGCCTGTGGTCCCGACGCTGATGGGTTGGGGCGCCATACCCGACAATCACCCCTTACAGGCCGGCCAGGTAGGGCTGCAAACCCAACACCGCTACGGCAACGCCACCTTCCTTCGCAGCGATTTCGTGCTTGGGATCGGCAACCGCTGGGCCAATCGTCACACAGGCAGTGTCGACGTATACACGGAGGGTCGTCGATTCGTTCATATCGACATCGAACCGACCCAGATCGGGAGGGTTTTCTGCCCGGACTTGGGTATCGTTTCGGATGCGAGGTACGCGCTCGAAGATCTCGTGAAAGCGGCACGGCGACGCAAAAAGGCTGGCAAGATGAGAGACCGCAGCCAATGGGTCAGCGAGTGCCAAGAGCGTCGACGCACGATGCTGCGACGCACGGATTTCGATAATGTGCCGATCAAGCCACAGCGTGTATTTCAGGAGATAAATAACATATTCGACGACGACACACGCTTCGTGACGGCCATCGGTCTGTATCAGATCGCCTCGGGACAGTTTCAGCGCATCAACAAGCCGCGCAACTACATCATCTGTGGTCAGGCCGGTCCGCTCGGGTGGGAAATATCGGCGTGTATCGGCGCGAAACTTGCCGATCCTCAGCGAGAGGTCGTCGGGGTGGTGGGTGACTACTCCTTTCAATTTTTGATCGAGGAGCTCGCGGTGGCCGCACAGCACGAGGTGCCATTCGTGATGGTGCTGTTGAACAATTCATATCTCGGCCTGATTCGTCAAGCGCAAAAAGGCTACAAAATGGACTACGAAGTCCAGTTGAGCTTCAACAATATCAACTGTCCCGAAATCGGCGAGTACGGCGTAGACCACGTCAAGGCGACCGAAGCACTCGGCTGCCTCGCGTTTCGTGTCTTCGAGCCCGATAAGATCGGCGAAACGATACAACGAGCGCGTACGCTGGCCGAGGAAAGACGCGTGCCGGTGGTTGTGGAGGTCATTACGGAGCGTGCGACCGACATCGCTATGGGACCGGAAATCGACAAGATTACCGAGTTTGAAGAGATCATAGATCTCGCGACTCCGGAGGAAGCAGAACCGCAGGCGGCCTAGGCGCCAACTGCACGCATTGGAGTGGGTCGATGCCTAAATTTGCTGCAAACTTGACGATGCTGTTTAATGAGGTCGACTTTCTCGACCGCTTCGAGACTGCCGCCAAAGCCGGGTTCACTGGCGTAGAGTACCTGTTCCCTTACGCTTGGGACAAACAGCGGCTGGCGGAAAAGCTAGATGCCCATGGGCTGACCCAGGTGTTGCATAACCTGCCCGCGGGTGACTGGGAGGGTGGGGAACGCGGTATCGCCTGTCACCCCGATCGCGTTACTGAATTCCAGGACGGCGTAGGCCAGGCCATCGAATATGCGACGACGCTAGGCTGCACACAGCTCAATTGCTTGGCGGGCATCAGCCCGGCAAATTGCGACGCCGACCAAATACGCGAGACCTTTGTCGGCAATCTGAGATTTGCCGCCGCCAAATTGGCCGAGGCGAAAATCCGACTGCTCAGTGAACCCATCAACACGAGGGATATTCCTGGTTTCTATTTGTGCCACACGGCGCAAGCACTGGAGATATTTGACGAAGTGGGCTCCGACAACCTTTTCCTGCAATACGACATTTATCACATGCAGATCATGGAGGGCGATCTCGCCCCGACCATCGAACGCTGCCTGAGCCGCATTGCCCACATCCAGCTCGCCGATAATCCGGGGCGCCACGAGCCGGGCACGGGTGAGATTAACTACCCGTTCCTATATGCGTTTCTCGATCGGATTGGATATGCGGGTTGGATCGGCTGCGAATACAAACCGCTCACCACGACGCAAGAGGGCCTCGGCTGGTTCAGGAATTACCAGACAGCGGCGAGTCGTGGACGCGGTTCCAAGTGATGGCGGATGTCAACGCATGCGGCCGGTTTTGGCGCGGCTTCAATCCGAGCCGCAGAACCTTTACACCATTAGATCGGGAGAGAGACAGTGAGTAAAGTTGGTTTCATTGGTTTGGGAATCATGGGTCGACCCATGGCCGCACACCTGCAGGCCGGCGGGCATGAGCTTTTCGTGGTCAAGCACCGGTCGCCAACGCCACAGGAATTGCTGGACGGCGGGGCGCAGCTTTGCGCCAGCGCGAAGGAGCTGGCAGAAAAGTCAGACGTTATCATCATCATGGTCCCTGATACCCCCCAGGTGCATCAGGTCCTGTTCGCCAAAGACGGTGTTGCGGAGGGGCTGAGCAAGGGCAAGGTCGTCGTCGATATGAGCTCGATCTCGCCGATCGAAACGAAGGATTTTGCCGCCCGCATCAACCGCCTCGACTGCGAGTATCTCGACGCGCCCGTCTCCGGCGGTGAGGTGGGGGCCAAAAATGCAGCACTCACGATCATGGTCGGGGGCTCTGAAACCGCTTTCAAAAAGGTCAAACCGCTGTTCGAGCTGATGGGAAAGAACATCACCCTGGTGGGTGGCAACGGCGATGGACAGACGTGCAAGGTGGCCAATCAGATCATCGTCGCGCTCACGATCGAGGCGGTGGCCGAAGCGCTGCTCTTCGCCTCGAAGGCGGGCGCCGACCCATCCAAGGTGCGACAAGCGCTTATGGGTGGGTTCGCCTCATCGAAAGTGCTGGAGGTGCACGGTGAGCGCATGATTAAGCGAACCTTTAATCCCGGCTTTCGGATAGAGCTGCACCAAAAGGATCTGAGCCTTGCCTTGACCGGGGCGCGCACCCTGGGCCTGAGCCTGCCGGGTACCGCCGCCTGCCAGCAACTGTTCAACGCCTGCACGGCCCATCATGGCACGGGCTGGGACCATTCCGCGCTCGTTAAGGCGCTGGAAACGCTGGGCAATCACGAGATCGGCGAGATCAGCGAGATGAGTGCCGTGCTGGACTGAGTCTGGCCACCCAAAGTGGACAGCCGCTTGTCAACTCAGCACAATGCAGTGGTTCGGCTGGGGGCATGTCGGGACTCTCGCAGCGGGGTCTTCCCTTTATAAATAACGCAGCAAAAACTCGACTGCTCTACAGCCGCGTCGTCCGACCTGATCCAAGCTGATACTTCGTGTCAGAAGCGGTGGCTAGTCAACGCGACATAACACAGGAGATCCAACAGGCCGTGCGCGAAGCCGCGGCGATGGGGACGGCATTAAAAATCTCCGGGGCTGACACGAAGTCCTTTTACGGTCGTGCCACTACAGGCGATGCGCTCGACATCCGAGCGCATCGCGGTATCGTCAGCTACGAACCGACCGAACTCGTCCTCACTGCGCGTGCCGGCACGCCGCTTGCGGAGATCGAGGCCGCCTTGGCCGAACGCGGGCAGATGCTGCCATTCGAGCCGCCGTACTTCGGCGAGGCGGCCACCGTGGGCGGCGCGGTCGCCTGCGGGCTGTCCGGGCCGGTGCGGCCCTATGCGGGGTCGGTGCGCGACTTTGTCCTGGGTGTCGTGTGCATTAATGGTAAAGGCGAGCATCTATCCTTCGGCGGTCAAGTGATGAAGAACGTCGCCGGTTATGACGTCTCGCGCCTGATGGTTGGGGCCATGGGCACACTTGGCGTGCTACTAGAAGTTTCCTTGAAGGTATTGCCGCGCCCGGCGTGCGAGTTGACCACCGCTTTACCGATGGATGCCGGCGCCGCCATCGATCTCCTGAATGCCTGGGCCGGGCAACCGCTACCGGTGTCCGCGAGCTGCTACGACGACGGCGTGTTGCGCGTGCGGCTGTCGGGATCCGAAAGCGGCGTGCGATCCGCACGTGAGAAGATCGGTGGTGAAGAGGTGGCCCAAGGTCCTACTTACTGGGCAGACCTGCGCGAGCATCGGCTGCCGTTCTTCGGCGCTGACGCGCCGCTTTGGCGACTGGCGGTGCCTGCCGCCACCCCGCCACCGAAAGATGGCAACAAATGGCTGCTCGACTGGGGCGGCGCCCAGCGCTGGCTGGTCAGCGACGAGCCGCCCGAACGCATCCGCCAACAGGCTACGGCGGCCGGCGGGCAGGCGATGCTGTTCCGCGGCGGCGATCGCGACGACGACGTCTTTCATCCGCTCGCAGCGACAATTGAAACGATTCATCGACGCCTCAAGGATGCCTTCGATCCGAAGGGCATTCTCAACCCAGGTCGAATGTACAAAGCCTGGTAGAGATAACAAGGACCGAAGACTCAGATCTGAGGACTACGGAACATAGCTTCATGACAGTCTCGGGCCAACACTCAGTCCTCAGTCCTCAGTCCTGATCAGTTCGCCATGCAAACAGCACTTGCCGACTTCATAAAGGACACCCCCGAAGGACGCGAAGCGAACGAGATACTGCGCGCGTGCGTGCACTGTGGTTTCTGCACTGCCACCTGTCCGACCTATCAGCTGCTGGGCGACGAGCTCGATGGCCCACGCGGGCGCATATACCTTATTAAACAAGTGCTCGAGGGCCAGGGGGTGACGGCCCGCACGCAACTCCACCTCGACCGCTGCCTTTCGTGCCGAGCGTGCGAGACGACCTGCCCCTCTGGCGTCAAGTATGGTCGCCTGGCGGATATAGGCCGCAACATCGTCGAAGAGCGCGTGCCGCGACCATTCATCGAGCGCCTGCAGCGCTGGGGTCTACGCGTTGCGCTGGCATACCCGTCGCGTTTCAAAACGCTCTTGACGCTCGCTCGGACGTTGCGTCCCGTCTTGCCCGCAAGTTTGAAGCGTTCGATCACATCCGCGCCGGCTGCGGGACCGTGGCCCGAAACGCGGCATCAGCGCCGGATGCTGGTCCTCGACGGGTGCGTGCAACCCGCTCTCGCCCCACGCATCAATGCCGCCACTGCGCGCGTGCTCGATCGTGTGGGCATCAGTCTCGTGCGCGCGCAGGGCGCGGGTTGCTGCGGAGCGCTGAGTTACCATTTGAATGCGCAGGAAGAAGGGCTCGAATTCATGCGCCGGCTCATCGATGCCTGGTGGCCGCACATCGAGGCCGGCGTCGAGGCCATCGTGATTACCGCCACGGGTTGTGGCGCGGTGGTCAAGGAATACGGGCACCTGCTGCGCCATGACAGCCGTTACGCTGACAAGGCCGCACGCGTGAGCGCGATGGCGCGTGACATCGGTGAGGTCCTGGCTGATAGCGATCTCTCCGCGCTCGCCCCTCGAGCCCGCAAGATCGCCTTTCACTCCCCGTGCACGTTGCAGCATGCGCAAAAGCTCGCCGATCTGGTCGAGGGTTTGCTCACGAGGCTCGGCTTTACGCTCACGTCGGTGCCGGATCCACACCTGTGCTGTGGCTCGGCCGGCACCTACTCGATCTTGCAGGAAAGGCTGTCCCAGCAGCTGTTGCGCAACAAGCTAACGGCCTTGCAGTCCGGCCACCCCGAGTTGATCGCGACCGCGAACATCGGCTGCCTGGCCCATATGCAAAACGAGGGTCGCATCCCCGTGGTTCACTGGATCGAGCTGCTGGACCCCCGGCCAGCCGCCTAGGCCGCTGGCCGCCCGTTTAGCCGATGGGTACCCCACCCGTGGTACTATTTGGGGCCTGTACGGCCCCGCTTGGGTGTTGCGCATAGCACAATCCTAACCTAGCGCCCGATTGC
The DNA here is from genome assembly GCA_964347935.1 of uncultured Nitrospiraceae bacterium. Lineage (GTDB taxonomy): Bacteria > Pseudomonadota > Gammaproteobacteria > Acidiferrobacterales > SPGG2 > SZUA-472. Next base: position 12,438 of record CAYGAS010000002.1, on the reverse strand, counting down.
CGCCCGGTCGGGGCCCGTTCTTGCATGCACAGCAGCTGGGGGTTATTTGGCTTCGGTTTACCGAGGGAGGATGAAGATGTCACATAACCAGATCGAAGGGGTGCAAATTACCGGCAAGCTGACCCCCGAGTATGAGCAACAGGTGCTCACAGCCGATGCCCTGCGCTTCGTGGCCGACTTGCAGCGAACGTTCAACCCCACCCGGCTCAAGCTGCTGAAACGCCGCCAGGAGGTGCAGGCGGCGCTGGACGCCGGCGAGATGCCCGACTTCCCCAATGAGACGCGCGATGTACGCCGCGCTGACTGGAAAGTGGCGCCGGCACCGGCGGATCTGCAAGACCGCCGCTGCGAGATTACTGGCCCGGTCGACCGGCGCATGATGATCAATGCGTTCAACTCGGGGGCCAAGGTATTCATGGCGGACTTCGAGGACGCGCTGTCGCCGACCTGGACGAACATGATGGACGGCCACATAAACTTGAAAGATGCCGTCCGGCGCAAGCTCGAGCTTGTCACCCCGGAGGGCAAGCACTACACGCTCAATGACCAGATCGCGACGCTGCTTGTGCGTCCGCGCGGCTGGCACTTGCCCGAGAAGCACGTGCTGATCGACGGCGAGCCTGTTTCCGGGGCCTTGTTCGATTTCGGACTGTTCTTTTTCCACAATGCCAAGGAAACCCTCGCGCGCGGCAGCGGGCCCTACTTCTATCTGCCCAAGATCGAAAACTACCTCGAGGCGCGTCTGTGGAACGACGTGTTCAATCACGCCCAGGATGCGCTGGGTGTTCCGCGCGGTAGTGTGCGCGCCACGGTCCTGGTGGAGACCATCCTGGCCGCATTCGACATGGAGGAAATCCTCTATGAGCTGCGTGAGCACGGTTGCAGTCTCAACGCCGGGCGCTGGGACTATATATTCAGCATCATCAAGAAATTCCGCCGCCAAAGCGGGCTCGTGCTACCAGACCGGGCGCAAGTGACGATGACGGTGCCATTCATGCGCCCTTACACCGAGCTGCTCATAAAGACTTGCCACATGCGCGGCGCACATGCGATCGGCGGCATGGCGGCGTTTATTCCGAGCCGCCGAGACCCGACCGTCAACGAGGTCGCGATCCCGAAGGTGCGCGAGGACAAGCAACGCGAATCCACCGATGGTATGGATGGGACGTGGGTCGCCCATCCCGACTTGGTGGGCGTGGCGACAGAAGAATTCGACAAGGTGCTCGGCAAGCGTCCGAATCAGCTCGAGCGGCTGCGCGAGGAGGTGAGCGTGCAGGCGAAAGAGCTGGCGGATTTCGAAGTGCCCGGGGGCACGGTCACCGAGGCCGGTGTGCGCAACAACATCAGCGTCGCCCTACAGTACATGGATAACTGGCTGGGCGGTCTGGGTGCGGTCGCTATATTCAACCTGATGGAAGATGCAGCCACGGCCGAGATCTCGCGCTCCCAACTCTGGCAGTGGGTGCAGCACGGCGCCAAGCTGGCCGACGGCCGCGCCGTGACGGCCGATCTCTACAAGCAATTGCGCGACGGCGAGCTCGACAAGCTCGGCGGCATCGGTGAGCGTCACTACCGCGATGTGGTCGAGATCCTGGACAAGCTGGTGCTGGACGAGAATTTCAGCGAGTTCCTGACCCTGCCGGCCTACGAGAAGTTGACCGCGCAGGAGTAGCGGCTTCAGGCCGCACCGCCCAGCCGGGCCTGCATGCGGTGCAGCAGGCTGTCGGCGATGCCGAGCTCGTCGAGGTGGGCGACGGTGTGGCGGATGTAGTCCACGTTCGGGCCGTTTCGGCCGCTGGCGTAGCGCACGATCTCGACCGCCTCCCCGATCCCCAGCCTGCCGGCATACTGGGCATGCGTGCGATCCACAGCAAACGTGAGCATTGTCAGTTTACGCCCGTCGTCCAGTCGCGCGCGGACCAGCTTCGGCACATAGACATGGGTAACGAGCTCGCGTTGATAGAGATAATCGACCGCGGCGGCTTTGTCCGCCTCGGCGACGCGGAAGGCGCGTCCGATGCACGAACCGCCGCAATCCAAACCCAGCACCAGGCCGGGGTTTTCGCGCGTGCCGCGGTAGACCCACGAACGTACGCACAGCGAACGGTGATAGCCATGAATGCGCGCGGGTCGCGCTTCTACGTGCGGAAAACCCGGTTTCCACATCAGCGACCCATACCCAAATACCCAAAGTTCGCCGGCCGGAAACTGCAGCTGCTGCGGGACGGTGCGTTGAGATTGCTGAACGCTCAAAGTAGTCACTTAATATAGTAGCGTTTTCGGCCTGGCAAGGCCCACCGCTTTGCATCGGCAAGGATTCGCTCGATAATAGCGCTGATGAGCGAGACACCCTTTCGCGCCTACCACGACCTGGGCGGCCGGCCGGCCGCAGCGGTCGATCGCAACGAGCACGAGAATGCCTTCTGGGAAAAGCGCATCGACGCCATCATGATGCTGTTGACGGGAAAAGAACGGTGCCTCATGACCGTCGACGAGTTGCGCCGCGGGATCGAGAGCCTGTCGCCCAACGCCTACGACACGCTCAGTTATTATGAGCGCTGGATCGCTTCAATGGCCGCGATCCTGGTGGAGAAAGGCATCCTCACGCAGCAAGAGATCGACACCCGCATGGAGCAGCTGCGCGCACCCGGAGAAGCAAAGAGATGAGCCCCCGATTCGCACCGGGTGACGCGGTCGTCGTTGACACCCGCTACCCCAAGGGGCACTGCCGCACGCCTTTTTATATCCGCGGCATGCGCGGCACGATCGAGCGTATCTGCGGGGCGTTTCCGAACCCCGAAGAGCTCGCTTACGGTCGCGATGGGCTGCCCAAGCGGCCGCTGTACCGGGTGCGCTTTCGCCAGCACCACGTGTGGCCGCAATACACGGGCGCCGACGGCGATACCGTCGATATTGAAATCTTCGAGCATTGGTTAAAACCCGCCGGCGAGGGTACAGACACATGAGCGAGCACACGCATGGCCCCGGCGATCCGCCGCACGCCGCTGTCGAGGAAACGGAACCGCATGGTTTTTACCAGTACCTCGCAGACGCGGTCAGGGAGCTGCTGATCGAAAAGGGCGTGTTCACGGCCGAAGACATGCGCCGGGCGGTCGAGGCCATGGACGCACGCAGCCCGGCACAAGGCGCGCGCGTGGTGGCTCGCGCCTGGGTCGATCCCGAGTACAAGCAACGCTTGCTCGCCGACGGCAGCGCGGCGGTCGAGGAGCTGGGCATCGATATGGGCACGACGAGGCTGGTCGTGGTCGAGAACCTGCCCAAGGTGCACAACCTGATCGTCTGTACGCTGTGCTCGTGCTACCCGCGGATGCTGCTTGGCATCCCGCCGGCCTGGTACAAGAGCCGTGAGTATCGCTCGCGCGCGGTTTCCGAGCCGCGCGCGGTGCTGGCGGAGTTCGGCACCGTGCTGGCGGATGACGTCGAGGTGCGCGTACACGACAGCACCGCCGACATGCGTTATCTCGTGTTGCCGATGCGCCCGAGCGGCACGGAACAGCTCGGTAAGGACGAGCTGGCGGCGCTGGTGACGCGCGACACGATGGTCGGCGTGGCACAGATTCCGTTACCGAAGTAGCGTTTGCCCGCGCCTGATCGACCTTCCCTGGCACGTGGCTCTACCGCGCGGATTCGCTCCGCCGTGCTCGCCCCCGCCTGCGCCGGTTTAATCTAACGCATTGATCTGAAATCGATTCATATACTTTCCCAAAAAAGGTTGGTGGAATGGACGTTGCTCCAGAAGCACACGAGCCGACGGAATCTAAATGGGAAAGTCGCCGCTGAGCGCTCGGATCCCGCCACGACCGAGGAACTAAATGGGAAAGTCCTGCCGCGAAGCTTTCCGGCAGCCGCACAGAGTCTAAGCTCTAAATGGGAGTGAACGCTTACGGGCTTGGTCATGCAGCATGTAAATGGAAAAGTTCCGCCACGACGGGTAAGCAACAAAGAACGTCGCCCTCGGGAGTATCTGACCCAGGACGAGGTGACACGACTGATCAAGGCCTCGCAGACCGTGGGCCGGCACGGACACCGCGATGCGGCGCTCATTCTATTGATGTTTCGCCACGGTCTGCGCGTGTCCGAGGCGGTGGCGCTCGAATGGTCGCAAGTCGACCTCGAAAAGGGCCTGCTGCAGGTCCGGCGGCTCAAAAACGGCATCACCTCGGGTCACCGGTTGCTGGATGTGGAGGTACGCGCCTTGCGCAGGCTCCAGCGTGACTATCCCAATTCGTCCCACGTATTCGTCAGTGAGCGCCAGGCGCCGCTCTCCGCAGCGGCCGTTCGCAAAATCCTGACGCGAGCCGGCAAACTGGCAGAGATCGCCTTTCCGGTGCACCCCCATCAGCTCAGGCATGCCACCGGCTACATGCTCGCCGGCCAAGGCATCGACGCACGCATCGTGCAGCGTTATCTGGGCCACAAAAAGGCGCGTTACACGGCCAGGTATTTCGCGGAGGGCTAGGCCTCGCTCATCCGCCTGCAGGCGCCGTGACTGTTTCCACCCAGCCCGCTCAGCGATTGCTAGAGCGCCGGCGCATGCTGACGCCTCACCCGAGAGCCCCAGCGACCGTTAGCGCGGAGCGCCGGTCGCGACGTCGGCCCGAGCTGCGCTACTTCTTCTTGCTGGTCGGGGTGAACTTGAACTTCTGTCCGCCGATCGCCGCTTCCGCCATCAGGCCGCCCTTCACCATCGTGAAGATCGCGACGCCCTCATGGTAGTCGGCGTTGGCCCCTGCGCCTTCGTTGGCCGCCACCGCCGTCGCCTGGGCGGCGAACTCAAGCTTGCTCTGCGTGAATCGTTCAAAGGCATCTTTTGTACCGAAGAAGATCACCTCGCTGAAACTCTGGCCCCCAATCTGTGCGCCGAAGGTCCCTTGCGACATGCTTGCTCGCCCGACAATCACGCCCTGCTTGTACACGATGCCCTTACCGTGCGCCCCACCGACAATGAAACCGCCTTTGCCGATGGTGGGGAAAACCGCGTAACCGTAGGCCTTGTCGAAGAACGTCTTGATGCTGGGGTCTTTCTTCTTAAATGCGGCAATGGTCTCTTGCGCTGCCTTAACCTCTTTCTCGCCCTTCGTCGGATCCCAGCCGGCTTGTGCCCAAAGTGAGGCAGTAACGAAACCGAGTATCGTAAAAGCGGAAATAAACGCCTGACGCATGTTTCCTCCTTCAAATATTCCCGTGAACACTTGATCCCGCGAGATCATGGACCGATACCGCGGCCCCAGCGAGCGGCTGGGGGGTACCAAGGCTATTGCTTCGTATTAATCGAATCTGTTGGCGCAAGCGGAAGTGATCGGGTCTGGCTGCTCCGTCTGTGCAGCTCGCCCACGGTACGTCTTGGGAGCAGCCAGCAACCGGTTGTCGAGTTTCTCTTGTAACATGTTTTCGCAGCTCATCGCTATCATATTCCCTTTGATGCCCTGCACCGTCTGGCCGCCTGCGCCAACCGCTCATCGGCCTTTCCCGCAGCCGTGACTCAACACTGCACCTCCTGCGAAGCGTTTCTCGGGACCCAGAGACTCCTCGATCCGCAACGCTTCATTCCACTTGGCCATGCGCTCAGAACGCGCGAAGGACCCGACCTTCAGCTGAGTGATGCCCCAGCCAACCGCGAGATGGACAATGGTGACGTCCTCCGTCTCGCCAGAACGCGCCGAAACGATCGCCCCCCAGCCGGCGGTGCGCGCCGCATCGAGGGCCGCTCGCGTCTCTGTCAAGGTCCCCACCTGGTTCGGCTTGAGCAACACGGCGTTGCACAGGCTTTGCGCAGCTGCCCGCTGCACGCGGTCGGCACGGGTCACCAGCAGATCATCGCCCACGATCTGCACGCGCGTACCGACGGCTCGGGTAAACCTAAGCCAACCCTCCTCGTCGTCTTCGGCCAGCGGGTCTTCGATCGAGACAACCGGGTAACGCTCAAGCCACCCTATTAACAAACCTGCAAAGGCGTCGCTATCAAGCGAGGCGCCTTCGGGACCAAAGCGATAAATTCCTTTGCGACCGAATTGCGAGGCGGCCACGTCGAGCGCAACCGCTACCTCTGCGCCGGGCGCGAACCCGGCTGTCTCGATCGCCTGCACGAGCGTGTCCAGTGCTTCCTCATTGCTGGCAAAAGCCGGCCACCATCCGCCTTCATCGGCGACACCCCGCAAGGCACTGCGCTCAGCCATAATGGCTCCTGCCCTGTGGTAGACGGAGGCGCTCCATTCAAGCGCCTGGCCGAAACTCTTGGCACCGGGGGCGACGATCAGAAAGTCCTGAATGTCGGTGCGTCGTGCCGCGTGCGCGCCGCCACCGAAGATCTGGATCTGCGGCAACGGCAACACCGCTTCGTTGTCGCCGAGCAGATGGCGCCACAGTGGTTGATGCGATGCCGCAGCTGCGGCCTGGGCAACGGCCATCGACACGGCCACACAGGCGTTGCCGCCTAGCCGCGACTTGTTTGGCGTACCGTCGAGCGCGATGAGGATCCCGTCGACGCGCGCCTGGTCAGCGGCATCGATACCTTTCACGGCATCGGCGATCTCGCCATTGATATTGGCCACGGCCTGCTGCACATCGTAGCCGCCCAGTCGCTGCCCGCCATCGCGCAACTCGAACGCCTCGCCCGACCCGGTCGAGGCGCCGGCCGGCGCAATCGCACGGCCGCTCGCGCCGCTGGCGAGATGCACCTCGGCCTCCACCGTCGGGCGCCCACGCGAATCCCAGACCCGGCGGCCGCGAACGACGGCGATTTTCGTCGCGCTCACAAGCCGAGCTCCTTGGCCCACGCGGCGCGCACCTGCTCGAGCCGCACCGGCGGATTCGCCAATAAGGCCTTGGCCACCCGGCGCACGCGATCCTTGTCGCGCTCCCGCGTGAGGTACTCTACCGGCGACTTGCCGTCGACGCGCGCGAGGAACAATCCGGGTAAGAGGCGAGCGGTGCGCCCTTCCAACTCGTCCTTCGCTTCCCAGGTCACGGCCGCGCGATACGCACTTGCCAGCGCGGTAAAGCAAGCCAAGAAATCCCGGCAAGCCCGCGGCGTCCACAGGCATTTCAAGAGCAAATGATTCAGACAGAAGGCCAGGTCGAAGGCCGGGTCCCCGTACCAGGCGCATTCGGCATCGAGAAATACCGGCCCTTGTTTACCAATAAGTATATTCTTCGGGCTGATGTCGCCGTGGACCAGCGCAAGCTTCGTTTGCGCGGTGGTCTGCACAAGCCTGTGCAGCGCCTCTGACACATCCGCATGCTGCATCGCGGTGGCCACCAAATAAGACTCGAGTCGCAAGGCATAGAAAATTGAATCGGTCGCGAAGCGCTTGGCTACCTCTTTATCGCCGGCGGTCGCGCGATGGATACCGGCCACGGTCGTCCCGACGCGTGCGGCAAACGCGGGTTGGGCCTCGCCTTCGTGCAGCCGCTCCTTCCAGACCGGGTAGTCGGCGGGATCGAGGTAGTCCATGACAAACAGGCCCGCGCCCGGATCCTGCGCCAGGATCCTCGGCACCGCATAGGGATAGAACGTGGCGACCTTTTCAATCCAGGCGCATTCATAAGCATTGCGTTCAACCGGCGCTTCCCACAGCGCCTCGACCTTGAGGCGCGGCAGCGCCCGCTTGACACACACGGGCCCTGACTCGAGCTCGACCCGCCAGATGTCCGAGGACACGCCCCCGCCCAAGGCGACCATCGGTGGCTCCTGCTGGGCCGGCACCAACCCCAAGTGTTGCAGCGACGCGACAATCTCGCGCGATGTGTCCATCTCGGCTGATTTGACCATACTAATTCAGTAAACTCCTTCCCAAGAGCGTCGGGCCGACAGGGGATTTTAGGATTAGACTGAATTTATTGCACAGAGACCGTTTCCTTTGAGCCCTCAGCACCAAAATTCACTCGCGAGCCGGATCAAGATCTCGTGCAGCCATTGCAGTCTGGCCGAGCTCTGCCTTCCGCGCGGCCTCAATCAGCCTGAGGTCGATCAACTCAATCGCATCGTTCGACGACGGCGCCCGGTCCCGCGCGGCGAGCCTGTGTTCCAGGTCGGCGATGCGTCGCAGGCGCTCTATGCGGTGCATTCGGGCTGCGTCAAGAGCTGCGCGCCGACCCCGGACGGACACGAACATATTCTAGGGTTCCACTTGCCCGGCGAGCTGGTCGGCTTGGATGCCTTGGAATACGACAACCACATGTGCGCGGCCGTGGCCATGGAAACCGTGCACGTGTGCGAGCTGCCGCTCGCCGAGCTCGAGGACATGTGCCACCGCCTGCCCGGCTTGCCGCATCGTATTCTGCGGCTCATCGGTCGCGAGGTAGCGGCCAAGCATGCGATGCTGCTGCTTCTCGCCAAGCGAAGCGCCGACGCACGGCTCGCGACTTTTCTGCTGAATCTGTCCTCGCGCTTCAGCCAACGCGGTTTCTCGGAAAAGGAGTTCAATCTCAGCATGCCGCGCGACGATATCGCCAACTACCTCGGTCTGGCGCGCGAGACGGTGAGCCGGCTGCTGACCCGTTTTCAGTTGGACGGACTGCTTAGCGTGCAGCGCAGGCGCGTTCACATTCATGCGATGCATCGCCTGCAAGCACTGGCCGGCAGCGCTCACTAGCGCCGCTCGAGATTCCTCCGCCGCTTGCGACGGCTATAAAAAAAGGGCTTATATCTTGGCGATATAAGCCCCGCTCCAATTTCTTGCTTTCTGTTTAGCGATACTTCCGCTTAGTTATACCTTTGTCGGCCAAGCTACTTCCACTTGATCCGGCTGCCGACGGTGAGGGACGAGACGTCATCGAACCCACCCGGTTGCGTTAGGCCCGTGTCAGGATCACCGACGTCATCGGCAGAAACCGTGCGATAGGCCGCGTAGAGCTCCACATCCTTGGCCATCTTGTAGACATAGGCCAAGGCAATGGAGGTCGGGTTGGCGTCATCGGTGACCTTCACCCCGGTGTCAAAGCTGGTCTGGCCGAGGGACAGGGAGACGGCATGCTTGCCCGTCATGTAGCCGACCTTGAAATAGCTCCAAGTCTGGCTCGGGTCATTTTTTGCACCGGGACCGGTGAATGCGGGGGTCTTGCCATCGTCCTCGCTCATGCTCATGCTGAGGGTGAAGTTCAAGCCGTTTTTCAGCAACACCGAGCCCGAGATCGCCGACGTTGTGTTGGCGTCATCACCGGCGGTGTTGCCGTTTTGGCCACCGGTGGCGAGCGCGGCGGCGATCTTGGTGCTGCCGACCGTGCCGCTGGCGCGCACCGCGATCTCCTCGGTATTGGCCTGCCCGCGACTGGCGGAGATGGTGAGCCACTTGGCGAGCTTCGGCGTGTCGTAGCGGATGCGGTTGTTGCGGCTGTACATGTCAAAGGAACCGGCTACATCGCCGACGTCAAAACCCGCTGCGCCCGGTCCGCGCGGGTTATTGGAGGTCGCAAAGTCAAAACTGCCGAGCTGATCGCCGTTGGCGCTCGCGTAATCGATCACGGTCGTGCCCGAGAGATCGACTTCCGCCGCCCCGTTGCCGGCGCCGTCGCCCTTACCGAGTGAGATCTTGCCCCACTTGCTGGAGAAGTAGAGCTCGGTCTTGCGGTCCGACAGACTGGCGCTCGTCTCGGAGATCTGCCCAGCGGTATTAAACTCGGCACTGCCCGAGGCGGTGTTTTGCCACTGCCACTCCCACACGCCGCCCACTTTCAGCCCACCGCCGATGTCCTCTTCCCCGGTGAAGCGAAAGCGGCTGCCGCTGTTGCTGTTGTCCAAGACGGCAAAGGCTGTCTCCTTGCCCTTATCGACGTAGCTCATCTGCTTGTTGATCTGCCCCGAGATGCCCAATGAGAGTGCATGCGCCGGCAGCGCCGCCGCCGCCAGGCCGGCCGCAATGGCGGTGCTGAGCAAAGCGCGTTTGAGTTGTTTCCTAGCCATGAATGCTTACCTCGTCGGGTTGTTGTGGATTGGATGAAACAAAACTTGTTGTGTTTACGCTTAACAGCGCCAATCACTGTGGCGCCAGCGCACGTATATACACGGGCTGCGCAGCAGGTGGTGTGATCCGGATCACCTGCCGGTTGGCGAGGGCGTGATCCAGATCACAAAACGTGGGGATGACGCACTGATGACACGCGCCGACGTTTAGCGGGCGACGGCAGGTTGCGCGCGGGCCGGATCGAGGACCAGGTGAAAGGGTGACAGATCGACCGCAAGCACGCGCCGCAGCTCGTCGTCCAAATGAAGCGAGATCCGGTCTCCATAGCGCGACAGGCGCTGCAACAGACGCTCCACGGAGCGCAGGTGCATGGCCGGAAATTCATCGATGCGCAATGACACGGTGGTCGCGGTCCGGCGCAGCAGCCTTTCGATGCGTCGCGCCGCCCGCGTGTAGAAACGCCCGTCGACGGCACCGCGCAGCGTGACCGCCAGGCGCGTCACCGACTCGCCCAAGGCCAATGACACCTCGAGGTGGCCCCGGCGCAAGCAATGCGCGAAGCTGCGCTGCATGAAGGCCAGGGTGGCATCGGCCGCACGCCGCTCGCGCCCCGGGTCCAGGCCAAAGTAGCGTCTGAGGTAATCACGCATGGCGAGCCCCACGATCCAGTCCATGACCACGAGCGAGCGCGCAGCCGGCGAGCACGCGGCCAGCGTGCGCAAGAATCGCCAAAGGCGCAGCGGCCCGCCCGGCAAGAGTCCGCGAATGAAGAACCTTGAAAGGATGGCGAGACGTTCGCGGCGCGAGTAATGGCCCTGGCAGACGGGCTCTCGCAGATAGCGCACCTTCCTAAGAATGCGCTCGGCGATATCGCGATCGCGCCAGAGGCGGCGGTAAAGCTGCTTGTAGGCGTCGACCATGTCCTCGTAGCGCATGCGCTTCGGCACAAAGTTGGTCCCGGGCTTGGTGTTGTCAGCGGCCTCGGCGCCGCCAATCAGCCGCTGCTCCCGGCGCAGCCGTTCGTACAACGGCGTCTTCGGCAGCGCCTTCAACAGACCGATCATGGCCACCTGGATGCCGGAGTCGACAATAAAACGGTATTGCCGCCCGAAGGTCTCCATCGTGTCGTTGTCAAAACCGACGATGAAGCCCGACAACACGTCGATGCCGTGCTCGTAGATTCGATGCACAGCGCCAAGGATGTCCTTGCGCGTGTTCTGCGTCTTGCCGGTTTCTTTGAGGCTGGCCTCGTCGGGAGATTCAATGCCGATGAATACCCATCCGAAATTGGCACTGCGGAAAAGCCGCAGCAGCTCAGCGTCATCGGCCAGATTCAGCGACACCTCGGTGCCGAACTGGAATCGGTAGCCATGCTGATCCTGGTAACGCACAAGATAGCGCAACAGCTCCTTGGCCTTGGCCTTATGACCGATCAGGTTGTCGTCGACGAAAAACACATTGCGCACACCCCGCACACGCAATTGATCGAGCTCACGGCCAATCTGCTCCGGTGTCTTGGTTCGGGGCCGACGGCCGAACATGACGATGATGTCGCAGAACTCGCAGCGGTAAGGGCACCCGCGGGAAAACTGCAGGCTTGCCGTCGTGTAGTGCTCGAGCTTCAGCAAATCGAATCGAGGTGTGGGTGAGTCGGCCAGATCGACCACGCCCGTCTCCTGATAGAGCGCTTGCGGCGTTCCCCGCTCGACGTCCTGACAAAACTGCGGCCAGATGTACTCGGCCTCGCCGGCAACCGTCGTGTCGCTCAGGTCCCGGTAGTTCTCCGGGCACAGCGAGGCGTAGCTCCCGCCCGCCACCGTGTAATAGCCACGGGCGCGATAAAACTCGAGCAGCTCGCGCTGGCGGCGGAACTGCACCGCCATCCCGCAGACACCGACGATGTCGGCGTCGGGCTCGAGCGGAACCGCTTCGACATTCTCGTCGACAATCCGAACCTGCCAGTCGGAAGGCGTGAGCGCGGCGAGTGTGGCCAGCCCTAAAGGCGGGTTGAGCGTGCGCTTGCCGGACAGCACCTTCTCCACCGCCCAGCGAAAGCTCCAGAAGCTCTCGGGAAAGCGCGGGTTAATCAGTAACAGCCGGATGGGTTTCCCCTGGACGCGGGGCGCGTGAGTGAGTTTAGCCATGCCTGGCGCTTTTCGTGGTCATTCGGCTTAATCGACGAAGCATATCTCAGGTACCGCCATTTGCCGCCCAATCATGTGATCCAGATCACAGTCAGCGGAAATTTAGCCATGCGGCAGCCACCCCTAACGGGCGGCCTATGGCGTTTGACGGAGGATCTCGGTCCATTCGGTCTAGGCGCGGATCCCCAGATCGCGCCACAGCGCATCGACGCGCGCAATCACATCCTCGCGCATGCTGATCGGTCGCCCCCAGGCGCGTTCTGTTTCCCGCGGCCACTTGTTGCTCGCATCTATACCCATCTTCGATCCAAGGCCCGAAACCGGGCTGGCGAAATCGAGATAGTCGATCGGCGTGCGCTCCACCACCAGCG
>CAYGAS010000001.1:0-2476 GCA_964347935.1 uncultured Nitrospiraceae bacterium | reverse complement strand
GCGACGTTGTGCGTGGCCTTGACGCTGAATGTCTGCGCGCCCTCGTCAAATTCGTAAATGATTCCCGCATCGCTTGCGGAGAGCTGGACCGCGTGTGCAACGATGGTGGTCAGCACTGTCTGTAAGTCGAGGGTAGAGCTCACGGCCCGACTGACCTCGCCGAGGGCTTTCAGTTCTTCTATTGATCTGGTGAGTTCCTGGAACAGGCGCACGTTCTCGATGGCGATCACGGCCTGGTCGGCGAAGGTCTTGAGCAAGGCGAGCTGCTTTTCTGATAGCGGCCCGGGTGACGGACGGATGACACTGATCGCGCCAATGGCAGCGTGCTCGCGAAACATCGGTATGATCGTGATTGCACGGTAGCCCGTGGCCAGGAAGTTCTGTCGTCCCGGTTCCGCAACATCCGACTCCAAGACATCGGGCACGTCCACGAGGCGCCGATCGACAATCGCCACCCCGTGCATGTAGTCGCGCGTCAGCGGGAACGGAAAGCGCTCGCGCCAGCGGGCCTTGCGCTCTGGATCGGCTGCGGCGATGGCGGCCAGCCGGACCTCGCCGCCCTCGGGGAGCACGACGGCAACCGCGGCCCCTTCGAATAAGGCGATGCCGCTCGTCACAATCGCTTCGAACACCGGCTGTACGTTGGTGGGCGAGCTGCTGATGATGCGCAGGATCTCGGCGGTCGCGGTCTGCTGTTGGAGCGCGTCTTTGGTTTCGGTGAACAGGCGCACGTTCTCGATGGCAATCACGGCCTGGTCGGCGAAGGTCGTCAGCAACTCGAGTTGCTTGTCCGAAAATGCGCTGACCACCTTGCGCCTGATCAAGATCCCGCCGATGGCGGCGCCTTCGCGAAGCAGGGGTATGCCAAGAACGGTACGTATGCCGGCTTCCAACATTGGGCGCGAGTCCGGGAACTCCGATTCGAAGACCGCGGGAAGGTCGAGAACGTGGACCGGTTTGCCGTCAACGACCACTCGCCCCATGACCGACTGACGGCTGATCGCCATCCGTGGTCTGCGAATGGGAAGGCCCCCGTAGTCCGCCACGACCTGCAGTGCATCGCCGTCGCGGCGCCAGATGTGGGCATCCGTCGCCCCGCATAAGCGTGCTGCCCGCTCCGCCACGGCGTCCATAACCGGTTGGAGATCCGTTGGCCAACTGCTGATGACGCCCAGGATCTCCGCCGTCGCCGTTTGCCGCTCGAGCGCTTCCTTGGTTTCGTTGAACAGCCGCACGTTCTCTATGGCGATCACCGCCTGGTCGGCGAAGGTTTTCAGGAGCTCGATCTGGTTTTTAGGAAAGGATCCAGCTTTCGATCGCATGACCCCAATGCCCCCGATCGGGTTGCCTTCGCGTAACATCGGCACAACGACCATGCTTCGAGCAGCCAGCGCACGACTGATAGATCCTACATACTCAGGGTCTGCCTCGATGTCGGGCATATGCACCATGGCGCGCGTCAGGATCACGCGGCCGATCGCAAACCCTTGGCTCGGTGGCTGCGGATACCTCTGTCGGAATGCGGCAACGGCTTCTGGGGTGAGGCTATCGTGACTCGCCACGTGGATAAGCTCGCCGTCGAATCGAAATACCGCGCTGAACTCACCTTCACACAACCGCCTGGCACTGCTTGCGATCATGTCGAACACCGGTTGAACATCGGTTGGCGAGCTCGAGATGACTTGCAGCACGTCGCTCGTCGCCGTCTGTTGTTCGAGCGCCTCCGTGATCTCCTTGTTGCGGGTCTCGAGCTCCTGGAACAAGCGCACGTTCTCGATGGCGATGGCGGCCTGATCGGCGAAAGTCGTGACCAGCTCGATCTGTTTGTCGGTGAACGGCTTGACCTCATTCCTAAGCAAGGCCATGACCCCTATCAGGACGTTTCCCTTGAGCATGGGGACGGCGATGACCGCCCGCCAGCCGCCACGCTTCTGGCCTTCGTTCGTTTGATATTCTGGATCCGCCAGGACGTCGGGGATGTGTACCGTGCGACGCTCAAGAGCGGCTCTCCCTGCAGCAGAGCCTTTGCCTGGTCGGAGCTCGGATTGTGTCCAATAATCCATAAACTCGGGGGACGCGCCATAATAGCCCGCCACCCGCAAGATCTCGCCATCGAACCGATAGATGATCCCCCAGTCGCTATGGCACAGGCGCGCTGCGTTTTCGACCAGGGTTTCCAGGACCGCCGGAAGATCAAAGGTGGAGCGGCTGATCAACTTAAGCACTTCGGTAGTGGCTGTCTGCTGTTCGAGCGCCTCGGTGATCTCTTTATTCCGTGTCTCGAGCTCGTTGAATAGCCGCACGTTTTCGATAGCGATGACGGCTTGGGCGGCGAAGGTCTTAACGAGCTCGATCTGCTTGTCAGTGAAGGGCTCGACTTTCGTCTTCCAGATGTTTATGACACCTACGAGTTCTTCACCTTTCAACAAAGGAACGGCAAGGACGCTTCGGACTCCCAGCAACTCTGGTCCCCGCC